>CAZGGJ010000011.1:0-33946 GCA_964525315.1 uncultured Candidatus Saccharibacteria bacterium | reverse complement strand
AATTGCGCAGCCCCGACCTTCGTGCCGTTACAAAATACGTCGCGACCTCTCCTGTCGCCAGACCAATTGGACGTAGTGTTTGGAAGCCACGCCCTTGCACTTCTTCAGTCATCCTCAACTCATGTCGCGCCCTTCCTGCGTTCATAAAGGGCTTCACTGCGATGTCACCGTAAGCCGAAGAAGAGCCGAAGAGGACCTGATGCCTCGAATCAGCATCACCGGCACTCTGATGGACATTAGGAGAAAACCCTGGGACTACCGCTTGGATATCATGAAGAAGCCTCGTCTGATCAAGCGATTCGATACCGCCCGGAAGGACCATACTTATTGTTCTCCCTCTAGGATATTTACGATAGCGGCAGTACCTCGGGAACCCAGGCTTGGCTGATACCTACGTCGGATGTCGGCTGCCAGCTTGCCAAGAAGCTCTTGAGCCATAGAGGTGCCTTTGCGAACTCGCATTGGCGGCAACAGCAAGATATCACCAGTTGTACGCGTCACTGCAAAATCGTCGATGCCGAAATGCTCAATCATTCCTAGCTGCGCCACACGAGCAATAGCAGTCTTTAGATCTTGATATACAGGCAGTAAGACTTCTGGCCTACCCCTTGAGCCATATGTGGCAGCAGGTAGGCTGAGGAGCTCATCAGGCACTTCGAAAACTGTTCCAGTATCATCCCTCCCCACAATGTGCAGTAAATGACTCTCATGTGCTTCATCCGAAAGCGCGGTCTTAGTAAGCGTCCCATACGGCCTTTTACCTCGTATAACCAGGTACTCTTGGCCTTCAGGCCCTACCAGATGTTGAAAGTTTTTGCTATTCGGGCGAAGATTTCTGGCTGGATGTACCGGGCGGAGCGTTGCTATTTCCCAATTACCTACGGATGCAGAATCTCTGTCATGTCCTGATTGCATAGTTCTTATACTACTTATTATTTAGCTATTTGTCAATAGTATAACAGCATCTTATATATAAATAAGCAATGCTTCATAAAGAGATGTCGGCACACCATAATGGTTGTGCTCTCCGACCCTCTCTGCTATACTAGCTACCATACATGGGTGGAACAGTAATACTATAGGTACTATTATGCCCACATCTTCTATCGAAACCAAGTCACGCAATCGAAACCGCCCGTATTGGCGCTTCGGCGCTACAGTCGCTGGCCTTATGGTATCGGCATGCACAACGGGCCAACCATCTGCCGCTGAGCAGTTGCGTTCAGCTCAGCACGATATCACAGCGTACACACTCGGCCAGTTGGCTGGCAAGGCGTGCAAAGTCGATACCTCTCTGAATGTGTGCAGTACAGGTGAGTTTGCGCAAGACTACCACAGGACAGCAGCGAACAGCCTTGTCATCGACTACAACGAAGGGGTTGCTACGCTTCGGAGCAGCTTCTTTACCAACGACGGCGCGCGTACTGCTTACGACACACGCCTTACCTATGCAGTAGCGCCGGTCGATAGCGACGGGCCGGACCGCAAGCTCGCTACCAGAGCAGCCGCCGCCATGATACAAGCTGGGACGGTGAAAAGCCTCGAGTGTAAATCAGTGACTCCTTCGAAGACGTCGTCTATCGTCCTTGCCTTTGGCGCAGATGGAAAGCCTTCCTCAATCGATAGTAGTTCGCAGACAGAAACAGCAGCCACTTGCCTAACTGAGGCACTTAGCGCGCTCACCGGTAGCGAGCGGTCATCATAGAAATCGCCGCAGCCTGTGCAGACTGCGGCGAAGCGATGAGCTAGCAAATAACTAGCCAACATTAACGATGTGGTAGGACTTCAGCGTCTTGACGCCGTCGACGCCCTTTTTCTTCCAAATCTTCAGCGTGACAGACTTGGTGTCGCCTGTCTTGACGAGCAGATTGTACTTCAGATTCTTGCCAGAAGTAGCTGGGCCAGGATTAGCGACACCCTTTTGGTCGCGGGCGTACATAGACATGTAGGTCTTTTTGGCGACCGTGTCGCGGTGTGCTTCAAAGCACCAGCCTGTCGTTTTGTTGTCAATCCATCGCCCCCACATTTTCACAGTGATGCCCTTGGCAGGCTTGTAGGTTGATGGTATTGTCCAGACTGCAGTGACGCCGCAGTGCTTGCTGGTCTTGGCTTTGGCCTGCGCCGAATCAGCAAGTGGACCTTGCTGCAAGCCAACGACGGCCAATGTAACAATGGTTATACCTATAAGAAGGCGTTGAATAGTGGTGGACATACGTGTAAACTCCGTTTATGCTATCTTCTTATTATACCACATATGAAGCTACAGTGTCAACTCATCCGCACCACAGGGCAACCTAATTGACATAATATAAAATCTGTGCTAACATATAATTATAACCTTGCAAAAACAAAAATGATTATACGACCAAAATCCCCCGAACTCGTACAAGCTCAAATTGCCGCATTTGCGGCAGAGAATGTTGAACGCTTTGATGCTCGAAAAGCCATTTTTGATAGAATTGGCAGTCTTGCTGCTGGTAATGTCGCAGAGGTAACATATAAGACTAAATCTAACGAATATCTGCGCGATGAGAACGGAAACCTCATAATTCAAGAAGATGATCTTGCTATGATACCAGAAGGCACTGAGCTTACAGCGGCAACAAAAGATGAATACACTCGGTATCTTCGGTCGGTCGGCGGCTCAAAACATGAGGCGATTGCCATGCGAGTCAGCCTACTAGAACGATACGCCGAATTTGAGCCAGAAATTACACCGATTATTAAGGAGTTGGAGGAGGCGGATTCCCACAAAGACCACCCCGCCTACCTCGGTAGTGGCACCAATATCTCGGCGTTTCGTATTAGTCATGGAAGCGAGGAGTATGCAGTGAGATTAGGCGGAACAACTAACAGTGCTTTAGGGGCAGATGTGCGTGCAGACGTTACTGCACGAGCCAAAGACATACCCCACCTCGAGCAAGTTGTCGCTATCTCGTACGACAACTCCACGATTATTACAGAGCTCATGCCCGGTAAAGAACTCGGGTATGACACACTGATTGGGGATATTAAGCAAATAACTAACGAGCAACTATCTGATTTAGTAGATACCGTTATTAGTGCAGTAGAGCATGGAATTTCGATTGACCCAAAGCCAACCAATATTTTCTATGATACAGAGCAAGGATTCGGCATCATTGACTTGAACCCTGCAAGTAGCAAAACAGAGCTAGGCGGTGAGGTTGGTCAAATGGCAACAAGCCTATCAAAGACTGGTTTTTACGGCGGAGACTACAATAAAATTACCGCTGACGCATATGCCCGAGATTTAGAGTACAAAAAAGCACACCTTGATATACTCACACGCTACAGGGCTGCTGTAGTAGCTAAATTAGATGGCGATGCGCTTTCAAATGCACTAGAAACAATAGACGAGAATATAGAATATGCTCACAACAGTATCAAGCAGTTATCTGACCCGAATCAAGTTGAAGCAATGATTGCACGCGCAAAAGAGGCCAAAAAGCCAAAAACAGGCAGCTGGACGAGCGTCTAGGCGGCGCGGCTCAGGCACTCCGCTGGATACGGGTTCTCGCTTGGTCGTAAAAATCCTATTTTGGCGGAGAGAACAGGATATCGCTTCGCTCCTCCGCTCATTTGCAAAAGAAAATACCTGTGGTGTTTTCTTTTGCTTCATTCGCTACGCCGAACCTGGCTCAAATCCCGCTTTTCTGCGAACAGAAAAAGATTCACAATCCTAAAGGATCATGAATCTTTTTCTCCTGGCGGAGAGAACAGGATTCGAACCTGCGATAGTGTTGCCACTATACACGCTTTCCAAGCGTGCGCCTTCAACCGCTCGGCCACCTCTCCATGCGCCATCGTAGTTATTTTACTAGATATTCACGGCTTTCACAAAGCGAGAGCGAGGGCCCGAGTGCGAGGGTGAAAAGGGTGGATCCCTCCTCCAGAGATATCATTGCCAAAATTACGTCATGCATATGGTTGCCCGGAGTCTTCCGGGATGACTATAATAAGGGGAATGGAACGTACTCCGCCTGTTATCGAACTTCACGGCCTGGTCAAGCATTATGGTATTGGCGCGGCCGAGCATGCCGCGCTCGACAAGGTGGATCTCAAGGTGGAAAACGGCGAATTTATCGCCATTATGGGCCCTTCTGGCTGTGGCAAGACGACACTGCTCAACATCCTCGGTATGCTCGACCGCGCCGATGAAGGCGAGTATTTCCTTGACGGCAAAGACGTCGAGCATCTGTCGAGCGCCCGGCGAGCACGTATTCGGGCCAAGCAAATCGGCATCGTGTTTCAAAACTTCAACCTTATCGACCGCATGAACGTCATCGAAAACGTCGCCCTGCCGCTCACCTACCACGGTATGCGCCGGCTCAAGCGCCTCGAAGCAGCCAGCCAAGTGCTCAGCTCGTTTCACCTGAGCGAACGCGAATACTATATGCCGAGCCAACTATCGGGCGGCCAAATCCAGCGCGTGGCAATCGCGCGCGCACTCGTCAACAAGCCGTCGCTCATCCTGGCTGACGAGCCCACCGGCAACCTTGATTCCAAAGCCAGCCACATCATCATGGAGGAACTGGCCGAGTTGCACAAAAAGGGTAATACTATCATCATGGTGACTCACAACCCTGACCTGACCAGCTATGCCAGCCGCGTCATTCACATGCTCGACGGCAAGATCGCCAGCGACAAAAAAATCCGTGTCATCGCCGAACAGCCAACATCCACTGCCATTCCGCTACGCCGCGCCCGCAAGACTGAGCCGCTTGAGCAGCCCGACGACGCGCCCGCCAAGCCAACCAAAAAGTCTGCCAAGAAAGCGTCTAAGAAGGCATCGGCCTCACACAAAAGAAAGAAAAAGTCATGAGCCTGCTCCTTATCGACCACATCGAGACTGCTATTCATTCGCTCCGCACCAACCGCGTGCGTAGCTTCCTGACCATGCTCGGCATCGCCATCGGCATCGCCAGTGTGACAGCCATCCTATCGCTCACTGATGGCGTTACCAACTCGGTACGCCAGCAAGTCACAAACATCGGCGGCAATATCGCCATCATCCGGCCCGGCGCCCAGGCAACAGACCAGTCGCCCATCCTTGCCCCGCAGGCCTACAACACGAGCACGCTCAACGAGACTGATCTTGGTGTTATCGAGGCGGCTGCACCCAAGGCGGCTGTCGCGCCTATTATGCAAATCACCGCCAAAATAACTTCTGGCGACACTGTCATCCCGAACGGCACGATCATCGCGTCGACGCCAGCCCTGCCGCAAACCACGCATTTGCCAGTGCGTGACGGGCAGTTCATCGACGCTATTACCTCTATGCAGACGGCGGTTATCGGCAACCAACTCTCTATCGACCTCTTTGGCACTGACAACCCTATCGGCAAAACCTTTACGATTCGCGACCAGCGCTTCACGGTTATCGGTATCCTGGCTCCGCAGAACGACCCCGTCAACTACAACAACATCGACTTCAATCACGCTGCCATCGTTGACCTCGATACGGGCAAGGCGCTGCACCGCGGCAACACCCAGATCCAGCAAATCAATGTCAAGGCAAACACGCCGGGCGAACTCACTACTGCGCTGGAGGCTATCGATAGCAAGCTGTCTCAGGCTCACGATGAGCGCGACTTCCACATCATCAGGGGCGACCTTGTGGCCGAGCCTACCAATGCGCTGTTTGGCATCGTGGCGCGCACCATGACCGCTATCGCGGCTATCTCGCTGGTGGTGGGCGGCATCGGCGTTATGAACATCATGCTCGTCAGTGTGGCCGAGCGCACCCGCGAGATAGGCATTCGCAAGTCGGTCGGTGCCAGCAACCGCAATATCGTTGCTCAGTTCCTTTCGGAGTCGATTATCGTCAGCCTCACTGGCGGACTGATCGGTACGACACTCGGTGTGGTCCTCGCATTTATCATCGGGACATACATGTTCGTCACCCCAGTATTTAGCTGGGAGATCGCGCTCATCGCCTTCGGATTATCCTTAGGCATCGGTATCGTCTTCGGCCTCTACCCTGCCCTGCGTGCGGCGCGCAAGGACCCGATCGATAGCTTGCGTCAGTATAGGTAAAACTCTTTCACCTCCGCTCCCGTCGTCACCTGTCAATCAACCTTTAGCCCCCTCACCCCTCATTCACGCAGCCACCAAAACGGCTTCCGCACGCCAAGACTCATCTGAAGCTACTTCTTTGGAGCCTGCGGAACTCGGCAAGCCTCAAACATCCTCGGCTCGTCAGGAAGCAGCTTCAGATTCCTCTTGGGTTTGTGCAGATGTTTTGGCGTCTACGCAAATGAGTGGCTCTCCCGCGCCAATGGCACACATCTTCCATGACTTCGCCAGCTCGGGTGGCGCGAGGCGGGGCAGCTCCCATGTCGACTTTAGGAGACATTGGGGCGGACCGAGCGACAGGACCCGAGGAGAGCGACCTACGTGCGAATTCTGAAGGAATTCGTGACGACGGGAGCGGAGGAGGAAACAAAGACATAGTAGCAGAGGTAGCCCCCTACGACAGCTCTTTTTTGAACTTCTCGACCAGCTCGACCGGTGCGGGGTTCACGCCATTGAGAATGCCGACATAGCTGCTCACTGCGTCGCCCAGCGTACACGTCCAGACTACCTGTTGCCAATACGTTGCACCAGCAAGCTCGACCACCTGCGCCTTGGGGCGCATACCGCTCAGCAAGCGGTCGCTGAGCTCCATGCGCTCGATAATGCGCGGCCGCTCCAGGTGCGAGCGTAAGTCAAACACGACAAACGGCTTCTCCACCGGATGCGAACTCCACCCGATAAACTCATTGTGGTTAAACTCCGGGTACTGGTTGCAAAATGCCACGTTTTTGGCGTTTTCATTCCAGCTAATCTTCCACTTGTAGGCCAGGGCGGCTGTCAGCGGCCCGCCGTAAATCACCGGCGTCTTGCCGACAGCGATCAGCGCCAGCTGTTTGGCATAGTTGTCCTGCACTGGCACATCGCGGTGCCAGCCGATGGACTCGGTCTGCAGCCATTCCTGGACATCAGCAATCTCATCGTTGTAGCTTTCACTACATATGCCAAAGTGCGCTAGCAAACGAATCATCGCGCGCAGGTGGTAAAAAATCGACATGCGCGGCTGCGCTCCTGCCGGCACCAGCGCATGAACAACATTGTCGGCCGCTGCTTGCTCGCCCAGCTTGCCGCCCGCCGTGATAACTGCCAGCTGGCAACCGCGCAGACGCGCTTGGGCATAGCAGTCCAGCGTCTCCTCGGTATTACCCGAATGGCTCACCAGGAACACCAGCGTATTTGGGTCGGCATAGCGCGGCAGCTCATAGCCCTTGAATACCTCGAACGGGATCGTAAAGTCGCGTAGCGCCACCGGACGGATGAGCTCAGCAGCCAGCGCCGAGCCGCCCATGCCTGCGACAACAACGCGTGTAATCGGCCGGCCATCGTGCTCGGCCGCCTGCAACTCCGGTTGCCACGTCAGCGTTTCGTATAAATTAGTGATAAGCTCGAGCGTGCCGCTCGGATCGCGCTGTTTGAGTACGTTTTTGTCGTCAAGCATGGTTGCCTCCCTTTTCCTTCCTGCGAGCCGCCCGCAGGTTGCTTTACTCGTCGTCTGTTTCTATGATACAATACATTGCAAATAAGCATAAGTATCTAACTTAGAGGTGGGCATGGATATTCAATCAGATCAATCAACACGCGCTATCAGCGATGACCAAGAACTCGCTAAGGTATTGGCTGGCGTCGGTCAAGACGGTGCCGACGATACGCAAGCCGCGCCGCAAGACGACGTAATGCTTCCAACGCCTCCAACCCCTATGCCCGCAGAGCCTGTGCTCGACCCTGCGGCAGAGCCTGCTGTCGAAGATAGCGACCCGATGGCTCCGCCAGTCATGCCCGACCCCATCGTCGCAGCGCCAGCACCTCTTGGTTCCAATCTCGAAGACATCAAACAGCAAGCCCTTGGCGAGCTACGTCCATTGGTCGACAAGCTCAATGTCACCCCCGAAGAAAAGTTCGACATCTGCCTGCTCCTCCTTCGCTCGACTGATGACCGCGACCTCATAGCGCCCGCTCACGAAGCCGCCAAAGCCATCGTCGACGAGTCCAAGCGTGCTCAAGCTCTGCTCGACATCGTCAAGGAAATCGATTTCCTGAGTCAAGCACAGTAACGCTCTTGAGGCCTGCTTGCATTATCTCCTATTTGCTATCTGTTGACTTTATGTCATAATGAAGCAATGAACACCCACCACTACTCTTTACCTCGCCATGAGTCTACACTAGCTGACGGCGTAGAACATACCATGAATATAGCACAGTGCATGAGCACCCTAGCGTCAGAAGGCGTGCAAGCTTGGGAATTGCCTGCTATCCTGCAAACTGAATTTGGTCCGCGTTGCCGTATACCCAAGAACACTTTCGGCGGGGTAGTACAAGACGCCGATACAGAGCTGTACATAAAGCTCCATCAGCAAGCCCCAGAAGGCCTGTTGCAGTTCAAAAGTATGAACACACTGCATAGGCGCTTTACTGATGCACGGTTAAGGGACTTGCACCCCTGGAATATATTTGAACATGAAGACGGCAGCTATCAGATAATTGATCAGCCGTTCTACAGAAGGAAGTACGAAGCCCTGCGGCAAGCTCGTGCGCTTGGTCGACTAGGAGTTACAGATACGCGCCGGCTGCGGCAGATGATACGCCGAAATCCACCCTATCAACTGCCAGCGTTTTAGCTGCAACTGCCCTACTCGCAGTGCCCTAGAGCTGTTTCGATAGCTTCGATTGCTTGCTTTTGCATGGGAATTAGTTTTTCACCCTGTGAGTTGACCCACTTTAGGGACTTTGGTGTAATCTCGCGCCCTTTGCTTGTATTATGTGTTTTGATACGTCCTATAGCGTCACTCACGCTGGCACCGAGAGCTCGAGTAGTCGAGGCAGCTGCAAGCACGTCAAGATTGGCCGGGGTATTAGGGATAGTTCCATTGTCAGCAGTGATGGATTGTACCAATTCCTTACGGTCCCTTTCGTCGAAGATAACGAATGTACCCATAGACGGTGCCAGCTCAATTGGTTGCTTACGCCAACTAAGATCCCCATCCAGGTAATCCAGAATGCTACAGGTATCAGTGCTGAGCCGTTCAGTTCTGGGGGCTTGGCTCTCTCCCGCAGGAGTAGCCGATGCGGCCGGGCTTGGATTCGTCGGTTCAGTTGACTTAGGGGCTTCTGCGAGTGAGCAGCCGGCCAATGCGACGGCAGTGAGAGTGAGAGCAGTCGCCGGTGCAATATATCGGCCTAAGCCGCCTCTTCGTTCGCCACCAGACTGTCGTCGGGTAGATATATACTTACTCATTGTGGTGGATATTCCTTCGTACTTATGATTTAACTGACACTTACTGTACTACCTCTCTGCCGATTTGTCAATACCCTTTGGCGTACCCACCCCATCATCCCATGTCCGAAAGGGAGAAAAGGAGAATCCCTGATGCAGTCAGTTAGTTCCCATCCTCGAGTTGCATGTCTCTCCAGCTGTCATCAAATGCAGACTGGCGAAGCAATTCGGTAAGCTGCCCGACTTCTGTAACGTTGACTGGCACAGTAGGATTCATCTGTACCTCCAGTGCTATATTCTCGAACATATCACGCAAGGTAAGCCCTGCTGCTTGTGCTGATTGGACATCGAGAGGTTTACTGGTCTCTTTCCAGAGGTTGCCGTCATCGAGCGTAGTGTATGTTATTCTGGTGGCGCTGTTGCCTGGACTATTAACTACATGCAGCGACACCTCTCGCACCTTATAGTTAGACTCGTCCTCTGTCATATCCTGAGCAGTAACAGTAAAAAGCAGGAAGGAGTTATCATCAAAGTCAGTCCGCAGCCGGACCGTAGAGTCGGCAAAAGATTCGTCACGCCAAGTGTCAACATGCTCCGGATGGCACAGTATAATCTCATCTACTAAATCATTGAAGTGCCGGGTCGCCTCTTCGTAATCCTTCTCCGTAAAATTTGTAACCGTCCACTCATCAATCATAGGCTCGGTGATACGGCTTGCTCGTGTCCGTCGCTCATCTGAAGACATGTCCTTCATTGCCGCCTACCCCCATACCTCATTAAGCTTTTCGCCGATTTCGGCGAGTTCTGATGAACGAAAGTCTACCTCTTGACCAGCCGCTCGGAGCTGTAGCTTCTCTACCACTTCCGGAGTGTCACGCAGAGCAGCTACCAATACCGGCAATACCTCTTGACGTAGCTGCTCCGGCTGCTGCACCACTTCCCACGCAGCCTGCCGCTCGCCAAGCCGACGCAAGCCTGCATCCGAGCCGGCAACAGACCGTTCCTGGTAGCCATAGTGCTTGAAGTCAAGCGGTGTGCGTATCTGTGCCATCTGCTCTTCGACATGCAGACGGTAGTATTCTTGCTTGGCGATGTCCCATGCCGCCCACGCGCCGTCACGTGTCCATTCGCTTGAAGTAACATCAACTCTATCGAGTAAATCGTAGGCGTAGCCACATGCCGTACGAACACTCTGCATGAGTGAGTCAGCACCCCTTTCCCGAACCAGCCCGCCGAGAATCTCGCCATACCTAGCGGACGACGGGTGGCCATGGCGAGATTCAGCACCTTCTACTGACGCGTACGAAAATAGCTCATCAGGATTAGAGGTACCCTTTGCCAACCCCTCCACATACGCCCAATCCTCAAGCAGCGGCGATTGCGGATCGTAATAGTAATGGTATCGATCATCACGATGAGGCAGATGGTCGCGCAGTACATTTATAGCCTCGAGAATTGCGGTCCCAGGTATATGCCGGCGAAGTGCTTCGACAGCCGCGGATGAGTCATATTCCTTGAACGCACCGCCATATACCCCGAGGTGCGCAAGCTTCCCAGGTCTAGCCTTATCGGCAAAATACATTAAGTCTAAGTGCACTTGAAATGCCAGCTGCTCAATAAGCTTGTCAACCGCTGCCGACGGCGCAAGACGCTCGAGGCTAGAGCTTACCGAAGGCACAGAAAGGAAGTCATCATTATCGCGAAGATAGCCATCCAGCGTGTAGTAAACCGTATAATCAACAAGTTTCCCCGCCCTTCCATCATCTTCGATGTCCAGGCCTGCCGTCAGGATAGCACGCGCTTCCTGCACTCCCTCACGATACATATCAACCCGGCCGTCCTCGGCAATCATGGCTGCGACAATCTTTTCTTGCTTGCTATCTGAGACCTTATCCGGCCGTCGCAGTCTGTCCATCACCGACCCGAGCCACTCTCCTATTTTGCCACCCAAACGCGGCTCACTCAAAAGTTCCGACTGCTCAATGGGAACACCGGCTACGGTGGTGGGCTTGTCTGGAGTGTCTGGATTTTGCTGTGTGTTTTCTGGAGTTGTCATTACATAGTTTATGATAGCAAAAAGTTTATGTTTTGTCAATTATATGTACTTCAAATATCACCCCGCCCCTGTCGTCACACCCTAAGGCCGTTCCGTAGTACAATAGTCTTATGAGTTCTGACACTTCGGATGGCGAAATAGTGCTGTATGTCGGTGACGACGGCAAGCCTCGTATAGAGGTGAAATTTCAGGGTGAGACGGCGTGGCTGACACAGGCGCAGCTCGCAGAGCTATTCGATACAACAAAACAAAACATTAGTCTGCATATAAAGAACATCCTTGAAGAAGGCGAGCTTACACGGAATCGAACTGTCAAGGAATTCTTGACAGTTCGAAACGAAGGGAGCCGCCAAATAAGCCGCACTGTCGAACACTACAACCTCGATATGATCATCTCGCTCGGCTACCGCGTAAAGTCCAAGGTCGCCACACAGTTCCGCATTTGGGCTACTGAGCGCCTGCGCGAATACATCGTGAAAGGCTTTACGATGGACGACGAGCGGCTCAAAGGCAACGCCGGCGGCAACTACTGGAAGGAGTTGCTGGACCGAATCCGCGATATCCGCAGCAGTGAAAAGGCGCTCTATCGCCAAGTGCTTGACCTCTACGCCACAAGTGTAGATTACGACCCGAAGAGCAAAGAATCGGCTCTGTTTTTCAAGACAGTGCAAAACAAGCTGCACTATGCCACTAGTCAGCGCACCGCCGCCGAGACGATACATGCACGGGCCGACAGCACCAAGGATTTTATGGGCCTGACGACCTTTGCCGGTGCCGCGCCGAAGCTACAAGACGTAGGCATTGCCAAAAATTATCTGACCGAGGATGAACTATTTGTCCTCAACCGCCTCGTATCGGCGTTCTTTGACCTGGCCGAGATACGCGCCCAGGCTCGCACGCCCATGCACATGCGTGACTGGCTGGCCGAACTGGACACATTCGCCACCACTTACGGCAAGGGCGTGCTAGAAAACAGCGGCACCATCAGCCACGAACAAGCCATGAAGAAAGCGACGGCCGAGTACCGCAAATACCAAGCACGCACGCTGTCGCCTGTAGAGGAAGCGTACCTTGATACGGTACTGGCAGCACAGAAGAAGCTAGAGGGCAAAAAGCGAGCAAAATAGAGGAACTGGTAAAAAATAACACTCCTCAGGGTGAGGGTAGCCTGTATGTCATTAAGGGGCTACCCTCTGTCGCGCATAACCGTTACGCCATGGACCATCTTCTCTGGTATCCAGCGCTCGTTGTATCCGTACCCCTCACCATAAAAACTCTCGTTCGGTCTGTTTTTAGCACGCTCTTTCTGGTACGGATGTACGTCGGAGTGGATGGTAAATTTATCAATGTTATCGCCTATATACTCTAGTTCCGGATGTGCCTCAAACGCTTGAGCAAACGTATGGTAAATCTGCTCCATCGCATCTGCTTCTGCGACATGTTGCGATGGGCTATTACGCATATACTCAATGCCAACCCTATCAGCCTGTCCAGTAATAAATTGAGCGGCCATCATAATATCGTCAAATGTAGCATAATCACCAGATGTAGTGTCTTGCGCGAGCCTGTCCAGCAAATCTCGCATCGTTGTCACGAGCTGCCGTCCAAATTCAACCGTGTGGGCATCAAAGGTCTCGCCCCCACTCACTACTTGCTCAAAAAGGCCACTTAATGTAGCAATTGGCAGAGGCGTCATCGTAAGCTTCTCGATATAATCTGGCTCATCGCCTAAAATATCACTAGACGATGCAGCCTCTAGAATCTCCGCCCCCTTCGGGCCTGATAGCGACAGCCGACTATCTATAACTTCAGCTCCGGACATAGTATATGTATCTGGGGTTCGTTCAAGCAAATTCATTGTGTCTTTCTGTGTAATCTTTATTCTATGCTATATACTATTAGTATAATAGTATACTTGTTCCTATATGTCAATACTATGGCCTCTGTGGTAAGCATCGCATGACGCTTTAGGGCATCATTATCCTTATTATTTCAAGATGTGTCAGGAAGTCGTATCATGATAGACTATTCATATGATCATTAGAACAGCCGAAGAAGCAGACGAGAGAGCCAAGGAGCTTATGGGGATAGATGGCGACGTGGTGCCGCTTGTTTTTGGCGAGCCGTACGTGGTTGATTTGAAGAAATTTTGGCCCATCATGTGGCTTGACCGTGTAACCTACCGCCTGACATTTCTACGTGGTTCGTTGAACTTCATCGCCGACAACGGAAAATTGATATCACTAACGAGCAATCCTCTGATAATGCCCTTCGAAACTATGGGCGAAGAGCTGGCAAAACGGTATGCTGAGCCTGACGATATCGACACTCTGCCCCAGTCCTAGCACTAACTATATAGATGTGCACGCAAATCGTTAATGAGGCTTTCCTCGGGGTTATGCGAAAAGGTCGTGACCGCAATGGACTCATAGCCGCTCATATCAAATCGAGTGAGAAAGTATGGCAATGACTGGTTTTTACTCCTGTACGCTTCATGCCGCTCTGATACTAATAGCTGATGCAAGTCCGCGTAGTCCTGTTCGGCCTGATGCAGTGCCGCTTCGATAGACTGTGCGATACGCTGAAACTCATTGGTTTGAAATGCCGGAACAGCAATCGCTCCAGCGGTACGTTTTAGCAGCTCTGTGATAGTCGTGATATGCTCAGCGACTCGACCAGCTACCACATTGTCATCATCTGCGACATACGCCGTCATATTTGCATCTGTCGTCAGCGTGCCGATGCGCTGTAGTTCAGCCACGATAGGCTCGAGCATGGTGGCTTCGTTCTGTAGCTCATCAAGGCTATAGACTCCTTGCCGCAAGGTTCCGATTGTTCCGCTCGCGAGGTCATAAAACCGCTTCTGAGCCCTCACCTTCTCATAGGGTGCAAGCTTGCTCTCGATGTTTGCGAGCTGTCGTTCCATGTCCTGCCTGCGATGGCTAGCTGTACTATGACGAGTGGTGAAGGCTGCCGTATCATGCTGCTGATAGAGTCCAAAGCTATCACTTATCAAACTCCGAATTTCCTGACGGTAGGGAAACAGAGCATCGTATACCTCGAGAATCGCCTCCACGATAACCTTTTTCGGCGTTAGCTTTGGCGATTTCACAAAGATAAATAGCACGATACCAACCGCTAAAGTGACGATGAGCGCAATAAGCATATGGTTTAGTATAGCATCAAGCGGCCGACTCTTCGTCGATGGTCACGGGATTGTCCTTTTATTGTGATGCGATAGCCATGAGAAAGGATAATCCCTTAACAGATAGAATAAATTGCTAAACATAGTCTATACAGCCAGCAAATCAGCCAACTCGCTTCTCTGCACACGCCGGTCAGTCAGCTCATAGTCCGACACAAAGGCTGCGTACTTTTCACCTTGCTCCTTATCGTCCAGCACTCGCTCTGGATGTATCCATTCTGTGCGACGACACCCCAAATACTCCAGATAGCTCGACCATTTCCACGACGCGTAGTCGCGCGGATTAAGATGAATGTAGCGAGTAATATGCGCCAAATAGGCTTCATCATTGATATGCGACGCCCGATAGCTACTCTGAAACACATGCCCTTTGGAGCGATATTTCTTGTTATAGTACATCGAATACGCCGTGCCGACCGAGCGCATAAAGCCAGATATCGCCTCTGTTTCCTCCTCTTGGTAGAGTAGCAAATGAAAGTGGGTTCCCATCAGGCAATACGCGACAACTTCTACCGGATACCGCTTCACTATTTCGCTAGGGTCGTCCGTCTCCGCAAGGTGTTTTTGGAGCAAGGCCAGGAAAACTACTCTATCAGCCGCGTCCCGGAATAATGCACGTTCGCCAGATGCTCTATTGTACACATGATAAAACGCTGGGATATCATACTCTTTCACCGTGTGTTTTGTAGGCATAAGCTTAGTATATAGCAACTTATATCATCCGTTAAGGGATTATCCTTTCTCATCCTGTCGTTAAGGGATTATCCTTTCTCATCCTGTATGCTATGATACGTGTATGAAAATGGATGCAGATAACCGCAGTGGAAAATACCCGATAGTTGGACGGCCCGACATCGATCTCGAGAAGTACCTCGTCGAGGTGCACGGCAGGACAATTATCGACTACGGCCAGCTGAGGCACGATAATCCTTCGCTTGCAGGCAGAGCATGCGGCCAATACACCAGCGGCTTGGGAACGAAAAGAATTTACAGGCGAAATCCTCCAGTTCTCTAAAAGCCGCTTTGCTCTCCCCATTCGTCCGACTGTCATAGCATTTATCATTTCGATCGTCGCTGCCCTTCTCTTCTCGACAGTCTCTCTCTATCTCATGCGGGCGTGCGATACCGCCGGGCTTGAGACGGGTTCATGCAGAGGGCCGATCCCCGACCTGCTCCTGCGGCAGCTAGTGGCCGACTTTACGCTACTCACTCGAATCACTACAGAGGCTCTAGGCATCTTGCTCATTGTTCAGCTGGGGCATAGAGTCTTTCGCAGTCTACCGGGCAGAGGGAAGAGTAGGTAGGATATACGCAGCTACAAGAAGCAATGTCGAGAAAAGGTCGAGAAAAGGATAATCCCTTAACAGATGAGATAAGTTGCTATAGCGTAGAAAGCAAGGAGAGCGAGACGAAAAACCGGCCCTTACCATGAGCAAGGGCCGGTTTTCGTGCGTAGCGAATCTGCTACATCATCCCAGGCATGCCGCCGCCCATGCCGCCTGGGCCTGCGGGAGCTTCTTTCTCGGGGACGTCGACGACGAGCGCGCCCATGGTAGCAGCGGTACTGGCAATCGATACAGCGTTTTGGACCGCCTCGCGCGTGACGCGGGTTGGGTCGATGACGCCGGCTTTTTTGACATCGATGAGGCCCTTGTCTGGCGCCATGACGTTGATGCCCTGCCCTGGCCTAGCAGCCTCGACCTGCGCGAGCAGCGCCTCGGAGTTGAGTCCAGCGTTCGAGGTAATGGTCAGGAATGGCTGCTTGAGCGCCTCCTTGACGACCCGGCGGCCAGCAGCAACGCTATCGGCACCGTCAGCCTTGAGCTTACTCGAAAGGTTGACCAGGGTCACACCACCGCCGGCAACGATGCCTTCGGCCAGTGCAGCCTTGGTGGCAGCCACGGCGTCGTCGACGCGGAATTTCTTTTCGTCAATTTCGGTCTCGGTGGCACCACCGACCTTGATGACGGCGACTTTGCCGCTGAGGGCGGCTGCGCGCTTCTCGTACTGCTCTTTGTCGTACTCACTGGTAGCATTGTCGGCCTGAGCGATGATTTGCGTGATGCGTGCCTTCACGTCAGCGGCCTTGCCAGCACCTTCGATGATAGTCGTCTCGTCCTTGCCAACGATGACCTTGCGCGCCGTACCGACGACTTCGAGGCCGACGTTTTCAAAGGTCAGACCTTGGTCTTCCGTGATAACCTGCGCGCCGACCAGCACCGCCATATCGGCCATGATTTCCTTGCGGCGGTCGCCGAAGCTTGGGGCTTTGACGACGACGGTGTTCAGCACACCCTTGAGCTTATTCAGCACCAGGATAGACAGGGCTTCGCCTTCGACCTCATCAGCCACAAGCACGATGTCTTTGCGGCCAGACTGCGCCAGCTTCTCGATGAGCGGCAGGAGCTCTTGAGCGCTCGAGACTTTCTTGTCGGTGATGACGATGGCTGGCTTTTCGTAGACAGCCTCTTGGCGGCCAGTATCAGTGACGAAGAATGCGCTTGCCCATCCCTTGTCGAGGCTGAAGCCTTCGACAACTTCGGCTTCCATCTCTAGGCTCTGGCCAGCTTCGACGGTGATGACGCC
This sequence comes from uncultured Candidatus Saccharibacteria bacterium, assembly GCA_964525315.1. Taxonomy (GTDB): domain Bacteria; phylum Patescibacteriota; class Saccharimonadia; order Saccharimonadales; family Saccharimonadaceae; genus SZUA-359. Next base: position 16,795 of record CAZGGJ010000011.1, on the reverse strand, counting down.
GTCCTTGCCTACCTTGTCCATGACGCCCGCGATGAGCTTGCCGATTTGCGGGTCGCCAGCCGAGATAGTCGCGACTTCGGCGATGCGGTCGGACTTACCTTCGATTGACTCGCTAAGTTTGCTGATTTCCTTGGTGATTTCAGCGCCGGCGGCCTCGATGCCGCGCTTGAGCTCCATTGGGTTGTGACCGGCAGCGATGAGGCGGTTGGCTTCCTTGAGAATCTGGTAGGTCAGTACCGTGACAGTTGTCGTACCGTCACCGGCGACCTTGTTGAGCTTGCTGGCAGCTTGCTTGATGAGCTCTGCGCCCACCTTGAAGCCCAGTGTCTCATCATCAGCCTCTGGCAACTCGACTGCCTCAGCCACGGTGACACCGTCGTGCGTGACGGTTGGGCCGCCGTAGCCCTTGGCGATGACCACATTGCGACCCTTTGGTCCATAGGTTACCTTGACAGCGTCGTAGAGCGCCTTGGCACCTGCTAGCACGCGGGCGCGGGCGTCATCATCATAAAATACTTTCTTGCTCATGTACTTTCTCCTTGTTTAGCTTGTAGTTCCTGAAGAGCCGATAGATGAGGTATATGCTGATGGCAATGCCTTATGCGAGTGTCGCGAGGACGTCTTCTTCCTTGACGATAAGGTATTCGGTGCTGCCCACCTTGATTTCGGTCGTTGAATACTCTTTGTAGAGAATCTTGTCGCCCTTTTTGACGCTCTTGACATCGGGACCAACAGCCTCGACGACAGCGACAACCGGCTTTTCCTTGGCGTTGTCCGGCAGATACAGGCCTGAAGCAGTTTTCGTCTGCGCCTCTTCGCGCACTGCCACGACACGGTCTGCCAGAGGGTTGATAGGTGTACTCATAGGTGATGTATCCTCCGTTTTGTTGTTCGTGTCTCTATGGTAGCAAAACAAATTAGCACTCGTCAAGCGTGAGTGCTAAATTTTGTAAATATACTTAGCCTGTGTTTTTATATATAGAATGTCTAATGAAATCTTCAACTGCAACCAACTATGTGACCCAACAAATGGAGTTTGTCTGCTCAAAAGTGTCATAGAAAAAACTATCGCTACCCTAAAAGATGCAACCAATCTACCTCTCAATGAACAGGAGTTGATAGCTGGTGAGACACCACAGCTACGCTCATACGGCTGTCAAGCAGTCGGTCTCGCCATTGCTATAGATTCGCTACAAGATTCCGCCTTTGAGTAGATACTTGACTTTTTAAAATACTTGTGCTAATATAGTAATATGGAAATACCACTCAAACATGAAAAACAGACAACCGCACAAGCGATCATAGAGCTTGGGCCCGATGAACTTGCAATCCTCGCAGCCGAGCAAGGATACGCTAACCCTGGCAAAAAGGCCGAGGATATGCATACCACAGCACAAGAACGCCGCAGAAAAGAGTTAGCTAAACTATTTGATCGTGAGATACGAATTGGCGAAAACGCTTTAGTACTTATTAACGGCAACCTTATCCCTGTCACTGAATTCAGAGCAGACGTTGCTGCTGAACGCAAAGTCTAGCTACACTTTGCGAACTTTGCGCCGAATCGCTTCGACCAGCCAGTTCAGTGCATACGCAGCTGGGCTAAGTACTAAGTCGTGTGCGGGCACGTACATGAGTTCGTCGACACCAAAGCCGCGCTTGAACACGCTAACGCCGTAGAATCGATGACTAGTCTCGTCCTCGCCAACGATCCCCCAGAAGTTATAACGCGTAATGCCTCGCTCGCGAGCGTCGCGCATGGCCTGCATGTGCAGGAGCGGTGCACCCGATAGCTTGGTACCCAGCTCGGTACTGACCCCATAGTGGTACGAGGCTTCATTGCCGTAGAAAATCATGAAGTTTTGTGCCAATATCTCGCCCTCGTAGCGCGCCGTGTACAGTACGGCGTTGCCGGTCGCAGCAAAGGCTGCGAACTGCTTCTTGAGGAAGTCTTCACTAAAGTGCGTGAAGTCATGCCGACGCGCGGTCTGCAGCTGTATCTGGTAAAACTCGGCGATGTCGTCGGGGTTGGTACTGGTCTCAACCGTAATGTTGTTCTTAGCGGCCTTGCGTAGCGCTCGGCGCAGACGCTGGCGCATGCCTTCGAGCAGCGCTTCCTCACTCTTGGTAAGATCTAGTATGCCTGCATGTTCGACACTTAGGTAGTAGGGAGCGCGGCGAAACCCTAATTGGCGAAAGAGCGCCAGCGACTGTTCGGAGCGCTCCAACTGCGGCCGTACGCGGGCAAACACTGCCCCATGCGCACGGCTTTGGGTGCGGATATCGTCGACCAGTGCATCCACGACGTCGCGTCGCGACCAGTCGACAATAGGCCCGCCAGCGATTGCTAGGTGCGTACCGCGCCGCGCCGTCTCGACAACGCCTTCGTATACGCCGAGGAGCACATCCCCTTCGTACGCGCCGCGCCGGACGACCTGCTTGCCGCGCGACTGATGAAATTCACCCCACTGCCACGCATGCAGGAAGTTTGCCTCGGGGTGCGTGGTGACAAACTCATCCCACTGGCGGTTATCGGTGACGTCGCGGAGTTGTAAAGCCATGTTATAAATTCCTTCGTTTCTTTCGTATTGTTTCGATGAGCCATGTCTTGAGGTAGGTGTGCCGCAGAACGATATCGTGCGCCGGGACGTAGGTGACGTCATTGCCACCGAAGCCGCGCTTGAAGGTCGTTACCCCAGCGTAGCGGTGGTGCGGGTCGTTCGTGTAGGCAATCCCCCAAAAATTATACCGCGTCATGCCCATAGCCTTGGCATCGCGAATCGCCTGCCACTGCACCGCATAGGCACCAGGGTACTCCCTGGCTTCGGGGGTAGACGCTGCCTCAAAGTAGTCGGCCTCCTGCCCCGAAAAGAGTACTAATGCCAAGCTAAGCAAGGTGCCGTCCTTTTCGGAGCGATATATGCGGGCATTTTCACCAAATGCCGCCAGCTGCGCCCGCAAAAACTCGCGCGAAGGCGGGATGAACCCCTGGCGCTTGGCTGTGTCGGCCTGCACCGTGTAAAATTCATCGGCCGCTGCCTCATCGGACCGCCAGCTCACCTGCACGCCCTTTTTCTGGGCTTGGCGCACTTCGTAGCGTGTTTGGCGGCGCATGCCAGCCAGCAACTCCTCTTCGCTCCGCGTAAGATCGAGGATATTTGTGTGTTCAGCGTGCAGATGGAACGGTGCGCGGTGCAGACGAAGCGTGGTCAGCTGTGCCCTGGCCTGCTCCGAGTCGGCCAGCTGCGGCCGGATACGCACGAACACGCAGCGATGCGCTGTACCGGCTGCCTTCAGCTGAGTGACGAGCTCGGCCACTGCCGCCTCATCCGACCAGTCCACGAGCGGCCCGCCCGGCACCTCCAGGTAGCGGCCGCGGCGGGCGGACTTCACGAGCCCCTGCCAGCCAGCGACAAGCGCTTCGCCCCTCGACACGCCGCCCCGCACCACAGTGTGGCCAGCTGCTTCGTTGGCTGTGGCCCACTCGACGCTCTGCAAGAAGTTGGCTTCGGGCCGCGAGGCGACGAAGCTGCGCCACTGGTCTACGCTGACTTCTGTCATGGCTTGGCTACCTCTCGCACGAGCTTGGCAATGTACTCAATATCTGCTGGTGTAATGCGCTCATGCATTGGCAAGTTCAGTAAGCGCGACGCGACGCGCACCGCCACAGGGCACTCTGCCTCTGGGTACTGCACCTTGCTATAAAACCTTGCTGGTGACACCGGTACATCATACCAAATGTCGTTGGCCTGCACGCCATGAGCACGGAGGTGCGCCACGACTTCGTCGCGATTGCCTACCAGTAGCGGCACCCGCACCGGCGCAGCACCGGGCTGCTGTACGCCCTTCGGGATGTACTGCTCGAGCAGCTCCTTATAGCCCTCGGCTCTGGCACGTCGGCGAGTGGCAGTGGCGGCCAAGTCGTTTACCTGCCCCAGGGCCAGCTTGGCTTGCCAGTGCGGCAGGGCTTCGGCTATGTCGACTGCCCCGTCAGCCGAGCGCACTACAAGCTTCAGCTTGATAGCAGCCGCCATGACGTACGGCCCCAGTTTGACCGGATACAGCGCCCGCGCTACCCAAGCAACAAGCGGATATATACGGTCGCGAAACTGATCGAAGCCGCGGGGTGCAGTCTGCGCAGCCTCTTCGACCGGCTCTCCGGTTCGTACGATCAGAGCACCGCCGTTGACGGTGTCGATGGCCTTATCCCTGCCAAACGACAGCATCGTAATATCACCCACCGTCCCCGCTTCGCGGCCGTCAGCGTACGCCGCGCCGGCAGAGTGAGCCAGGTCTTCGATAAGCGGTATGCCAGCCTCACGCGCCACCTGCTGGATAGCTGCGATATCGGCCGGGATACCCAGCATGTTCTGTACGACAACGGCCCGGATGTCCGTGTGCTGCTGTAGCGCAGCTGCAAGCGCTTCGGCACCAAACTGCAGATCCTCCTCGCGTATATCCACATATACTGGCGTACAGCCAGCTGCTTCGACTGCCTGCACGACGCTGTAGCAGGTCAGGGCGCTGATGGCCACGCTGCCCTGTCCGCCTGTCGCAAGACGGATTGCCTGTGCGAGCGCCGCTCGGCCCTTGCGCTGCAATACCACTTTGCCACCATAGCGCGCTGCGAGCGCCTGCTTCAGCCGTTCGCTGTCGGCTGGCGTGCCATGTGTGAATACGTGGCCAAGTGCCGCGCCAAGCGTATATTTGGCTCCCAGCGCCTGGAATATCACTGTTCCAGCTCCTTCAAGATAGCCGCGGCAAGCTCGACTGGGTGTGTGATATACGGCGCATGCCCCCATTCGTCAAATTCACGGATCGTCGCGTTCGGCAGGTCGTGCGCCATCTTGCGCCCCTGCGCGAGCGGCGTAACGTAGTCAGCCTTGCCCCACAGCACGGTTGTTGGCGTCACGATATCGCCGAGTGTCAACTCCTTGTCGCTCTCGAGCATGTTGTGCAGCGTCTGCTTCATATTGGCCGGTGCGCGGTCGTAGTCACTGCCGCCGATGACGCGGTAGACGATCTTGCGTACCAAAGGGATGTACTTGAGCGGCTTCAGGGCTTTCGCGGCCATTCGGAATAGGCGTCGCTTCAGCGAAACTCTCTCGTTACTGACGTTGATGCCTGCGGCACTGAGGAGGATAAGCTTATCGAAGCTGTCCGGATAGCGCTTTAGGTAGTTCAGTGCGATCCGTCCGCCATTGGAGTGCCCTAGCACAATTGGCCGTGTAACGCCGTCTAAGGTCCCGTGGAGCCACTCGACATAGTCGTCAATGTCCCACACTGCATCGCTCTCGCTCGTCAGTCCTGGGACCCGTAGCTGGTGTACTGTGACGCCCCGCGAGCGCAGTATCGACACCACCGCTGTCCACGGTTCAATCGTGTACGTCCAGCCATGAATGATATAGAGTTCTTTTTTCACCTATAACCCCCACTTGGCACGCCGTTTTTTGGCGGCCGGTTCTTGGCGCGGCAACCGAGCAGCATCGGCTGGATTAGCCAGCAGGTGCTCGATGATGCCTTCGAGGTACTGGCTGCCCTTGAACAGTACCGTCTCATTACCCGCCAGCTCAACCTCAAGGTACTTCAGAGCGTCGCGCGGACGGAGAAAAGTCACCGACACAGCCGGGTCAAGCACCGGATACGTGTACTGCTGCGTGCGGCGTCCCACCAAGATGTAGCGCTCAAACCCTGCCCCCTGCAGCAGAGTGCCGAGCTTCGCATGCTCCTCAGCCTCCGCCTCGCCCTGCTCGACGATATCGCCGATGACGATCCACTTGTGGTCGGCCTTCATTTCACGGTATAGGTTAATGACCGACTCCATGCTGATGAGGTGCGCGTTGTAGCTGCTATCGATAAGCTGCACGCCGCGCTTACCTGGGAAAAAGTTGCTCCTGCCTGGCGGCTGCACGTACGCTGCGAGGTCGGTGACGACCGGCTCACCCAGATAGCCGGCCAGTACACCCAGTAGTGCTAGCTGCGTATAGACCTCGCGCGGCATCGGGTCGGCAAAGGTGTAGTCGACGCCATTCACTGTTAGCGTGGTCTTGTCCGGCCATACTTCGTACGATGTAAGTGCCGCCTCATCGACAGCGATCTTATCTACCCCATCGATCGCTTCCATGGCCCGAACGATCAGCTCGCTGGCCGAACTATATGCCACCAGCCCGGAGGTATACCGCGGCAAAAACGAAAACTCATGCACAATCGCATCCTCGACGCTGGCAAACTCGCCCTGAGCCACCTGTCCATCGAAGTACACCGCATGCGTCCGACCAACACTCACCCATAGCGTCACCTCTGGCCGCAGCCAGCTAGCCAAGAACTCCGTCTCCTTGGGCCGCTCGCCGTCAATCTCAACGACATAGAATTCTTCGCTATGGCGAAAACACAGGCTGCGCAGCGGTGCCGCCGCAAAGAGGTACAGCCACTTCAACTTCGAGCCGCGCACGCCGTCGATACCTAGGATGTCAAAGGCAATGCCGTACGCGCTATTGGCATTGTGCGAATAATGCGCCCTGTCCCCAAGCTGCACCTCAAGGAGGTTGAGTAGTGTCGTCTTGCCGACCGAGCCAGTCACTGCAATCACTCGCGGTTGCCACCGCTTGAGCGATTGGTTAGCCCACAAGCGAAAATACCGCGCTACACCGAGGTAGAGTTTCTTTTTCAGGCTCGCAGAAGATAGCTTCATCTCTCTGTTATTGTAGCACTACTCGGCATCTTTTGGCGTGTCGAGTAGCTCGCGCACAACCTCGCCGTCATTCCACGGGAGGCGCTCGCCCTTGATGATGCGGTACTGTTCGTGGCCCATACCTGTGATGAGGACGGTGTCGCCCTTGGTGGCAATCGCTAGCGCACGCTTGATCGCTTCGCGGCGGTCAGGCACTTCGGTGGTCTTGATGGCACCCTTGGCGAACTCGATACCCTCGTAAATCATACGGCGGATGGCGTCGGGGTCTTCGTTGTAGCTTTCTTCGTCAGTCAGGAAGATACGGTCGGCCTGGCGAGCGGCAATTTCGCCCATGATAGGCCGCTTACTTTGGTCGCGGTCGCCGCAGGCACCAAATACCAGAATGACCCGGTTCTTACTGGTCGACTTGGCGGCCTCGAGAAGTTTTTCCAGTGCGTCAGGGGTGTGGGCGTAATCAACGATAACGTCGTAGTCAAGGCCTTCCACCACGCGCTCGTACCGCCCTGGTACGCCCTCGAGATTGGCGACGCCCTCGACGATATCGCCGCGCTTGAGGCCCAGGATGTATGCTACGGCCGCCGCAGCAACCATGTTGTAGACATTGAATCTACCCGGCAAGGCTGTGGCGAGCTCCAGGCGTGTCTGGTGGTCGATCACAACACGCGCTTCACTCCCCTTGCGGTAGAGCTTCACATGCTCGATACGCGCCTCGGCCTCGTCGTGCGTGCCGTAGGTGATCTTCTGCGCCTCGGCGGCGAACTGGTCGAAGTAGTCAAACCATTCGTCATCGCGGTTCAGCACGATAAACCGCGGCTTACCAGCAAACAGCCGGCCCTTGGCCGCGGCGTAAGCTTCCATCGTCTTGTGGTAGTCGAGGTGGTCCTGAGTAAGGTTGGTCATGACAGCCACCTCTATCGGCACAGTAGCGAGCTTGTGCTGCTGCAAGGCATGCGAGGTGATCTCGAGCACGACATAGTCGACCCGCGCCTTCTTGGCATCGCGGAAAAACGCTTGCATTTCGGCCGTAAGTGCCACGGTGGCATTGAGGTCATTGATGCGCCGCTCGCCGGCCACCTCTATAACTGCCGTGGTAAACATCGCGGTCTTGAGGCCGGCTTCCTTGAGGATTTCGTTGATGTAGTTGGCGGTTGTGGTCTTGCCGTTGGTGCCGGTAACAGCGATTACCTTGAGGTGACGCGCTGGATTGCCATAGCGTGCAGCCACGAGGCGTACTCGCCCGCGGCGATATGTTTCTTCTATACCCCTTACGGCACTCTGAGGAAGTAGCTTACGCACTCCCTTGGCCATACTCTGTTTTATACCCATACCCTTCTATTTTACCACTTAGGGCGCTAAACTAAGGACAATGATGCATGCGGAGTTTACCCCAGCCAGCCATGATTGCGCCTCTGTTGAGGAGTGTATACCAATGAGTAATTATCGTTGTAGTAAGCACAACTAATAGCTATGAGCTCTTTCTTGCAATCCCCTGCCTGGCAAGCCTTCCAAGAAGCACTCGGGCGCCGTACCTACACCGGGAGCGGCGACGGCTGGTCGTACCTTGCCATCCTTGAGTCGGGCACGCTCAATACGCGCCTGTACGTCCCCGGCGGGCCGGCGTATGCGGGTGCGGAGCAGTTCGACGCCGCACTTGCGGCTTTGCGCATGCAAGGGAAAGCGCTTGGCGCTACCTTTTTGCGCATCGACCCGCCCGACGGCATAGACACCGCACAGCTGCAAGCGCGCGGCTTTCGGCCGGTCGATTACCAGCAGCTGCAGCCAGCCCACACGCAGCTTATCGACCTCACCCCAAGTGCCGATGACATTTTGGCTCAAATGAGCCAAAACAGCCGCAATATTACCCGCAATTATGCCAATAAGGGCGTATCGATCCGTACCAGCCAGGACCCGCGCGACATTAGCATACTGACTTCCCTGCTCGCGGGCGTTGCCTCGCGCAACCGCATTACGACGCACAGCGACGCATACTTTCAGGCACAAGCCGAGGCGCTACTGCCGCGCGGTGCGGCTACTCTCTATATTGCCGAGTACGAACACTCCCCTATCGCTGCTGCCCTGGTGTGCGATAGCGACGATACGCGCACGTATGTCCATGCCGCAGCCGATGATACTTACCGCAAGCTAAGCGCTGGCACGGCTATTGTGGGCCAGACGATTCTTGATGCCAAGCACAAAGGGCTGCACTATGTCGACCTCTATGGCATCGCTGATAGCGATAATCCTGCGCATCCGTGGGCAGGCTTTACGCGCTTCAAAAAGTCGTTTGGCGGCCGCTCGGTCACCCACCTGGGCACATGGGACTTACCGCTCCAACCCTTCCGCTACCGCCTCTACCGCACATACCAGGCGCTGTACCGCATGCTGCGACAACATACCAGATAATCTTCCGCCTAATTTAGGGCATCTGCTTTTTTCCTCCGCTCCCGTCGTCACCTGCACATCCCTTTCTCTCTCGCCACTCTCACCCCTACCCCCTCCAAAACGGCTTCCGCACGCCAAGAGTCATCATCGTCGGTTTCTTTGGAGTCTGACATGGTCTCCCTTTTGCCTGCCAGCGAGCTTGGCTCGCTGCGCCGCAAAAGGGTCACGATCTCGGAACTCGCGTTGCTCAAACATCCTCGACTCGCCAGGAACCCTCCGCTGATGACTCCCCGGGTTTGTGCAGATGTTTTGGAGTGTGCAGTGCTGAGGTGGCTCTACAGACACAAAGCGAACAGGGCTACGCCAGCTCGGGTGACGGCGTGCGGGGCAGCGCCCAGAAGTTTTTCATTCGATGAAGAAACTTCTGGGGCGGACACGCCGGCAGGACCCGAGGCCAGCGACCTACGTGCCGAGCACGCCGGAGGCGGCGCAGGTGACGACGGGAGCGGAGGAGGGGAAGACTGAGATATTCAACGAAGGCTGAGCCAAGAACCGCGAAGTAAGCAGAAAGGACGGCAAGGGGTCAAAAGTATTTGTGCCCCGTCCTACATATGCTATACTAAGAAGTGAAAACAAACACGTGAGAAAAAGAGGGAAACAGTAGTATCGCTTCGGTTTCGTACGAAAGCGGGGTTATTGTTGACGTCTTTTTCCCACGTGAATTACGGATGACTGCGTACACCTCTCATGAAGCTTGCCAAACAATACACACCCGACGAATTTGAACCAACCATTTATGCCATGTGGGAGACCGCTGGTGCATTTGCTCCAACAGGGAAGGGCGAGCCCTTCAGCATGGTTATGCCGCCGCCCAACGCCAACGGCGACCTGCACATCGGCCATGCGCTCGATATGAACCTCAAGGATATCACAGCTCGCTGGCACCGCCTCAGGGGCAGAGACGTAGCATTTATCCCTGGTGCCGACCATGCCGGTTTCGAGACCTGGGTCGTCTATGAGCGCAAGCTCCAAAGCGAGGGCAAAAGCCGCTTCGACTTCACCCGCGAACAACTCTACAGCCAAGTTTGGAAATTCGTCGAGGAAAAGCGCGGCAATATGGAGCTCCAACTCCGCGCGCTTGGCACGAGTGCCAGCTGGGACCACCTGGTGTTCACCCTTGACGAAAAGGTTATCGACACCGTCTACGACACCTTCAAGCGCCTCTGGGACGACGGCCTAGTCTACCGCGGCGAGCGTATCGTCAACTACTGCACACACCACCAGACCAGCTTTGCCGACATTGAGGTAGAGCACAAGACAGAGAAAGGCAAGCTCTGGGACATCGCTTACCCCACGCTCGACAGCGTCGGCGAAATCATCGTCGCGACCACCCGTCCCGAAACCATGCTCGGCGACGCCGCCGTGGCTGTCCACCCCGAGGATGAGCGCTACAAACACCTCATTGGTTCGCGCGTCCAGCTGCCGATTAGCGGCCGCGAAATCCCTATCATTGCCGATGAGCATGTCGACCGGAGTTTCGGCACCGGTGCCGTCAAAATCACTCCGGCACACGACCCCAACGACTTCGACATGTCGCAGCGCCACGACCTGCCCATTTACAACATCTTTGACCACACCGGCCACCTGATCAACGTGCCGGAGCAGTTCCTCGGCCTCACCATCGAGGAAGCCCGCAAAAAGGTCCTAGCGCTCCTCGAGGCCGAAGAGCTTCGCCGCGGCGAGCACGACATCGAGCATGCTGTTGGCCACTGCTACAAATGCGGCACCGTCATTCAGCCGCTCATGATGGACCAATGGTTCATCAAGGTAGGGCCGCTAGCCGAGGCAGCCATCGAGCGCCTCAAGGCAGGGGAGATCGCCTTCCACCCGGCCACCAAGGCCAAGGAACTCATCGCCTACTTGTCACAGCTGCGCGACTGGAACATTAGCCGTCAGCCCGCCTGGGGCATTCCTATTCCGGCCTTCCAGAACGAGAACGACCCAAGCGACTGGATATTTGACACGCGGGTCGACCAAGAGACCATCGATGTAAATGGTACAACATACAGGCGTGAAGAAGACACCTTCGACACGTGGTTCTCTAGTGGCCAGTGGCCGTTTGTCGTCACCGACTACCTGTCGGAGGGCGAGCTGAGCCGCTTCTTCCCAACCAGCCTTATGGAGACGGGCAGCGACCTGCTGCGCCAGTGGGTGGCCCGCATGATTATGCTGAGCGTCTACCGTACCGATAAAATCCCTTTCAAAACCGTCTACTTCCACGGTATGGTCAACGACGAACACAACCAAAAGATGAGCAAGTCCAAGGGCAATGTCATCAACCCCATGGAAATGGTATCCGAATACGGCTCGGACGCGCTGCGCCTCGGTATTATTGCTGGCCGTTCGCCCGCTCAGGCGCAGGCTTTCAATAAGGGAGCAGTCATCGCTGGCCGCAATTTCTGCAACAAGCTATGGAACATTGCCCGCTTCGTCGAACACGCCGCGCCCAACCACGCGCCTGTCGAGACGCCCGCGCCGCAGTCCATCGCCGACCACTGGATTGTCAGCCGACTACTAGCTGCCCGCGATACGCTCGACCAGCAGCTTGGCGACTACCGGTACAGCGAGGCAGGCGAGACCATCTACCATGCCGCGTGGGACGACGTCGCCGACTGGTACCTCGAGGTAGCCAAAACCGAGCAGCATACCGATATGCTGGTATGGGTACTCGACACGGCGCTCAAGCTAGCCCATCCGTTCGCACCGTTTGTCACCGAAACCATCTGGCAGACCCTCACTTGGCACGAAGACCCCGCCGATATGCTGATTACCAGCCAGTGGCCAGCCGACGTCGAGTATAGCGACATTGCGGCAGCCGAGTTCGAACAGTTCAAAGCGCTGGTAAGCGAAGCACGTTTCGTCGCTGCAGCGCTGCCAGGTAACGACAAGTACGACCTGCTCTACAGCGATGATTCGCTCATAGCCGACAACGCCCAGCTCCTCCAAGGCCTCGTACGCGAGGTCAAGTCGGTCGCACACGTCGACGAAGGCAGGGGACTGCGCCTGGCTGCCAGTGGCCGCGACGTCTGGCTCGATGTCAGCGCCGACACCCTCTACGAGCACCAGACCAACCTCGAGCGCCGCTTGGCCGAAGTTCGCGCCAGTATCGCCGCCCTCGAGGCGCGCTTGTCCAACGATAGCTATGTTGCCAAGGCTCCCGCTCACTTAGTCGAGGAATCGCGCCACAAGCTGGCCGACGAGACAGCGCACGCCGAACGCTTGATTGCCGAACTCGAAGTTATCGGCGACGTATAGGAAGGTGTCTCGGCCCCCCTCTTCCCTCACCGTTCTTCCTCGGGTACCATTACGCGCCGGGTAAGAATCCTCGGTAAAGATACCGCGGTATTCTTACTCGGGCTGCATTTCGCTTTTAGTACCGCTCGAAAGAAGGTGAGGGAGCGGGGTACCGAGACGCAATTAGTATCTAGCTAATCACCGGCAAATAGTAATTATCGAACGCATGGCGGCCGCGCGGTTCGTAGTTTTGCATCATATAGCGCTTGGAGCGCTGCTCGCGCGGCGGAATAGACGGCGACTGGTACGAAAAGCCTTTCAGTGTACGGCCGACCTTCTCGGGGTGCGTATGCGGGTTGCCGTGCAGGCCCAAATCGGCACCACCGGTGTCGACGGCTTTTCTGTACGTATACGAGCGCGTCGTCGAAGCAGCGCGGTCGATTCGGCCGTCGTGGATAAATACGCCTGTCGCCGTCAGCAGGCTAATAGTCGCGATAAGGATGTTGGTGAATGGTTGCATAGGTGGTGGATAGTTGTTTGTTTTGTTGCTATTACTCTTTCAGTATAGCACAAGCTTTATACAATGTCAAGTATGTTTCCTACAGACCAGCAAACGTAAGGTTCTTTGTCTCTTTGTAACGGCGCACCAAAGCGGTATTGAGCGTCACAAAACGAGTACAGCCGCCATTGACCGCGCAGGCCACCTGCAACGCATCTTCGAAGTCGCCGCCCCTGATATGGTCAAACGCCCAATCGATATCCCCGGCCGAGACAGGCAGTACGCGATAATCCGATAGAAACTGCCTGAGCACCTTTACCTCAGTGATCTTGCTTCCAAAATAGATCACCAAATGCACCGTGAGCGCCGAAATGCACAGCTGGCCAGCATGGGCCCGGACATACGCGACAGCATCGTCGAAGTGCTCGCGCTCATGGATGATTTCGAGCAGGATGTTGGCATCTAGGAAAATACTATCTGCTGTATCGGCCATACTTATCCTCGAGATGCTGATGGTAGAGCTGCTTGAACGGCCTGTCGGGCCTGAGCGAGCTGCTTCGGCGCGGCGCGGCCAGGAATGCATCGAGCCCGGCTGTATGTGGCCTCTGCGGGACGTCAGAGGTGAGCCGAACCGCAGGTTGCTGTCGGTACGTCACCCTGATATCCTCGCCCGCCATGACACGCTTCAGGATAGACTCAAAGTTTTTGCGAAGCTCTACTGCAGTAATTGTTGTCATAGTTGAAGTTTAACATGAACTTCACCTTAAAGTCAATACTGCTCATATCTGAACCAAAGGCTTCCCCTCGCCCCTGTTGTCATTCTGAACTTGCTAATTCATCAATTAAAGATGAAAAAGAATTATACGCCGAGCGTAGCGAAGCTGTATTCAGGATCCAGTAAAAAATAATCAGTTACTGTATATATTTGAATGGATTCTGAGTCAAGCTCAGAATGACGGGGAGAGGGGTTTGAAGCTACTCATGATGATACTTCCCGCCGCTAGCAATCGACTGTGCCCGATAGAGCTGCTCGATAAGAATCAGCCGCACCAGCTGGTGCGGAAATACCAGGCGCGACAGAGAGAGCACGCGGTCAGCGCGGGTGTGCAGGCGCTCATCGACGCCATAGGCACCGCCAATGACAAACACCAGCGGGTGCGCCGTCACAAACTGCTGCTCGCACAGGCGGGCCAGGGCAGGGGAGTCGAGCGACTCGCCGGTTTCGTCGAGCAATACCACAAAGTCCCGGGTATCCAGCCGCGAAAGTATGCGCCCAGACTCTTCCTGACGCGCTGCAGGGCCGTCTAGGGCGCTATGTGGCAACAGTACCCATTCGGCCGCCCACGGCTTCTGGAGGCGCTTCTGATAGCGTTCTAGCCCGGCTGTTACCCAGGTTTCGTGCTTACGGCCGATGGCGACGATACGAATCATGCCATTCGGTACTGCTCGGCGATAGCCGCCAGCTCATCATCGGCCGCGATGGGCAAATCGTTTTGGTCGAGACTCACGCCGTCACCTTTGGTGATAGGCGTCAGATGGACGTGGACATGCGGTACATCAAAGCCCTTTACTGTTACGCCCACTCTGTCTTTGCCTGATACCTGGCGAAGGTGCAAACCAACCTTTCTTACTACATCCATAAGGTTTCGGTAGTCATCATCATCGAGGTCCCAAATTTGATCGACCTGCTTCTTTGGTATCACTAGGGTATGGGCTGGCGCAATCGGCTGTATTGTTAGAAAAGCGATTGTGCGCTCATCTTCGTAAATCCTGTGACAGGGTATCTCACCCTTGATAATCTTGGTAAAAATCGAGTCTTGCATATAGCAAGTATGCCAGATATGGTGTATGGTGGCAAACTACGCCTGGCTTGCTATGCGCTCGGCGAGATTGTCTACCACTAGGGTCGGTGCGCCGGCCAGATGGGCAGCGATGTCGACCGACTGTAAGAACACCGGGTAGAGCACGACGCTTGTCGGGTCGACGAACTCGCAGACGTCTAGCTCGTAGCCATGGCTCGTGCTCGTGATGTCGATGGCCGCGAAGTCGTCGACGTTCGTCACTTCGAAGAAGAACTCCAGCTCTTCGTCATACCCTGCGCGGCCTGAGGGAAATTGCTGGATAAAGAGCAGCCTGCCCACTTGCGCCTCGACGCCTAGCTCCTCGAGTAGTTCGCGTTTCAGACCAGCCTCAAGTGATTCGTGCGGGTCGAGTCCGCCGCCCGGCACGGCATAGTACGGCGCAGCGCCTCGCTCGTCGGTGCGGTGCTTGACCGCCAGCAGACGGCCGTCTTTCATGATGATTGCACGCACGTTGATGCGGCGCTTGGCGATAGGGTCTGGCATAGTGGCTCCTCCTTGGTGATTTCTCATCTATTCTACACTATGGTTTGACATTTCCGACCCAATCCGCCAGCATAGATGTATATGGTAGTGAGTGGGAGGAGGCCAAATTATGTACAGAGGACGTCCACCCAGACACCTAGAGCATCCATCTGGTATGCAGAGCAGAGCTTATGACACACCTGGACAGCACGTGCCGCTCAAGAGAGAACTACGTGGTCCTGACAGATTTGGCCTAGTCAGGGAAGTCTCCTCAAGGACCGGATTACCCATCGACCTCTTAGTGACTCGCCACATTGCTTTTATGATAAGCGTGGCTATCGAATCCGGTGGCGCACGCTTGAGATTCAGATCAAACTCAAAAGGCTCAGCCACTGTAGGCAGGCAACTATTCACTCCTGAGCATACCGTCGAATGGCTACTCGTTACCTCAACCCAAGACCATAGCCACCACCCACAGTCGGGCGAGCTAGCCGACAACATGCTGGCCGTACTAGGCAATGATCTGTTCACTACCTTAGACAACAGGGGTGTCACACTCGAAGCTATACGGCAACGCGCTGAACCGTTAGCCATTGCACTAGAAGGCTTGCAGAGAATCGTCAAGTGGGAAGACAGGGCACGGTCTGGGGTGACACGTCACTGAACATGGAGAACCTTTATCCGGCCGTTGCGTCCCTGGTGAATGACATGCAGCGGAGGGCCGCCTTCTCCGTCGGTGGTGTAGTAGTCCCCTACACGATGTGCGTATGCGTGTGTACCCAGACCGTAAGCTATGCGCGCCTCGGGTGGTACATTCGCTTTCACGGTGGACGGATCTCCGTCAATCTCCGCCTCCGGAAGGCTACTACTGCCCGACCCTTCAAGTGTTCCTGGTTGAGGACCTCTTAACATTGCTATATCTCCTTGTACCAGCCTGGTTGAGACTGGGTTAGTTGTTATAACAAGGCGTTCGTTTTTGTGTTGAAACAGGACGTCTATGAATCCTCATCATACTGCTGCGCTTTGGGCCTGTCAAATCACGTGGATAATAGCCAGCGAATGCTCTACTCTGAGTCGTGCCGGGTGAGTGCGCAGCCATTCATCCACAGCTCGGGCTGCCCCAGGGAGCGCTTCGTTGGCATAATCGTCGACTAGGATAATCGCCCCAGGCGCAAGGCGAGGCCAGATGAGCCGGAGCGGGTCGAGCACGGAGCGGTAGTAGTCGCCGTCGAGGTACGCGAAGGCGATACGAGCAGGGATTTGCTCGGGTGTCACATCGGCAAACCAGCCCTTAGTGATGACCGGCAGCGGCACATGGGCCTGAGTGAAGTTGCGGATGAGCTGTTTTTTGGTAGCCAGGAGCTCGCCCCGGATGAACTGCGTGCCGGCTGGGCTTTCGTCTTCGCGCGTCTTGTCCGGGAGGCCCTCGAACGAGTCGTAGACGTAGAGCGTCCTATCGGTCGCAGCCAGCCGCTTGCCCAGCGGTACGCTCGTCGTGCCGACGTAGCAGCCAAACTCCACCACGTCGCCAGGCACATCTGCCGTGAGCACCCGTTCCAGCTCGCGTAGTATGATAGCGAGCTCGCGTTCGTCGATTTGGTCGGAGAG
>CAZGGJ010000010.1:4396-35776 GCA_964525315.1 uncultured Candidatus Saccharibacteria bacterium | reverse complement strand
GATCAATCTACCCAATTGTGCCCCCAAAGGTAGAATATAAGCTCACCAAGATAGGAATCGAATTACTGAGGCTATCGCATGAGTTCGCGGCGTGGTTTGATAATCATCACGAAAATATACACAAAGCTAAAAGAGTATACGATAAGCAAAGGTAGCGATAGAATTATCTATCACTTCGATTTTTCTAACAGAAAAGTCGAAGTCACACCAAACTTGTTTTGGTGGTTTGTATCTAGAGTTGCTTGTGTTGTTCGATAGCGTCAAGCACTTCTCCGTATCGTAGCTTGTCGCGTTTATTCTTGCGTCTACCGCGCGTAAACAGCCGGAATATAAAGAAGAATACGCCAAATAGTACATACATCACGAAGTACCAGCAAAGCACAAACATCCATGCACAAGTAATCAGTGTGATTGCGAGAAGTGCGAGTGCAATCTTTGTGATAGGATTCTCGACATTAGTGATTTTCCAGATGCGCTGCGCTGACCCACTAAATGATAACGGCGCTGATACTACAACTTTTTCAGATGCTAATTGACGACTCATATACATATTCTACAATATAA
Organism: uncultured Candidatus Saccharibacteria bacterium; assembly: GCA_964525315.1. Classification (GTDB taxonomy): domain Bacteria; phylum Patescibacteriota; class Saccharimonadia; order Saccharimonadales; family Saccharimonadaceae; genus SZUA-359. The sequence goes on along the minus strand of CAZGGJ010000010.1, from coordinate 35,212 downwards.
ATACTCTGGTTATATGCGGCGTGAATTGAAAATATTTTTACATAAGTTTTTCATTTTGCTAGTGTTTTCAAATGCAGCATGCCTCTTATCTTAAAACAACGAGTACTCTAAAGTACCTACGTTACTTTAAGGATATATAGTATCTCAAAAGTACTGTCTTGTGGCAGAATTCTAGCTCTGATATTTTTGTGCTAAGTGGGAGGATTGCAGCTAAGACATGAGGGGAGCAAAATGGGGTCAAGAAAAACATTATCTATTGTAGCGTTAGTCGTAACACTCGGAGTGCCATTTGTGCTCGCGCATCCAGCATTTGCCGCAGACGCAAACGTAGCACAAGTTCAAGATTTCATACGCAATGTTATCAAAGTTATCGCTGGACTAGCCGGTCTAGTAGCAACTGGCTTTTTTGTTGCTGGTGGGTTCACCTATATCACTAGTTCAGGTAATCCTGAACAGCTTGATAAAGCAAAGCGCACGCTCACGTGGTCTGCAATTGGTCTCGCGATCGTGATCGCTGCATTTGTTCTTGCTAATATCGTAACGACACTGGCGACGCAGGCGTTTGGGAGTTAGGCCACTATGTGGGGCTTAACGTATCTCGCCGCGACATCTGGCGCGGTTTCTGCTATGCGTGATTATGTCACGCCGACGATTCACGTTCTAGCCGCGCTAGCTTCGCTTGCTTGCGTCTTTTTCATTGTCAACGCTGGCTATCTCTATATGACGAGTAGCGGCAAGCCCGAGCAGATGGATCACGCCAAACATGTGTTGAAAAACGCGGTGCTCGGTCTAGTAATCGTGCTGGCTGCCGCGACGCTTGTTTCAATCCTCTCTAACGCTTACGGTTCACCACACGATGTAAGCAACGCGACACTACCAAGTCTTCAAGAGGTAAAGCCAAACGATGTCGGAAATGGCTTGATAGATATTCTCATCAAAGCTGTTACTGGCTTCCTTAATAACATCATACAGGCGGTGGCACAACCGTTCTTAGGGGCACTCGACTACTTCACGAAGTCTACACCACTCATGGCCGATAATCAGAGCGTATTTAACTTCTGGCTAGCCATGGTAGGAATTAGTGATGTTCTCTTTATCGTGATAGTGGCACTGCTCGGCTTCCACGTCATGAGTGCTTCAACATTTGGATTTGATGAAATAGAGTTCAAGCACCTTCTGCCACGTATCGGCCTCGTGTTCCTTGTTATGAATACGTCAATTTTCTTCATTGATGGTGTCATTGAGCTATCCAATGCGCTCATTACCGCGATTACTAAAGTATCTGGTACATCGAGTGTCTGGGATGCTCTCACAGAAGTAGTGAAACAGGCCGGAAGTCAAGGACTGGCAGCGCTGCTCATGATGATGGCATTTGTCGTTCTCTCGGTTATCTTACTTGTCTACTATGTCGGACGCTTGGTGACACTCTATATCGGTGCGGTACTGTCGCCTCTAATTGCCTTGGTCTGGCTCATACCCGGCTTCCGAGACTTCGCCGAGACTGCTATTAAAACGTATCTCACAACTATCTTTGTACTATTTGTCCATGTCGTTATTCTCCAGCTTGCAGCGTCACTACTTACGGGCATGGCACCGAGTAGTGGCAACGATGTTCCAAATACACTTATGGCAATCGTCGTCGGGTTTGCGACTATTCTCGCGCTACTCAAGACCCAGGGTATTATGATGCAATTCAGCTATGTAAGTATGGGATCTCGAAACATGCGCAAGCTTGGCGGCCAGTTTATCAACGGAGTTAGCTACATGACCGGCAAGGGTCGAGCTGCTGCTAGTACGATCCGTTCGAAGACTGACAGCGCTCAGAAAGCTCGTGCACTCTCTGGTGTTGAAGCGCGAGCCGTTCGCACTGGCAAAACACAAAGTATTAGTTACTCAAATAAAAAAGGGACGGCCGAGATTACTCATACCGCAACTCCAAATCCTAAGACCACGCCCAAGACTGGCACAACGTACGAAGCACCAAAAGTGACTGTGACTCGTGTACCAGCCAAGGGTATCCCGAAGAATAACAGCAAGGATAAAACACTATGAAAGTAACCGTTGTTCCAGCACAAGTCACAACTGTCGAAGACCGAATCATCGGTAATCTTGGCTTCTCGCAAATGCTTCTGATGATTATTCCAGTATTTGTCAGTGCAGGACTATTCGCTCTGCTGCCGCCATTCATGGGCAGTGCGCTCTACAAGTACATCGTCATGGCCGTTCTAGCGTTTGTTTGTTGCATTCTCGCTATTCGCATCAAGGGTAAGATCATTGCCTTATGGCTAGTTACGATAATCCGTTACAACGTACGACCAAAATACTATCTGTTTAACAAAAATACCACAGCGCTCCGACAGGACTATCCGCCGATTGTCGAGCCAAAAGTAGAACAGAAGGTAAAGAACGTAAAAGAAGAACGGATGGCACGGCCGAGGCTCAATACACCTGAAACCGCCAAAGTCCTGATGGCGATCGAGAATCCGGCCGCTAAGTTCCGTTTTGAAACAACCAAGAAAGGAGGCCTGAATGTTCGCCTTACAGAAATCGAAAAGTAAAACCTCGGCACGCCACCAAATAGCTATCAAGGGTGTGCGAGATGGCATCTTGATGCTGCCAAATAACGAATATCGAGCAATCTTACAGGTATCATCACTCAACTTTGAACTGCGTAGCGAAGAAGAGCAAGACGCAATCATCGACACTTACGAAAGCTTCCTTAACTCGGTCGGTACAAGTTTACAAATTCTTGTACGTACCCGAGAAATTGATATGGATAAATATCTCGATGATCTCAAAGAGCGACTCGATAGCGAAAAAGTACCAATCTATCGTACGCAGCTTAAAAACTACGATGCGTTTATTCGCTCACTCATCACAACCAACAAGATTTTGACGCGACACTTTTATATCATTGTGCCGTACAAGCCTACGGGTAAAGGAGATTTTGACTTAATCGAGGAGCAGCTCAAGATCAAACTCGATATTGTCTCAAAAGGCATGTCGCGACTTGGTATGTATACCGATCAACTCGATAGTCTTGAGGCTCTGGATTTGTTCTACAGCTTCTACAGTCCGTCACAAGCCAAACTGCAACCTTTGACCGAGCAGGCACTACAGATGATACACACCGCCCTTATACAGAAAGGAGAAGATAATGGTAAAAGCAAAACTCGAAAAACCAAATAAGTTCGCAAAGTTGAACGAACTACGACAAAAAGTCGTTACCCCAATAACTGCACCCATCAGGAAGCAGAGGCAAGCGAGGCTTGATAAACAAAAGGAGCTGACGATTGCTTTCGGTGAACAAGATGCAATAGACGCGTTGTCTTACGCTGGGCTAGAAGAAAACATCGACTACTTATGTATCGACGGTATATACATGCGCACCCTCTACATTTCTGGCTATCCGTTTGTAGCTAATTCCGGCTGGATGGATAGCCTCATTAACTTCAATCACGACTCAGATATTAGCTACCACCTACACGAAGTGAGTGCAACATCCGCCTTGCCAAAACTGCACCGTAAGATCACCGAGCTTGAGAGTACGAAGCGAGCTATGATGAGAGCCGGTAAAATTGTCGGTTCTGAAATTACTGATCCGCTCGATTCAGCGATTGAGCTACGCGACAAGATCCAACGTGGCCAAGAAAAGCTTTTCCAGATGGCGATTTACGTCAGTATCCGCGCCGATAACCTTGAAGAGCTTAATAAGACGACGAAGCTACTCGAAGCTACAATGTCGGCACGATTGTTTTACTCAAAAGTTGCAAGGTATCAGCAGCTCGAAGCCCTACAGTCCATTTTGCCGCGAGGCGATGATCAACTCGGGCAAAAACGAAACCTCGATAGCTCAAGTGCCGCGCTCACATTTCCATTTATGTCATCTGAGTTGGTGCAAGAAAGCGGCATCTTGTACGGAGTAAATAAATCGAATAACTCACTCGTTATTCTCGACCGCTTTAGCCTTCATAACGCCAATTCAATCACGTTTGCACAGTCTGGCTCAGGCAAAAGCTACACCACCAAGGTTGAGATATTACGTCAACTCATGCAAGGCACAAAAGTTATCGTCATTGATCCAGAGCGCGAGTATAAGAACCTATCAGAGTCTGTTGACGGTACATATATCAAGCTATCAACACGAAGCAAAGACAAGATAAATCCGTTCGATCTGGCGACGACTTTTCACTCTAAAGATGACTTGTCTGAGCATATTCAAGACCTCACCGATGTCATCGGCTTGATGGCCGAGGGCTTGGACAAATCAGAAAAAGCAGCGGTAGACCGCGCTATCCTAAAGGTGTACAAGAAAGCAAGGAAGTCACAACCGCGCTTACAAGATTTGTACGCAGAGCTACATGACCTTGGACAACTACAACTTTGTGAAAGACTAGAGCGATATATCTCTGGCTCGTTAGCTGGTGTATTTAATTCACACACCAATATCGAACTAGATAATCGACTGGTGATTTTTGATATCAAGGATATGGCGAGTAACTTGCGACCAATCATGATGCTCATTATCTCTAACTTCGTTAAGAATCAAGTTATGGCTAGTCCCGAAAAACGCCTGCTTGTGATTGATGAGGGCTGGTTACTACTTGAACACGAGCAAAGTGCTCGATTCGTGGCCGGGCTAGTCCGTCGAGCGCGTAAATACTATCTTGGTGTTTCGATAATCTCGCAACAAGCCAATGACTTTTTGCATAGCGAATACGGCCGCGCTATCGCCTCGCAGAGTGCTTTGCGTATTCTAATGCGACAAGACACTACGACCATTCGTGGTGTTGTCGATGAGTTTAATCTCAGTGAATACGAGCAGAGTTTCTTACTGACATGCGAGCGTGGTGACGCGCTCATCGTAGCCGATCAGAACCATGTCGCGGTACGAGTTGTCGCCGCAGATAAAGAGCATCCACTCATTACGACAAACCCCACGGAGATTTACGCGTGAACCCAAGCATCGTTGTCTTTGATGTAGCTGGCTACAATCCAAAACGAACGATTGCGGTCGTATTAGCGACGCTAGTTGTTATTCTATCGCTACCATTCATGGCAGTTATGTCGATGGGTACAGACGTATTAGGCTTTTTATCTGGTACGCCTGATGCAAAAGCCGCTGAAACAAAAGGTTTTTACATGGGTGGCCCCGTTCCTGGCGATACCTACGAGTGGGGCAACTGTACCTATTGGGCGTTTGCGATGCGCCTCTGGGCTGGCACACCGATACCGACGACTTGGGGTAATGCGAACACATGGGATGACCGCGCTCGTGCCGATGGATATGAGGTAAATCATACCCCAGCCGTCAACGCAGTTTTCCAAACCGATGAGGGAGAATGGGGTCACGTTGCCTATGTCATTAAGGTCGATGATAAGACTGGCGACTGGACGATATCAGAGATGAACGCGCCACACCTAAATGTGGTGTCACAGCGTACATTCTCCAAAGACTCGGCGCAGTATTACAACTTTATATATGGAAAGAAAGGAGAGACATGGACACCAAAGCCTATCTTAAACCCATTGTTGAACACTGGCAGCCCATCGCTATCGTTTTAGCGGCTATTGTCGCTACATACTTTATAACAATCTTCATTCTCACTCTTTCCAACCGTCGCCATCTATTACATCGTGATATGGTCTGGCTCGAAATCACACCACCGGCCAATATTGCCAAAACGCCAGAAGCTACCGAGCAGCTCTTTTCGGTCATACATGGCGCACGCGCTGCACGGCAGCTAAAAGATAAGCTATATAATCGCTCGCCAGTGATGAGTTTTGAGATTGTTTCAACACGGAGAGACGGTATTCGCTACTTGCTCCAAGTTGAGAAAACACGCTCAAAGAATACACAGAAAGTTATCACATCATATATACCTGATTCAAAAGTTAAAGAAATTGAACGCGAGATTAGTGAAGTAGATAAAATTATTGAATTCAAAGAGACCGGCCACTACGTATTGCCACTCACTCTCACTTCTGTATTTGAGCAACATGACCCTCTATCCTATGTAACAGGCGCGATGACAAAGCTGGGTGATGATGAGGAGATTGCACTGCAAATTGTGGCAACACCAGTACGTTTACGCGAAGCCGATGTACTCTCTCATAAAATCCTTGGCAATGAGAATATCTTGCAACAGGTCAGCGGTAATCAACTAACACTACTCGGACGTTTCACGAATATCTTTGGCAAAGCATCGTCTGGCCTTACGGATCTTGCCGGAGAGGTGTATATGGGCACGACTTTTGGCCACAAGGACTATTACAATTCCAAATCACGCGCAGTCCAACAGCAAGCACGTATTACTACTCATGATCGGCCAGCACGAACTTTGAGCGCATTTGAGCTTGAATTGATGGAGACAATGCATCAAAAAGTCACACGACCGTTATTTCAAGTAAACCTACGCGTACTTGTCAAAAGCCCCGATGCAAAGCAACATATCATTGCACTCCGATCAGCACTCGACGGCTACAGTGTTCCGCCGTATCAGTCTATCAAGGCGAGACTATCACTACCGGTTATTGATAAACTACGCCAGCGTAACGCGACGAATCGACTGCCATCACTCTTCCGCAAGTCAGCAATGATCCTGGCTTCAACAGAGCTTGCAAGTCTCTACCACTTCCCATCAAGTCAAGTAAGTAAAACTGACAATCTCATTACCTCCCTGAGCCGTACACTGCCAGCACCCGTATCGCTCAAATCCGGTAAGAAGCTATCGATTGTAATTGGTGATAACTACCATCATGAAACGATCACGCCTATCGGTCTTACCGAAGAAGAGCGAGAACGGCACATGTATATCATCGGTGGTACGGGAAACGGTAAAACGACGATGCTGTTTTACGAGATATTGCAGGATATACGTGCAGGTAATGGTGTGGCAGTATTAGATCCCCACGGTGATCTTGCCGAACGTATCTTGCGATATATACCAGAGGAGCGTATCAATGATGTTATCTATCTCAATCCTGATGATCTAGCCTATCCAATAGGCATGAATCTACTTGAGTTATCATCCGATCTTGAGGGTGATGATCTTCTGCGAGAAAAAGACCTCATCACAGAAGCAACCATATCAGTGCTACGCAAGATATTCTCAGAGGACGATAGTGGCGGTCATCGAATCGAGTACGTACTACGTAACACCATACAGACAGCACTGACACTTGAAGATCCAACTCTATTTAGCATCTTCGAGTTGCTCAACGATGCTAAATATCGTCGCAAGGTCGTAAAAACACTCGAAGATAAAAACCTGAAGGACTTTTGGAACAACGAACTTGGCAAGGCTGGTGATATGCAGAAAGTTAAAATGGCCGCTGGTATTACCGCCAAAATCGGGCGCTTCTTGTTCTCGGCTTCGGCTCGCCGGATGATCGAACAACCAAAGTCTACTATCAATTTTGAAGACATCCTCGCCGGTCGCAAGATCCTAGTATGCAACTTCTCAAAGGGTCTTCTTGGTGAAGATACCTCGGCATTATTCGGCACAACTGTACTCGCCAAGCTACAAACGGCATCACTACGTCGTGCACGTATCAAACAAGGAGAACGCACCCCATACTACCTCTACGTTGACGAGTTTCAGAACTTTGCTACGACAAGCTTTGTGCAAATGCTATCGGAGGCGAGAAAGTATAAATTATTCTTGACTATGGCCGAACAATCTACCTCGCAACAGGACGAGCAACGACTTGTCGATATTATTCTGGCTAACGTAGGCACGGTGGTATGTTTCCGCTCCGGTAGTCCATCAGATGAGCGTCTGGTTATACCGCTATTTATGCCGTTTATCCAGCAGGGCGAGATAGCCAATCTGCCAGCATATTCATACTATGTACGCATCTCAGCCGTCAATGCACAAGAACCTATGTCTGGCGTGACAGTGGTCGTTAAAGAAACTGGCGATGAATCTATAGCCGAAAGAGTGATCGACGCATCACGACAGCATTACGCCAAGAAAGTCGAGCCAGAAGAAGTACCTACCGAATCAAAGCAAGAAGACACTCCTAGGGCATCCAAAAAAACTGTAAAGTCCAAGAAAAAACGAGCGAGTAAGAAATCAGATGACGAGCTATCTGCGATGAAATCAGTAACTTAGGTATAATAAAGGCATGAATGTTTATCTAGACATTGATGGTGTACTGCTAGCCAACGAGAATAATGCGGCTAACTATGCGGATGAGTTTCTACAGGCTGTGCTAGCGGCATATCCTGATTCTACTTATTGGCTAACTACGCACAACTGGAGAGGTGAAAACAGAACTAAAGAAGTGCTCGCACCACACCTCAGACCGGAAACCGTGCCACTGCTGGACAAAATTAAGCCGTCCGTCTGGAATGAAATGAAGACGGATGGAATAAACTTCTCTGAGAAGTTTATATGGCTCGATGATGACTTATGGCAGGATGAGCTAAAGGTGCTTGAGCGACACAATGCCACTGATAATTTTATTTTGATAGACCTCCAGAAAAACCCCGACCAGCTAAAAGATATAGCCGAGATTATTTAGTCTTTTTATTATCTTTTAGGTAGTCGCGCATTACCGCAAAGACCATGAGTCTCTTGCGAGCACCAGCGCCACGAGGCTTCACTAGGATTGCATAAAGGGCTGGTACGATAAATGCGATCAGTAGTCCTTCGACATAGTAGTACCAATTAGACCAAAATAAGATTGCTGGTAAGAGTGTAATGGGCGCAACGCGTACGAGTAGCACCTTAACTAGAGCGTCGTAGTACTTTCTGAATCGTTTATATGCAGACGGGCGAGCGGCTTGATGCAATCGCAGATAGTCGGCATAGTCTCTCACGTCCAGTGTTTCTGTATATTTCAGATGCTCATAGACTGATTCTTGCTCAGTATTATCATATAACCCATAGAAGTTTTCTTTTGACCTAAAGAGCATGTAGTGAAGCACGACAAGAATCCAGTCAATAGCCTGCGACAATTGAAGATAAACAAGACCGAACAATACTCCGACGCCTAAGGCTAGATACTCCATACTATCTATCATATCATTTACACCATTTTTCCAGTTTTATGAAGCGCAGCATCTCTTGTACAGATGAGGCGTCATCTATGCGACGCATTAACTCACAGCTATCATTTTGAGATAGTATATTCAAACTACCTTCGTAGAGGACGTCATCGATGATAGCTAGCTTCCTGTGGTGACCGATCGTCATTAGGACAATGACTCCCATTTCTTGCAGAGCACCTATAGCAACCCCTGCCTGATAAGCCATGGTGCTATCATGCTCACTAATCGGTTTTGTATTGACGACAACCCTAACACCCCGACGCTTTAATTTCTCTATGACAGAGAGAAGACAAGCTACTCTTCTTTGTGTAATGAATGGACTCTCGATAATAACTAAGCTCTTTGCACTGCTTAAATCACGCTGGAAGGCCTTATAGAAAGTGTCTTGACTATATAGTCCAGAGTTCATGTTAAAACTAAGCATCTCCTTGACCCTCCTCAGAAAAACTTATTACACCACAATAGGTTCGGTAATCATCCTGAAGCCCCTGCCACTATAAATGACACACTGTCAAAAGTGTGTCATTTATATATTATGTAAGTTCCGGGCTGCTTGCTATGAAAACGAGCGGATAGCGCATTGACTTTATATTGGTCGCCGTCCTTTTCAATCCGTCATGAATATCTAATAGCAATCCATGCCTGGGCTATAGGTTCTTCAGTATCGGCATAACATGCTCGATAGTCATGGGCGTGAGTAAGCTCAGATCATCTACCATCTGCTCATAAGTCAGCCAGTGCAGCTCTGCAATTTCGCTAGTAGGCTTGATGCCATCTGGTATTTCTCCAATAAAGACAGACATTTCAATTCCACGACCTTCAGGGGTAAGAGCCTTATAAGTGTCCTTGTACATAACATTCGTAGGCTTTACGCCAAGTTCCTCTTCGGTCTCGCGTATAACGGCATCTTCGGGCGATTCGCCAGCTTCTTGTTTTCCGCCCGGAAAGCCATACTTATCCTTGTTGTGAGCTAGTACATTCAATATCTCAGTTGCGCCATCATCATTCGTGCGAGTTACAATAAGTGCTGAAACGGTAAGTGGAGCGTCGCTGTTGTTGGGCATGGTTATTATTTAGTTCTTGGTTACTTTATTGAGTGTAGTGTATCAAATGAGCGCGATAGCTAGTCGTGTTTTTCAAGAAAAGCTATTTATATCACAATAAGTTCAATTATTATCCTTGCCCCCGCCACTATAAAAAGGTATGTCATTTATAGTTCTTATTATGGTTGGCTCTTACACCCGAGTACACTACATTCAACCATACTATGATAGCCTATGGCGTAGTATCCGTACGATTATTAAGGGCTAGATTACTTTGTTCGTAATCAAGTACTGTATTGCTTCATTGAAAAAAGGACGCAGGTCAATCGTTTGTAATTCATCGACAGAGACCCATTTGTAGGCACTATGCTCCCAACTTAGAGTAATTGAAGGCGTATCATCTAGGTGTATAACATAGAGTAACTTCGTAACAGATTTGTTCTCTCTTTCGTAGTACGCAGTTTCGGTATACGCTAACTTTACTTTCGATGCATCCAAATCTATTCCGCATTCTTCTTGCACTTCACGAATCGCCGCAAGCTGCTCTGACTCACCTGAATCAACAATACCTCCGGGCAAGTCTGGGCGGTATGATTTTTCTGGATATTTTAAGTGCTTGCCAAGCGTCAACGCTAGGGCTTCACTCTTATCATTTATAACTAGTATTTTTGCAACCGATTCAAGTATCGTGTTTTGCTTTGACATTATAGACTAATTATAGCATATAACGGAGGTGAACCTAACTGCGTCAAATAACTCAAACACTAGCTGTAGTCGATAAGGACTTGTATGTCTATATTAAGCAACAATAGGTTCGGGGCCTAATCCAAAAAAAATGGTTGTCACGCATCGCGCCCATGCTTGGCATTACCCCTCTTTCCCGCTAGGCTAGCAAGATGATCCCTACATGCTATATTTATGTTAGCAGTAAATAAGGAGTTCAAGATGAGTGTCGTCACGCTAGCCGATCTTCAGAAGCATTTAGATAAAACCTGCAAGGAAAAGGGTTGGGATAAAAATTCTATTTCTGAAGTCTTTTTGTTGTTCTCAGAAGAGGTAGGTGAGCTCGCCAAGGAAATTCGAAAGCAGACAGGTTTCAAGGGTGAAAAGAAGCCTGATACAAGAGATGATATGAGACAGGAGTTTGCTGATGTCTTAAACTATCTGCTAGAACTGGCAAATAGGTTCGAGATTGACCTCACTGAGGCTTATTTTGAAAAACACGCAATAAATGCAGATCGAATTTGGGATTAACCTCGGTTCGATAATCACTCGTAAGTCCTGCCAAGGCAATTATTGAGCCCTCCCGTTCGAAAGCTTTTTGCTATCATAGGCACATGCAGGAGAACTACATTCGTCGCGTCATCTTAGAGGAGGAGGTCGATATGTCATCGTACCCGTTCTCGATCCCTGCGGTGCAGCATATAGGGTCAATTCGGTTTACGTCGCCGGTTACATTTTTTGTTGGCGAGAATGGCACGGGTAAGTCAACACTCATTGAAGCGATTGCCGTTGCCGCTGGGTTTAATGCCGAAGGCGGAACAAAGAACTACAACTTCAGCTCCCTCGACACGACGTCGGAGCTCGCGGACGCCATGACGTTAGTGCGGGGCGCTAAGCGGGAGAAATATGGCTACTTTCTGCGGGCGGAAAGCTTTTATACGGCAGCTAATTACGCGGAGCATGGGACGTTCGACAGGTTCGGCCCCAGCCCCCTACTCTTCGGCGGCAAGCACATTCATGAACAGTCGCATGGAGAGGCATTCCTCGCGATAGTGAACGAATTCCGGCCCGGCTTATTTATCTTTGATGAGCCGGAGGCCGCTTTCTCGCCGCAGAGAATCATGGCTTTGATGGTAGCAATCCATCGGCTGGCGCGCCAGGGATCGCAATTTATTATTGCCACGCATTCACCAATATTGTTGGCATTTCCAGGAGCCACGATCTACGAGCTATCGCCAAGCGGGCTGCACGAAGCTGCCTATGAAAGTATCGAGCACGTCACCCTCACAAAAGAGTTCCTCGACAATCCATCCAACTATCTTGATCGCTTGTTTGACGAATAGCATCAAGCGCCTGTTCGGTCCGCCTATGCGTCCAGCCCTGTACGGAGTTGTTCGAACGCGCGCGTGCGCATGCTGAATTCCGCCTTGAGCGCATCGCCCATTTCGGCGAAGGTTTCGCTGAGGCCGTCTGGCTGGGATCTTCATCCCTTTGGCACCACTGGCGGTACGATGCCGAATTGCAAGGCCCTGATAAACATCAGCAGGCGACCAGCACGACCATTGCCGTCCGAGAATGGATGAATTTGCTCGAAAATGGCATGAGTACGAGCCAGAACTGCTATCGGATCGCTCGCCTCTGAGTTTAAATAGGGTTGGTAATCATCCTACAGGCTCTGGCTGAACCTGGTCTACTGGATAATGTCATCATACGTCTCTGGAGTGGGGTTGGCATTTACCACTGTCACAGTTCCCTCCAGAAGTGAATCAAATAGTTCGCAGGTTTGTTGCCTGCCTTCTTCGCTGGCACGGCCAAATTCGAAGCTTGCACCACTCACCAGAACACTCTGTAGCTGGTCATCTTTACCAAGGATGATTTGTGTTTGTCCGTAGTCGACGTGTTGAACATCGATAGGTACACCTTCTGGCACGTGTTCCACTTCACCCCGCCTTACCATATTGATGAGGGCGCTACGAATCTGAAAATGCAGTAGGCTATCAATGGCTCCATAGGCTTTGGGGCCAAGGGTTACTACTGTACCCATCAATAGTATTTCTCTGAACGTCTCCGAGGTTTCACTGTTGGCTAGGACATACCGCCCAAATTTGCCGTGAAGACGATCGGAAGGATCAAGAAAGCGCTGCTCACTCTCGGGCATGTAGAGACCACGTAGCCCCTTGACATAGAAATCAAGCGCGTCAGGCGACACCTCCCGTACGAAATCAATTGGTCTATGGTCGAGGGCAGAAATTCGTTCGGTCATTATGATTCTCCATGAACGTCATCGCGTTGTTGTTCGTCTCATTAAATACTATCCTAATCATTATGTCAATGCAGACATGCTGAACTAAACCCCCGCTCTCGTCATGCTGAACTTGTTATCGCTCCGCTCCTCCGCTTCTTATTATCGATTGAAAGTAAAAACTTTCATCAGATGATTGCGGGGCTACGCCAGCATCTAGCAGATAAATCTATCTAGCTAGTTATTTTTATACCTTAACCTCAAAACTTCCCTCCGCCCTTGGTGTCACCCTGAACTCGTTTCAGGGTCTAGTAAAAGAATAGTTAACTAATTATGACTGGATGCTGAAACAAGTTCAGCATGACGGAGGCAGGAGGTTGTGAGACTCAGGGTTTTATAATTTGACAAAATTAACTATTTAAGCTATAATGAGACAATTATGGCCGCTAAGCCCGACAAACTGTCCAACCTCTATACAGCAGACGACCCTGTTGAGACGCATCTCGATAGGGCTCGCCAGCAATTTAAGTACCCTGTCTACGCAATGTTGCCTCCGAGCGTAGGAGCTGGCGCATCCTTGTTATTCTATGAGAATAATGGGCCTTTTATGTTGCAGTATGGTGTGCCTATGGGTATTGCGCTTGTGGGGATGGCTGTAGCGGCCGAAGTACGGGCAGACAGACGAATCCGAAAGAGTTACGAGCAAGCTCGGACAATCGAAAAGGCGCTTGGCGAGCCGATAGACGTTATTACTGCACGCGGCGCATCTGGTGAGTCAACGGGATGTATACGGTGGTACGGCCTTGATGGCCTTGAGGAATTGCCGCTCAGTGCCACGACCCGCCTACAAAGGTTGGCGGCTTGGGGCGCAGAACATGGCGTGTCGGAAGTGGCTATCGCTACCTCTTGGATGGACGATGAGCAACGCACTCGCGCACAAGGTGATACGTATAGGTATTATGACGCCAAGACGGCGCTTAGCGAGCTCAAAGGCTCCACTACTACTAAGCTGATTGACAAAGCCGTATCGGACGAAGTGCTCGTGGCCTCGCCGGATGCGCTGCTGGAGCTATTTGACCAAGATGTCGACAGAGTGAATGCACTTCTCTCTTTGCTCGATGACAAGTATTTACTTGAATTGTACGAACAGTCGCACGGCGGCAATGTGGCGGCCCTTGCCAAGCTCAAGCGGAGCATTGCGCTGCGTCTGGCTGATACACTTGACGAAGGCGCGCAGCGAGAGGTTACGAGAGAGCGGGATGGCACGCGTCGGTTCACTAAGACATCGGCGCAGTTAAGTGTCCAAGGTACCAGCATCAAGCGGCTTATCCAGGGAGTTCCCCACGAAGCAGGCCGAGAGAGTATACGTGTCGGCGAATCGACAAATCTATTCAGCCGGCTAGGTGTCCGGGACTTGCCGGAGCTCCTTGCGAAGCTTGATGTCACCGATGGCAGTGAATCACTGTGTCGGGCAGACGTCTTGGCTGCAGTGCACCTCTTGCTCGACGATACGTACAGGGAGTTGCAAAAGTATGACGGGGAGGTCGGGACGGCACCTTCAGGCACGGTTGAGCCGCTGTATGCTCGTTTAGAAACAAACGAAAAAGACGTGCAGGTAAGCGCCTCACCATCCCGCCTCATTCGCCGAGTAGGCGCAACGTTTGTCGCGGCCGCGCTGCCGATAGGACTCGGGGCGGGTGCCTATTATCACATCTACGAGTCGCGGAGCAAGGACGCAGCTTACGCTAAGGCATATAACGAAGGTGCAGAATACTTTGACGGCACGGTAAGTAGTCGACAGTACAAGAAGTATCTGGCGTTTCTCGAGGCCGAGTATGGCAGCGAGGCTGCTGACATGCGGCGGCTGCTCGATATGTATGACGGCTTGTCTGAGCTCGACAGGGCGTATGGAGAATACCTGCTGGCAACATTCCGGAAACTATTTACGCCAGAATCGCCTGTTGACTTGTGGTGGCAACAGCGAGATGAGTACCAGACTGGCGACACTATGAGCTTTGGCGATGTCGAGGCTACTGAACATACTATGTACACGGTCACTTCACTGAAGGGAAAATCCACAGCCGGCTACTGGACCACGGGCGTATCCAAGCAGCTTTCTCTCTCGAGTACATCAGGCGAACCAGTGATGCAGGGCTACTACGATGGATATGTTGTTATGCCGCCTCAGCAAGCAACGCGCGACAAAGTTATCGCACAGGCCGACTTCATGGTTGAACTACCGAGCGAAGTACTCACCGCGCTGCAGCATGAAAGGCCCATTAATACACTTGATATACCTGTCAAGCAAAACACAGTGCCCACCATGGTGGAGGTGGTTGACGCTGCCAATCCAGAGCTAGTTACTACGGTACCATTCTTTAGGGCATTGACGGAAACGTATTCTGTAGACCTCCGCCCTGAGGATAGTGTTGTCAACGGAGTCGCCATGGAGCAGCCGGTTCTGCGATACTGGCTCAAGGAGGACAAGCGGGCGGTAAGCGCAAGGGCAATCGGCCCTATGTCTATCGTCAAAAAGCCGGTGCGGCAAACTACGATGGAGGATGGCAAGCTACAAGTCATTGAGTATACATTTGACCTTGAGGCAAGTGATCTGCGAACCATCGCTTCCAAGGCTCGCCGAGCCCTCGGTCTCTCGGAGACGGCTACAGCCGAAGAAGTGTACCAAGCGATACGGTCTAAGCAATACTCTTATACTCCCTTCAAGGATGCGGGTGTTGAGCCATTCAAGGATATCCGCTACATGAACGACGAGGAGGCTCTGGCGGCACTGGGCCAGGCACTTGCCGACTTGGAGTCGCTCAATTGCAATCTAGCAACCCTGCTCGCAGTACTGGCGCAGGCCGACAGACCGGTGCCGTTCATCAATGCTGCTATAGGCTACAACAACGATGGCGATGGCGAGCTGACAAATAAAGAGCGGCATGCCTGGACAGTCGACAGGACCGGGACTATTCTCGACCCTACCCCGTCGGGTTCGGGTACGGCCACGCCTGAAGCTAGCAGTCCCGACATGGGCTCGAGTATGCCGCTCGGTGTTGCCGGGCTTGTCGCTGCTGCGACAGTACTGGCGGCCTATCGCCGTCGCGACCAGCTTGGAGCACTGAGCGACAAAGTACGCACACGTATAGCAACCAGCGGTCCGAATTTCCAGAGCGATAGCAGCATACTGGCCGGCATACGATGGAGCGATGCGGCTGATGAAGCTGCACGGGTGGACCTGGCAAGCGTGCGGACAGATATCCCCTTCGACCCGAAGCGGCCATGGCAGCAATACGTTGCCAATATCGGCCCTAAGGGAGTGCGCATCGCAGAAGTACAGCAGTACGCCAAGGCAACGCGCCAGAAGCTTCCGGCGCGCCTAGCTGCAGTTGCTTGGTTGCTCCAAGCCAATCATGCAGCAATTCGCCGCCATGCTGCGCGGACCGAGCAAGTGTCATAGAAGTATATTGACAAAACTACAAATATTTGCTATAATGTAAAGATTATGACAGTGAGGTCAAATCGCCGCCAGGTGCGGCGTTGTATGCTGCGGCTCGGCGTGTGGATGCTCGGCCTTAGTATGAGCGTCATCCTGCACGAGGCGTTTCATATTGTGATGCACTGGGGCGACATAGCCGGTATCGGCGTGTTCCCTAATGGCGAGGCGATTGTTGAGATTATCCTGACCTCATCGCATACCTATGATTTGCAGCTGGAAGAGACGATTGCCTATGCCATCACGCTGCTCGTTATCCTTGCCACGATGGTAGTGGCAGACCGAGTCGCTGGCCCTACAACCGAGAAAAGTGCGCGCGAGCTGCTCTTTCCGCGTGAACCTCATGCTGAGGACCTGATGGAACTGGTCTACCAGTCCTATCTACCGCGCTGAATACGCTGGCGATATAGGCATTTCGCTGCAGCACCTGAGCTGGTATACTAAGCGTTATCACTATGACACGCACATCGACTGAGCTTATCGACAGCCTCCTCGCACTCTATGATGGCGATGCGGTCAAAGCTGGCCAAGCGGTGCGCGACCGGGCGGCCCAGCAGCTGGCGGCCAGGCGAACGAACGCGGCTTCCCAGCCGGAGACGCCGGTTATCATCTCTGTGCGCGACTTAATGAAGAGCTACAAAGTAGGCAAAACCAAGGTGCAGGCACTCGCTGGTGTAAGTCTCGACATCCACGAAGGCGAAATTGTGGCGCTCACCGGCCCGAGCGGCAGCGGCAAGAGCACGCTGCTCCAGCTCATGGGAGGGCTCGACAAGCCGACGGCAGGCAGCGTTTCGGTGGGCGGTGCTGATTTGCAGACAATGCGCGACGGCCGATTGTCGGAGTTTCGCAGCCGGACGATAGGCTTTGTGTTTCAGTTTTTCTATTTGCAGCCGTTTCTGCGGCTGGAGCGCAACCTCGAAGTCGCCGGGATGTTTGCCCGCACCAAGCCGCAGGAGCGCCGAGCGCACGTGGCAGAGTTGGCCGAGAAGGTTGGCCTCGCCGATCGGCTGCACCATTTTCCTAAGGAGCTTTCCGGCGGGCAAATGCAGCGCGCAGCTATCGCCCGGGCGCTGCTCAACACGCCGCGCATCCTGCTGGCCGACGAACCAACTGGCAACCTCGATAGCACCAACGGCAGCGCTATCATCGATTTGTTTGAGCATATTCGCGACGAGTTCAATACCACGATTGTTATCGTCACTCATGACCAAGCAGTTGCCGCTCGAGCCGACCGTGAGATTGCATTGAAAGACGGAAGAATACTCGTATGATACGCGCGACTGACGCGGCAGTTCTTGCTTACACTAAGCTTCGGACTCATCGAATGCGTACCGGCTTGACTGTAGGACTGGCAGGCATACTCTTCGGTCTCATAATGGCGGCGATATTTATCGTCCAAGGTGTGTTTGATAGCGTCGCGCGCTTTAGCAACGAAGGGCTCAACAACCGGACGATTCTCGCACTCTCTCACAGTTCGGGAGGGGGATTTGATTTTTACGAACACACTACTGACAAGCAGTTTATCGCTGAAGTCGAAGCCAAGCGCGAAGCGAGCGTGGCCAAAAAAACTGCCGCAGCCAAAAAGTACGGGATTGAATACAACCCCGATACTGAGGACCCTTCGCCGGTTCGGATAGACCCCAAGACAAGAGAACGTTCTATAGCTGATGACGGCTTGGGCAATACATACGTACAAGCGGCAGTAGATGCTCGCCAAGCTGAGAACGAGGCATTCGATATTCACAACTTCCTGAAGCCGTATAAAACCGCTCACGTGATAGAGGGCAACGCAATTATCATGCCAAAGGACGGCGCACTTACTTATATGAAGGACGGTGTCGAGCCCGGACTAGCGCCGGACAAGAAAGCGCCGAATCGATCAGATGACGTGGCTGGTGTCAATAATGGGAGTAACTACATGACCTTGTTGAATGGCAGCTTGACCAAGCCGTTTGTCATAAATACGGTATACGATCCTCAGAAGGGAGAGCTACCCATCATCCTTCCTTACGCTGATGCCGAAAGACTGCTTGGTCTCAAAAAGTTGGACAAATCTGCGTCCAACCAAGCCAAACTTGACCGTCTCGGGGAGGTGCGCCGCCGTATCAGCGAGGTGACGGTGAGCTATTGTTATCGCAACGCAGCTTCTATGCAGTTACTCGAAACAGCACTTGCTCAGGCAGAAGAGATGAAACGGAGCAAAGGAACGGCTGACTACATAGCACCGCCCCTGCAATACGAAGTACCTCGGGCAGATAGCTGCGGCTTGGTAAAAATCATCAAAGACACGCGCACACCAGATGAAAAACAGCAGATTGCGAATAGAACTGCATACGAGAAAGAGATCGGTACCTACCTTGGCGAGCCGTCGCAGTCCAAAGTAATACTGCGCGGTGTGGGCATTACTAGCGACTATGACTCGCATTCCTTGTCATCGACTGGCGAGTTGGTGAATATGCTTCTCGGCTCTAATCTTGGCTATGGCGCTTGGGTCATCCCGGCTGATTTGTTGCATAGTGTGCCGAAGCAGCACCGGCCGGATGGTGTGTTTGGCGCGGCGAGCCTGGAAGCGGCCAAACGCAACATGAACGATTACATCGTTGAGTTCGATGACAAAGAAGAGGCTCGGGCACTACTCGGCAAGACAAGTATGGGTGGGGGCGAGGTATCGGGCGGCGTGTTCGTTATGCCGTTTGGAAGTAATATCTTGATAATCGATGAGCTGAAGACGGGGTTTGCTAAGTTTATGTTTTGGGCGCTCATCATCGTTGGCGGCGTTGCGGCGGTCATCTTAGGTGGTATCATCGGCCGGACGGTATCTGAAGGGCGGCGCGAGAGTGCGGTCTTCCGGGCGATTGGGGCCAAACGGACTGATATCGCTGGTATTTATGGCGTGTATGCGTTCTTGCTATCGTTCCGGGTGGTGCTATTTGCAGCGGTTCTTGGCGGGGTCATCGCCCTCACGATAGAGCTGCTGTATTGGCGTGACGCAACGGTTGCTGCACGTTTGGCCTACGCGGCGTCGGATACCTCGCTGGAGTTCCATCTCTTCGGCGTAGCGTCACTCTATATACTGTTCATTGTTGGCGCCATTATTGTGGTGAGCTTGCTGGGGGCGGTTGTCCCGATTGTTCGCAATGCCCGCCGTAACCCTATTAACGACATGCGTGATGAATAAATAACATGATAAAATAAGAGTATTCTATGATAGAACTGGTACTTTTGGGTATCGCCTTACTGTTAGTCGCCCTCTGCGGTCTGTTTGTTATGGCCGAATTTGCACTCGTGACAGTCAACCGCAGCACGGTCGAAGCGCTGGCGCGCACCGGTGATGCTGGCGCGAAGCGCGTGCTTGAGGCGCTCTCTACGCTGTCGACCCAGCTGTCGAGCGCGCAAGTAGGCATTACAGTGACCAACCTTGCGATTGGATTTTTGGCGGAGCCGGCGATCGCCTTTTTTCTGAAGGGGCCGCTTACGGCACTTGGCACGGCTGAGGCTGTGGTGCCGGCGGTTGCTCTGACGCTAGGCATTATCATTGCAACGGTCGTGACTATGCTCTTTGGCGAGCTGGTACCGAAGAATATTGCTATCGCTCAACCGCTCGAGGTTTCGAAGTTCATTGCACGGTTCTTGCTGGCATTTACCGCCATGATCCGTTTGCCGATTCGGGCCATCAATGGCAGCGCGAACGCCATTCTGGGGCGATTTGGTATCGAAACCCAGGAGGAGCTGGCGTCGGCACGCTCGGCCGACGAGCTGCTGTCGCTGGTCAAACGCTCGGCTGCCAAAGGCACGCTCGAGCCGGAAACCGCTACCCTGCTGGAGCGGTCGCTGACCTTTGGCGAACAGACAGCCGTCGATGTCATGACGCCGCGGGTGCGCGTTCATGCTGTCGCAGCTGGCACCACGGTCGCCGAGATGCTTGAGGTAGCGCAGGCGACTGGCGTGTCGCGGCTGCCGGTGTACGGTGAAAATCTCGATGACATCAAAGGCGTGGTACATATCAAGCAAGCATTTGGCGTGCCGCGTGGCAAGCGACGCGCTGCTCAGGTGGATGCGATCATGCAGCCGGCGGTGTTTGTACCGTCAACCACCTTGCTCGAGCCGCTCCTAGCCTCGCTACGTGCCGACGGGCTGCAAATAGTGATTGTGGTGGATGAGTTTGGCGGTACGGACGGCATCGTCACGATAGAAGATGTGCTCGAGGAGCTGGTGGGCGAGGTGCGCGATGAGCATGACCCTACGGGCGCGCCAATTATCGCCCGCAAGAACGGGAGCTACAGTGTGTCGGGCCTCTTGCGGCCAGACGAAATTGCCGAGTATATCCATGTGTTCCTTCCGGACGAAGACGATGTCGAAACGCTTGCCGGGCTCTTCATCACGCAGTTTGGCAGCATCCCCAAGGCCCGAGACAGCGTCATGGTGCCGGCGGTTGACAGCAGCGGCGACCCGCTGAACGTAGAACTGACGGTGCTCAAGATGGAGGGCAAACGAATTGACCGGTTGCGGCTCACGATGCATCGACCCGACGGAGCTGCGGCATGACAGGCGGGCTAGGTATTGTCATTGCTATTGCGTCGCTAGTAGGTAATGCGTTCTTTGTGGGTGCAGAATTCGCACTCGTAGCCGCTCGGCGCAGCAGCATCGAGATGAAGGCACTTGAAGGTTCGCGCCTTGCGAAAATCACCCTTGGCGCGATGGAGCAGGTGTCGCTGATGCTTGCCGGCGCGCAGCTGGGCGTCACGGTGTGCAGCTTGGTATTTGGTGCCGTCGGTGAGGCGTTGGTGGCTCATGCGCTTGAGGTGCCGCTGGCAAGTGCGGGCGTACCAGACTATTTGTTGCATCCTATCGCATTTATGATTGCACTCGTCCTGATGGTGTATGTGCATGTGCTTATCGGTGAGATGGTGCCAAAGAACCTGTCGCTTGCGCGGTCGTCTCAGGCGGCGCTATGGCTGGTGCCGCCGCTTGCGGCCTTGGTGTGGCTGACGCGGCCGCTTATCGCGCTGCTCAATGCGATTGCCAATGGCTGCTTGCGGCTGGTGGGCATTGCGCCTCGCCAAGAGATTCGCAGCAGCTTCACACGTGACGAGGTGGCTGGGTTTATCAAGGAATCGCACCGCGAAGGGCTGCTGAGTGCTGGCGAAGAGCAGCTGCTATCCGGCTCGCTCGACCTCGAGTCGCGTACGATTGCGCCGATTACTATACCCCTCAGCGATGTGATGCTGACAAATGAGCATCCAACGCCTGCTGATATCGAAGCCCTCTCGGTGCGGACCGGCTTTTCACGGTTCCCTGTGCCAGCTCCGGACGGCACCTTGCGCGGATACATACACCTCAAGGATATATTGCAGATTGCTCCGGACAGCTATAGCAAGCCGATTGGCGAGAAGTACATCCGACCGCTCGGTGACGTTGCCCGCGATGCGTCGCTGCGCGACGCACTCGTGACCATGCAGCACTCCGGTGCGCATATCGCGCAGGTGCGCGGCGAGCAGCAACAGTCGGTTGGGCTGGTCATGCTTGAGGATGTTCTGGAGGAGCTGGTCGGACCGATTCATGATACGACGCAGCGAAGTACCTAAATATCAGCTGTAGGCTATTTTTTACCAGAGACGCGAACGGCCCGCTTGAAGCGCCGATCGGCACTCGGGTCGGCGTACCGGGCAATTGGCGGATAGGCGATGAGGCGCTGCTTGCGCGGCGTGTCCTCTTCGTCGATGGCCTCAATCGCCTGGACAAAGTGCCGCTCAATGAGCCATTCCCTGCCCGGTGCGGTCTGGCCGGTGATGGTGACGCGCCACTGGTCGTCGCCCCACTGTTCTATAGAGGTGATACGCAGCGGCTGCGCAAGCATCAGTCGACCAGTAGGGATTGACTCCATGATGCGCGTAATTTCATTTTTGCCGCGCTCGCGGTCCCGAACAAATACATCGACGGCCAAAGTGCGAATACCGCGCGGCGTCACGTGCGCGGCAGCGATTTGCTGGTTGTGCACCCATATGACTTCACCGTTGAGCGAGCGCAGTTTGGTCGAGCGCAGCGTCAGCCGCTCGACGACGCCGCTGACATCGGCAAACGGCTCGATGCGGATATAATCGCCGACATTGAACCACTGTTCGATGATCATTACTGCGCCGGACGTGAGGTCGCGCAGTAGCATACCGAGGGTCTGTCCGGCAAACACTACGAACAGTGCGCTGGCACCGACTGCTGCGATGGCGTTGTTGGAATCAGAGGCGGGTGTAAGGTAGTCCCAGGTGAGGTAGCCGACGACTGCCACAACGGCTGCCCGGATGATGGCGATGGTCACGCTCAGGTAGGTTTCGATTTGGCGCAGCTTGATCTGCGCGATTTCGTTGGTGGTATTGTCGCTGCGCTGTGCGACAATTTGCGTTATACGGATGATCCACTTGGCGAGCAGGCTGCTGAGCCAGAATGCCGCCGCGAGCGACGCAATAAGTATCAAGACCGAGCGATAGGGGCTTGGCTGGCTAAAAAAAGTGACGACACCGTTTTGAATCGTCGTAAAATTCTGTCCAAATTGCACGAATATGTATTGTATAACGCGGTGGTGGATAAATCAAGTGGGTTTCCCCTTGAAAAGCTCATGCTATTCGGGCTATACTGGTAGCAGTAAGCATAACCATAGAAGGGGCGGCCTGAAGCGTAGGCTATCGTAAATTAGGATGAAACTCTTAATGCTTGGGTGGGAATTGCCGCCTCACAATAGTGGCGGACTTGGCGTCGCCTGCCTGCATATGGCGCGCGCCCTGGCACGGATGGGCGCGGATATCGACTTCGTTCTGCCCTACTCTGCACACCACCCCGATACCGAGTGGATGAGGATTCATGCCGTATCGGACGTTACTGCCGTGCAGCGCTCTACCTCGACGCTGGCCTATAGTCAGTCAATCGATGAGATCCGCGATGTGCAAGCGGGCTACATTACCTTTGTCGAAGCTATGGTGAAGCAGACTCCTCCGGAAGTCATTCATGCGCACGACTGGCTGACCATGCAAGCCGGCGTCCGCGCCAAGGAAGTGTCGGGCGCACCGCTGATTGTGCATGTCCACGCCACCGAGTACGACCGCAGCGGCATGGAGGGCGGCAATCCACTGATTCATGAGATTGAACAGCATGGCCTGATGATGGCAGACCGCATATTGGCAGTAAGCGCTATCACCAAGCAGCTGATTGTTGACCGCTACGGCATCCCCTCAGACAAAATCGATGTCGTGCACAATGCCCTGGACCTCGAGAAGCTCCAGGATTACTACTACGACCGCCGCACGTATCGCTACCTCGAGCATCTGCGCAGCGAAGGCTATACAGTGGTCAGCACGGTGACGCGCTTTACTATCCAAAAAGGCCTGACGCACTTTATTCGGGCTGCGGCGCGGGCCTCGCAGAAGTATGACCGGCTGGTATTTCTCCTCGCAGGCGACGGCGAGCAGCGCGACGAGCTAATACGGCTCAGTGCAGAGCTTGGCATTTCGGACAAAGTGTTCATTACCGGGTTTGTCCGCGGGCAGCAGTGGCGCGATGCGTATAGTGTGTCCGATGTGTTTGTTATGAGTTCGGTCAGCGAGCCGTTTGGCATTACGGCACTTGAGGCGGCGCATCACGATACGGCGCTCGTCATTAGCAAGCAGTCGGGCGTCGGCGAGGTGCTGCATGGTATCTTGCGCTATGACTTCTGGGATATCGACCGGCTGGCCGACCAGCTTGTCGGTATTGCTACTTCAGCTGCGCTCTCTAGTGAGCTGCGTCACAGTGTCAAGCACGAGTATATGCGACTATCATGGCATGATGTTGCAACGCGCTGCTTCGATAACTATAGGGGGGTACTTGCATGAGCCAGCGCGGGATTACGCTGTATCTGCATGTGCATCAGCCATGGCGCGTCCGTGACTACAGTGTCTTTGATACGGCGCACGACCACCGGTATTTCGCGGATTACGGCCATACTGACCGCAACAACAAGGCGGTATTCCTGAAAGTCGCCGACAAGTCGTATCGTCCAATGAACGCTCTCCTTGAAAAGCTTCTGGCGGAGGAGCCGGAGTTTCGCCTGAGCCTAAGTATCACCGGGACGTTTATCGAGCAGGCGCGCGACTGGGCGCCTGATGTGCTGGAGAGTTTCCAGCGTATCGTCGCAACTGGCCGGGCAGAGATTGTGGCCGAGACGTACTACCACAGCTTGGCATTCTTCTACGATAGAGACGAGTTCTCCCGCCAAGTCGAGCTGCACCGGCAGCTGATTCGCGACACCTTCGGCGTCGAGACCAAAGTATTTCGCAATACCGAACTTGCCTACAACGACGAGCTGGCCGAATGGGCTGACCGCGCCGGCTTCGACGCTATCCTGGCCGAGGGCTGGGACGGCGTGCTGGGCTGGCGCAGTCCAAACTACGTCTACCGGCCAGCCGGTACCGAGCATATCAAGCTCCTCCTCAAGAACTATCGCCTCAGTGATGACGTCGCCTTCCGCTTCGGCAACAAAGCATGGAGCGAGTACCCGCTCGATGCGAGCAAGTACCAGCAGTGGATGGAGGCGGCATTTGCCGGCGATGCGCCGCTAGTCAACCTCTTTATGGACTACGAGACGTTTGGCGAGCACCAGTGGGAAGATACGGGGATTTTCCGCTTCTTTGAGCACTTCGTCAAACAATGGCTATCTTCTCAGTATAACACATTCTATACTGTGAGTCAAGCAGCGCAGGCGGCAGAGCCTGCTGGCGACATCAGTATGCCGCAAACCGTTACCTGGGCGGACACAGAGCGTGACTTGACCGCCTGGCTGGGCAATAGCATGCAGCACGAAGCCATGCGTCATATCTATGCGCTCGGCGAGGACGTACTGGCCAGCGAGGACGACGTGCTTATCAGCGACTGGCGGCGCCTGACGACCAGCGACCACCCCTACTATATGTGCACCAAGTGGTTCACTGACGGCGACGTGCACGCCTATTTCAGCCCGTATGACTCGCCGTACGATGCTTTCCTGTTCTATATGAATGCCCTGCGCGATGTGCGCTACCGTGTGATGCAACATACGCGATTTGGAGGATTATAACATGGCGCGACCAATTATTTTGAGCAATGGCGAACTGCATGTGGGCATCAATATGTATGGCCTCGTCCATGATTTTTACTACCCGTATGTCGGCCACGAAAACCACACGATCGGCCGCGGCCTGCGGCATCGAGTGGGGGTGTGGATCGACGGGACGCTTTCGTGGCTTGACGGCGGCGACTGGGAAATCTCATTTAGCTATCCGCACGATGCGCTGATCGGACACGCCACGGCGTATAATGCGTCGCTGGAGGTTGGACTGGAGTTTGACGATGCCGTCGATAGCGACGTCAGCGCCTTTATGCGCAGTATTCACGTCATCAATTATGCCGACCATGAGCGCGAGATACGACTGTTTATGCACCAGGCGTTCGTGATTGGCGACTCGCGGGGCAATACTGACACGGCCGTCTATTTGCCAGATAGCGACGCGGTGATGCATTATCGCGGACGACGGGTGTTTATTGTCTCTGGTAAGTCGGAGAGCGGCTGGTTTGACCAGCACTCTATCGGTCTATTCGGTATCGAGGGGCGCGAAGGTACGTGGCGCGACGCCGAGGATGGTGAGCTGAGCCAAGGCAATGTCGAGCACGGCCGCGTCGACTCAAGCTTGCGCTTTCGGCTGATGATCCCGGCGCATGAGTCAGCCCGGGTATCGTATTGGATTGCTGCAGGAACATCGCTTCGCGAAGCCCTGTATGTGCACCGCAAAGTAGTAGACGACGGTATTACGCGCCGCATTGAGCAGACCGCTGCGTCGTGGCACGCATGGCTCGCTCCTGCCCTGTCGGCTGCTGACAAATTGCCGCATCAGCGACGGCGGATGTTCATTATCAGTACAATGCTGCTGAGGGCGCACATCGACAAGCGCGGCGGCGTCATCGCTAGTACCGACACAGCAGCGCTCAACTACGACCGCGACGCCTATGCGTACTCATGGCCGCGCGATGGAGCATACGTGCTGTGGCCGCTTATTCGGCTGGGGTATACGGAAGAGGCGCTACGATTCTTTGACTTTTGCCGGCGCGGACTCCATGCGGGTGGCTACTTGTCGCACAAGTATCGTGCTGATGGAGCGCTGGGCAGCAGCTGGCATCCGTACGTGCATGCTGACGGCTCGGTTGCGCCGCCCATCCAGGAGGACGAAACGGCACTCGTGGTATTTATCTTCGCGCAGTTCTACCAAATGCATCCAGATGCCTCGCTGCTACAGGAATATTATGGCGGGTTCATCAAGCCGATGGCGGAGTTTATGGCTGGGTATATCGACCAGACGACGCATCTGCCTCGCCCTAGCTACGACTTGTGGGAGGAAGTGTATCTGACGACAACGTACACTACGGCCGTTACTCATGCTGCGCTTCTTGCGGCAGCCGATTTGGCCGAGGCGGCCGATGACCAGGACTCAGCCGTTGCGTGGCGTGCGGTAGCCGACGATATATACGAGGCGGCTGGCAAGCAGCTGTTTGACCAAGACGCCCAAACGATCATCAAGGGCCGCGGACTACGGGGCGGCGAAGAATACCGCGACCGAACGCTCGATATGTCGAGTATATTTGGGAGCTTTATGTATGGACTCTTCGGAGCCGACAGCCATGAAGTGGCGTCGTCGATTGCAGCTGCGGTTGAGCGGTTCGACCAGCCAAACGGCATCGGACTTCCGCGCTACGAAAACGACACCTACCGACGCCCCGCCGGTGAGCTCGTGAGCAATTATTGGCACATTACAACGTTATGGTATGCACAGTATTGCATCGAGCTTGGCGATATCGAACGAGCCGAGACGATTATCGAATGGGTTGAGGCGCATGCCTATCCGAGCGGTATACTTGCCGAGCAGATACTCCCTGGCAGCGGCTTGTCTACGTCGGTAGCACCGCTTGCCTGGAGTCATGCAGAGTATGTGACAACCCTGCTTGATGCATTGAACGAAATCAAGTCGGAGTCGTAGCGATGGGACGCGTGCTGCACCACACAGCCAAGATCGCTCGCCGGGTGCTGCCTGGGCATATCGTACGGCACCAGCGCACGCGCGCGGTCATCCAGCGTTTGGCAGATAGACTGGGGCTGGTGTATTTTGGCTATGTCGATCAGCGCGATGACGACCACCGTTTAGTACGCGGCAGTACGGTGTCGACCACGCATGACGACTATCACTATACGGTGGGCTCGTTTCAGGGTTACGACGTATCGCTCGTCGTGCGCCGCGACTCGCTGCGCTACAGCGACAAGCGTCTAAAAGAGCACTTCTGGACAATCGTTACCGTCGACTTGCATAGCGAGGTCGATGCGCCGCACGTATATATTGCGCAGCACACTGTTCGCGATGAAATGGTGAGCCGACTCACCCACCTGACGGCACTGCCGCAGGCTGGAGACGCGTTTTCGAAGCAGTATACGCTGTATGGCTCGATGGGGCAGTTTATTATGGTGCAGTCGCTGTTCATGCAGCCGGTGCGCGACGTCATTGCCCGGGAATTTATCGGGACAAGCGTCGAAGTGGTTGACGGTACCGTGTACCTCTACCTCATAGAGAAGCACCCGTCGCGTACGCAGCTCGAGCGACTAGTGCGAAACGGCATTTGGCTCGCACAGACGATTGATGCGACACTCTACTCACCTTCCGACAAAGCATAGTCCAAGCGGCCAAACAAAAACAAGCGAGAGTGGCTCGCTTGTTTTGTTGTGGCGCGATGCGCACGAGAGCTATGCTCGAGCTTTAGGGGGAGGAAGTCCTACTGCGAATTTACTTCGGAGTAGGATTGGAGGGGTGAATCCCTCCTTTATCATTAACCTTTTCGCTTCTTGACTTCGTTGCGGCCGAGTGACTTCTTGGTTTCTTCGTAGTCGGCGTGCTTGCGAGCGATGGGGTCGTACTTGCGCAGCTTCAGCTTATCTGGGGTGTTCTGTGTGTTCTTGCGTGTCACATAGGTGCGATGACCTGTCAGCTGGCTGACAAGCGCAATAATCTTTCGCTTAGTGTTGTTCTTTTTGGCCATAATTCCTCTTAACAGTCGTTGATATTGCTAACTAACGATAAATTATAGCAAATTATCGATAGTTCGTAAAGACTAGCGGAAAATCAAAGTCAGCTGCGCGAAGTGTGGCTTGCGCTGCTTGGAGTTCGTCCTTGCTACTGCCAGTGAGGCGGACTTCATCGCCTTGGATTTGGCTCTTCAGTTTGGGATGCGATTCTTTCAGAAGTTTGGTGATTTTCTTGGCATTGTCTTGGCTCAGGCCATCCTTGAACGGAACGTCCTTCCAGGCGCGGAGGTTTGCCTCGGTGACTTTGCCGCTGAGGTCAAGGACTTTGCTGGTCATGCTGCGCCTCGCTAGCTGTTTGCCAACGATATCGAGCACGGCATCGACTTGCCATTCGTTGCTGCCGGTCACTTTGAAGCCCTTCTTGTCGGGAAGCCATTCGATGCCAGCTGGCGTGCCGCGAAAGTCGTAGCGGCTGGCAATCTCCTTCTCGGTCTGCAGAAAGACATTGTTCATCTCGGCTTTGTCATAACTAGATACGATGTCGAAACTAAATTGTGCCATAGGGTCAGTATACCACGCTACGACCCGCTGCAGTACGGCTTGCCGCTTGCAAGCATGATGGTGACAGAATAGGCCCGCGACGACGCCTCTCCATCGCAGTTTTTGCCTGCAGTGTATACTGCTTGGCTGGTCGTCGGCTGGCCCTCATCGACGACGGTTGTGATTTCATCGAGGTCGGCTGTCGAAAGCTCGCTGGCAGTTGGCAGCTTCCCGCGGGCATTTGACTCGTAAACGAGAACGGCTGATGATAGTCTTTGTACGTCATTTGCGCGCGCAGTATCTGCTGCCTTGCTCGTTTGCAAGTTAGGCTGTGCACCAGGCAGTAACGAGGCGATGAATAGGCTGATGATGAAGGCGATGATGTTTGTCATGATGCTTGCACTTCCTTTAGTGTATCACTTGGCGAGAGGACGACCCAAAACCGCAGCGTTCGCTTGCCCGTCGTTGGATTGGCAATAGCGTCTTCAAGTACACCGCCGGCCTTTTCGATGACACGGCGGGAACCGATATTGTCCTCATCGCAGGTGATAAGCACGCGGTCGAGGTCTAGTGCATACGCCTCCTTCAGACAAAGGCCAAGCATACGGCTGGCATACCCTTTGCGGCGTTCGCTCGGCCGGACGCTATACCCGATATGTCCGCCAAAGCTACGCAGGTAGTCATTGAGGTCATGGCGCAGTTGAATCATACCCACAAGATGGTTTGCCTTGTTGAATGCGAGGTATTGCGTAGCGGCCACCCTCCCCTCTTCGGGCGAGTCATAGTCAAGGGCGACTTTGTCGAGCCACGCATCGTAGGTGTCGAACGTTTCGAGGCTACCGCCGCCATGAATGACCGACTGGCTTCCTAGAAACTCATCACGATATTCCATGACAGCTTGCTCGTCTGATGCATTCGGCACTTTAAGGACTAGGTGGTTAGCGACCATAGCTATAGCATACCAGATGTCACTACTCAAGGACAGACATCGCTGTAAGGCAAAATTTACGGGGAGCCGCGTCTCTACGCGCTTGAGACTTAAACAGACGATACCCTTTCGTGCATTCAGTTACTTGGTTGGTATGAGGGGACTGTCAGCGGTGGTTTGAGTATAGAATGCCGTTTCCAATGTTGCGATTTTGGTAGTGACAGCATCACTGCGCTGAGCGTCTGAATACGTATTGAGGCCTATAGGAAAGTACGTTACGACATCTTCGTCTACCTATATGGCACTTGTTTTAGAGTGAGGTACGTATTGATTGAGTTCATAAGGACAGTCCTCTAGAAACTCTATGAGCGCCTGCCGCCACATCGCATACATCGTTGCGTCCTGTTTACCGAGTTGCTCAAGGCGCCGGACAAGTGCTTCAAACAGGTCGCTAAGCTTGCAGACTTGACCTCCTCCCAGGGCTGTCGTGAGAGAATAATCTATCGCTTTGAGCTCGTGCTCGACGGGCTCGCATATATCGGCGAGGGTTTTCTGTTCGTTTTCTAGTCTTTTACGCTCTTCGGCGTATGCGGCTAGGGACTGCAAAGCTTCCTTATCGTCAAAGCCTTGCAGTACGAGCATATTTTCAATGACGCGACCGAGCCGGTGGTCAATAGTAGCGTATCGACTGCACGCCTCGCGGAACTTGGCAGTATCGAGCT
>CAZGGJ010000010.1:0-4386 GCA_964525315.1 uncultured Candidatus Saccharibacteria bacterium | reverse complement strand
TGTCGTGCCGTGAGGGTCGCGATGAGCTCCTCTTTGGCTTCTGGGCTGAGGGCAATCTTATCGATGATAGCAGTGTAGCTTTGACGCAAGACGTCTACTATCGGCTGCCAGCGTTGCTTCTCTGCTGTGTCGATAGCTTTTCGCCGCATACTCATGTATGCGTGAAATTCGTTGCGAGAACCTGTTTCCGATACGACAGGCTGGGGGTCGCGTATATCGTCCCACTCAAGGTCGAGCAGTTCCAGCGCGTCCTCTACGGTGTACGATGGATTCTGCTCCATAAAGCGACTGAAGTAGTGTCCCCAAGGAACACCGGCAATGAGTCCATTACCAAGCCGAGCTTCATATTCTGGGCCTCCTTCGTGCGGGCCCGTTCGCACTGCCGTGTCAGTGTAGCCGGCTCGCCGTAATTCCTGTTTGTGAGTGAATGTCATGATGCCGTAGACTATACGATTTGCTTCGAGAGTATGCAAGCATGACCATGTTGTTTGGCCCTGCGCGTGTCGTGCTTACGCTCAACAATGTCGAGCTGGATGAGGCCATTTGTATCATCTTCTAGGAGCTCAATGTGCGAGTATAGCTTATTTGCATCTGCCATAGCTACATCAGGCTCGGTCTGTCCTGCGTGCAGATGATAGGCAGCGTGAACGGCTCGCGTAGGTAGCTGATATAGAGCTTGATGTGGTCGAGATGGTCGAAGGCCATTTCGCTTGGCTCGGGCAGTCCAGTAAGTGGAAACCACGCTTGCTCTTCTACCTCCTCGTCGCGTTCACCGGTGTCGATGGTGGCATCGGCAACATAAATGAAGTCAACATTTTGACGGTCGGTGCCGGGTTGGTTTGGGCTGTCGTTGATGCAAAGGAGCTGGAGCGAGTCGACTTCCCAGCCGGTCTCTTCCTTCACTTCACGCTTGGCCGTCTCGGCAGTCGTTTCGTCGCGGTCCATGTAGCCGCCTGGCAGGCACCACTTGCCGCCTTCAACGAGGCGCTGGCTGCGCCGTGTAAGGAGAATTTGTCCGTCTTTGAGAACGAGGCAAACAACCGTTGCATGCCGTAATGTACCTGCGCCGCCGTCGTCAAATGTGCAATGTATCATATGTCTATGATAGTAGGAAATGCATGGCCTCACTACTCTGATAGGAAGTTATCGTTGGTTATCGCGCGGGTCGTTCATTACCGCATAGATAATCGTTTGCACCCAACGCTCGACAATATTTTGCCACTTGGCAGTATTTGGCATGAGCTTCGGCGAGTGTTCGAGCCCTCGTATGACTATGTAGCTGCCATGTCGAGCCGCATGGTAGTACGACTTGGGTATGTTGGCAAGGACGACCGCGTCGTTCTCATGTTCGATGACGTAGCTTGCGCCTTCAAACGACCGCAGGGCGTCGATGGCTCTATTGGAATACGACTCATCGATTGTTTGACGATACAGCATGCAGTCGTCTCCTTTGGTGGTCTGCGCGTACGGATAGTCAAACTCGGCGTCATCGTAATTTGCCGGTGCACGCAGCACAACTGCTTCGGGTCGGCGTTCGCCCGCGAGCAGCGCTGCCATATAGCCGCCAAAGCTGCCGCCAATGACGATGATTTTACCGAACCCACGACTTACCAACTCGTCATATACAGCGCAAACTTCTTCAAATTGTTGTTTGCGAGTTGCTTGCACTAATGGCACGGGGTGGTTGCCGTGCCCGGCGTAGTTGAGTATCGCAAATGGAATGGTTGAAGCGGCGCTCATTCGTTCGCAGCCCGCCTGATGCCCTTCGATAGTGCTCGTGAAGCCTTGTAGCCATAGTACGGCCCAACCATCTTGAGTAGTAGCTGGAGTAAATAGTCGCCAGGGAGTGCCATCTTCGAGTGTGTAGTCTTCGACCTTCATGCGGAGTATTATAGCACGCTATATCTAGTGTAGGCACGCTAGATATAGCGTATATCGGCAGCTTGAACTCGGGCTTTCGCCACGCAAAAGGCCGCCCCACAGGGCGACCAAATTGCTGTTTTGTCCGAAATGGAGCGATTTTACGCGCTCGCTAGAACCAATTTTAACTGATGACGACCGATGAACCAAGCCCCGCCGCCTAGCACGGCAAAGCCGTGCTGCGCCCCGCCAGAAAAAGCCTTTGCATTTTTGAGATTTCCCCCGCCGAATTTTTAATTTTTAAAGGAAAAGGCTGTTTCTGTCGGGTCGCCTGCGCTAAAGCGCAGAGGCGGCGTGGCTAGGAGCGGCAAAGCCGCTATGTGTCGCTTGCGACACATCTTGAAAATGACCACTAAGGAATATAACGATAGTTCGCGGCTTGGTCTTTTGGAATAATCCGTTCTGACACTGTATTCCAGCCAGTATAGTTCATTTCGGTAACTCGAATATCGCCGTTGTCTTGCACTTCCTCAACAAATGCCATGTGTCCTCGTTGTCCACCTGGCAAGCATGCTATCGCATACTTGGATGACGTTGTCCCATTATTGTGCTGATTGCAATAAATGTTTGCAAATAAGTAACCAGCAGCCACACCTTTAATGGCGTCTGGCTTGCCAACTTCAATACGCCGCTTATACGCGTGATATTCGCTAAATCCGAACAGGTCTTTGGGAATATCTTCAACAGTAACAGCGTTGTCGTCCTTTGGCGGTTCAACTGGTGTAGGCGTTGGCTGCTGCGGGGTTGCTTGCTGGTTATTCTGGGTAGTTTGGGTCGGTACTGTTTCGTCGGGCTTCTCGTTATTGGCGACTGGAGCTGGTTCTTTATCGTCGCTCGTCTTTGCTTCTGTCGTGGTGGGTCTTGGCTTGTCCTCATTAGGTGTTGCCACCATTGCCGCTACAGTCGCCGTACCAGCCACGACACCCACTACAGAAACAACTATGAGTGCTCGCACAAACAAGCTACTATTTTTGAAAAATGCAGAAAATCGGTTGAGAGTATTTTTCATGATGCTACTTACTCACTCGCACAATGCGCACTTGGTCTTTGCCGTCTTTTTTGTAAGTAACTTTTATATCAACATTGTTTTCACTGTTGCGAATATCAGTGTAGGTGTAGCCAGTTCTGGTCAAACCTTTGTTTATATCGCCGCCGATATCACTTTGATGATACGGAATATACTTATAGCCTAGTTCTGGCGTGTAAATCGTAACACCGCCGAACTCAGTTCGTTCTTGTGCTGTTTCTGTGAAAAATTGTGTGCCGTTAAAAGTGTTTACTTGCTCATCTAACTTCCTGCCACTATCAACGACAAGAGCAATTTTGAGGTTTGCGGTACTAACATTATTTTTTGCGACTATTTCATAGTCGGTAACAAATTGTTTGTTATTTGCCGAATATTCATTGATACCCTTGCGTGAGTCATTACGCCGAATACAGATATTGAAGTCGGACGGTCCATAGGGCATTGGCTCAGGACTGCCGAAAAATGCCATAGTCGGAGCTTTTGACATCTTTTCGCAATCCTCTGGCTTATCAAGTGCGCCATATTTAGCGATAGTCTTTTGATCTATCGGCAAATCTACCGCTTTGAACTCGGCTTTTGTAACCTTGAAATCAAAATCGGGGAAACTGACGACATCGCCAGTAGAATATATTTTGTCCTCTTGTGATTTTTCATAGGCTTTGTAGCCGAAAAATCCGCCAACGCCTAGAATTGCTATGACTACGACAGCAATAATGCTGATGATTATTGGTTTTTTGCTACTTCTTTTCTTTGGCTTGCTCATACAGTCCTCTCTTAATTAGTAGTATTGAGCGAACCAAAAAGCCCGCCACGAGCGGCAGCCCGAGAGCCACCCAATGCCGTTTCCAGCATTGACCACAAAGAGAAGTACTCATGACGAGCTGTTTCTCTTTGTGGATTTAATAAACCATGCCAAGCTGACGCTTGGTTTAGGTCTATGAAAACTATTGTATAATTTTCACCGCTGTTTTGCCAGATATGGCAAAAGCGTACCCGACAGAAACAGCCTTTTCCTTAAAAATTAAAAAATCGGCGGGGAAAATCTCAAAAATGCAAAGGCTTTTTCTGGCGGGGCGCAGCACAGCTTCGCTGTGCTAGGCGGCGGGGCTCTTGGTTCATCGGTCGTCATCAGTTAAAATTGGTTCTAGCGAGCGCGTAAAATCGCTCCACAAACGGAATAAAATCGGAATTAGCGGCGCGTTGCGCCGTTTTTTCTTTGGTTGCGCGGAGCGCAAACCAAGTGTTTTTCTGGGGGGAGATTTGAAATTGCACACGCGCTAAAGCGCGTGTCTTTTTTGCTCGTAGCCGACTAAAGTCGCTTCACTTCGTGATACAATAGTAATGGACACAAATCAAATGACAAGGCTATTTTTTTGGCTCAAATAGCCACTTCGTACAAGTTAGACTTGTCTGATTTGTGTCCAGCGAAGTGGCTTTTT
>CAZGGJ010000009.1:0-36534 GCA_964525315.1 uncultured Candidatus Saccharibacteria bacterium | reverse complement strand
TTTCGCTGCGCAGGAAACCTTCCTTGTCGGCGTCGAGAATGGCGACCAGCGACACCTCGGGCAGGTCGAGGCCCTCGCGCAGTAGATTGATACCGACCAGCACGTCATAGACGCCCATGCGGAGGTCCTTGAGGATATCGCCGCGCTCAAGGGTGTCGATTTCGCTGTGGATATACGCTGTCTTGACGCCGATTTCCTGCAAATACGTACTAAGGTCCTCGGCCATGCGCTTGGTCAGCGTGGTGACCAGCACGCGCTGCCCCTTGGCCACGCGGTCGCGAATCTCGGCCACGACGTCGTCAACCTGGTGTTCGCTGGGCCGAACTTCGATTTCCGGGTCAAGCAGACCGGTCGGACGAATCACCTGCTGAGCTGGCTCAGGACTGTGTTCGAGCTCGTAGTCGCCAGGGGTAGCCGACACATAGATGGCGCGGTTGATATGCTTGTCGAACTCGTCGAAGCGCAGCGGACGGTTGTCGAGCGCACTCGGCAGACGGAAGCCGTGCTCGACCAATATTTCCTTGCGCGCGCGGTCGCCGTTGTACATGCCGCGAACCTGTGGCAGCGACACATGGCTTTCGTCGACCAGCAGTAACCAGTCATCCGGAAAGTAGTCGATGAGCGTGGCCGGCTGCTCGCCCGGCTCGCGGTTGGTGAGGTAGCGGCTGTAGTTTTCGATACCCTTCACGAAGCCGGTTTCTTCGAGCATCTCGATGTCGTACTTAGTGCGCTGCGCCAGACGCTGCGCCTCCAGGTGCCTGTCGTGCTGCTCAAACCACGCCAAACGCTCTTCGAACTCCGACTTAATGCCTTCGATAGCATGCGCCAGCTTGTCCTTGGGCGTGACATAGTGGCTGCTCGGGAAAATATGCACTTCGTCCGGCTCGCTCAGTATTTCACCGGTTAGTGGGTCGATAGCCGTGATGCGGTCGACATCGTCGCCAAAGAATTCGATACGGTAGCCGATGTTACTGCCAGCTGGGAATACATCGACCACATCGCCCTTCACCCGGAACGTACCGCGTGCAAAGTCGACGTCGTTGCGCTGGTACTGGATGTCCGTGAGGAGGCGGATGAATTTGTCTTGCTGGCGGCGCTCGCCTCTTTTCACAGCAATCGACATCTCGGCGTAGCTATCTGGCGAGCCGATACCGTAGATGCAGCTGACACTGGCGATAATGAGCGTGTCGCGGCGGGTCAGTAGTGCCGTGGTCGCCGCGTGGCGCAAACGGTCGATTTCTTCGTTTATCTTGCTATCCTTCTCGATATAGGTATCGCTCGAGGCAATATACGCCTCCGGCTGGTAGTAGTCGAAGTAGCTGACGAAGTAGTGCACTTCATTATCCGGGAAGAATGACTTGAACTCGCTATAGAGCTGCGCCGCGAGCGTCTTGTTGTGCGCTAGCACCAGCGTCGGCGTGTTGATTTGCTGGATGATGTTGGCCATCGTGAAGGTCTTGCCCGAGCCAGTGACACCCAATAATGTCTGCTCGCGCTCGCCTGACTTCACCCCCGCCACGAGCTGCTCAATAGCCGCCGGCTGGTCGCCGGTGGGCTGGTAGTCGCTGTGGAGTCTAAATTTATTCACTCATACTAGTATACCAGCTTTAACTACTGTTTGTAGTGGGCGGAGGTCAGTGTCTTCCATGCCTCTTTAACGTCCGCTGAGTTCAACTCATTAATTGCCGATTCGCGAGTCGCATAAGATTCAGACCCTCTAGTGCCGTCGGCATTTTCAAAAGATGATGAGGCAAATTGCATTTGGCTATATCCTGGTATAGGGTTATATTTCTGCCCAAATACACTTGCGTACATGCCATCGCAGATACCCAATACGGCCACTTTTTGCAAGCTCTTTTTTTGTGTTAGCAGTATTTCTGGAGTATACTTTCCGTCTTCTTTCCATACCACCTTCACGGCATACAAGTTAGCAGACTGGTACTCTCGAGAGGCTTCGTACACGTCTACCTTTAAATCAAGTGCCGTAGCTTCTAACACCTCTATCGAATTGCCTTCTTGCTCTTCCGGTAAGCATGCCCCTCCTATCTGGCCTATACCAGTTTCAAGATAAAGCATCTTCTCCCCACTGCCAGTAAGCACTATTGCACTTTTCGATTGGTAGGGCACCGTCTTACCGTCATCCGTCGGTACTTCTCGTTTGGCGGTCGTCGTTTCAATGCTCCATGAAGCTGGGTAATTAAAGCAAAGTTTAGCTTCATCCAAACAATACTCACTTGTGACTACGCCTGCCTGACCGTCACCTTTCGAAGCTACCGGTGTAGATGCTGTTTCAGCAGGCTTCCTAGCTATAAAGTTATCGTAGTACACCCAGCCAAGCCCGCCTATCAGTGCTACTACAATAAGTATGACAATTAGTACATGAGCGCTGCCGGTTTGTTTATTAGTTGTTTGCCTCATAAGCATATGACGCCCTTCTTTCTTAAATACAATAACGCTCATTATACAATTACCCCCCCCCTGCTTATCAAGAAGGTTGTTCGATTGACTGCGCCTTTTGGTCCGGGTTCACGAAGCGCTCGCCGTCTTCGGTGACGCATACTTCAGGATAGCTCTCCTGTATACGGCTACCGCTTGCGGCCTTGCATTCGCTGAAGCTGGTCGGAGTGATTATCTGCGACGTGTTGAAGTTCTGCCACAGAAACGCCCCCAGCATCACCAGTGCGGCTACGACAGTCATGATAATAGCGATGACTGTTTGGGAGAATTGTTCGCGGGCTGGAACTTTCATAGTGCTTTCATTTAAGCACTGCATGCTAGCAAACACAAGCAGTATTCTGCTATAATCATGAAGAATTATGCAACCAAAACCAGACACTACAGTTCCAGCCTCTTGCGTGCCGCGCGACGTCGTGCTGCAATCAGCTATGCTCCGCCTCGGCGATATCAACAAAGAAATCCAAGCCGGCTACAACGTCCTGCGCAAATACCACCGCACCGTGACGATATTCGGCTCGGCGCGCACCCCTGAGGATGACCCCTACTATCAGAAGGCTGTCCAGCTCTCCGAGCGATTAGCAAGCAAGGGGTATGCGGTAGTGTCCGGCGGCGGCTTCGGCATCATGAGCGCAGCCAACAAGGGAGCGCATACCGCTGTTCAGAAAGGTGCCGGCAAGGTCGGTGGCCAATCAATCGCCTTCAATATCAAGCTTCCGCACGAGCAAACGCTCAACCCTTATGCCACCGAATCCTACGAGTTCCTCCACTTCGCCCCGCGCAAAATCGTGATGACGCTCTACGCCGATGCCTATATCTACTTCCCTGGCGGCTTCGGTACGCTCGACGAACTCAGCGAAATCATCACACTTATCCAGACCGGCAAGACCAACAAAGCGCCTATCATCCTCATTGGCAAGCAGTTTTGGCAGCACTTCGACGTCCTTGTCAAGGAAGGCATGCTCGCAAACAAGCTCATCAGCAGCGGCGACGAATTCCTCTACACCATCACTGATAGCGTTGACGAAGCAATGAATCTCGTCCTCGCCAATAAGACCTACTGCGACC
This sequence comes from uncultured Candidatus Saccharibacteria bacterium, assembly GCA_964525315.1. Lineage (GTDB taxonomy): Bacteria > Patescibacteriota > Saccharimonadia > Saccharimonadales > Saccharimonadaceae > SZUA-359. The sequence goes on along the minus strand of CAZGGJ010000009.1, from coordinate 33,012 downwards.
ACTAGACACCCCTCTCAATTGACTTCAGATTCATTCTGTGCTATAATGGTAATAAATACTATTGAGCACTACAGGGAAAATCAGTCAGCAATGAACATGGAGCAACCACAAAGCCACAATTATTGGCGGAGATGTCTAGCCGCCGCTATAGCTCCTTTGGTGCTCACGGCTTGTACGTTTGATCGTCCAGGCCCTTCACCCGAAGCCGAACAAACCGTAGAAATGATATTTGACGAGCAAAGCACACGGGTCGCTACCAGCATTGCTGCTTACCTCGATACTTATAACACCACTATAGCTTACCAAGATAGCGACAACACATGGAGACTCGTAAACGGTGGCGACAGACCGTATGCCTATGCCGCCTATGACAGCAAAGAAAATGAGCTTACCATCAGCGTAGCGCGCGGGTCCGATACGGGTCGAGCACTTAAGGAAGAGACGTTTAGCAGCATCACTGTCGTCGTGACCCCTGGTGCAGAGATTTCTCGAGCACTTGCCCAGGCGCAACAATCAAGAGTCGCTCCTGACCCCGCTGTGTTTACCAATCCGTTCCGGACAACGGGTGACAACAGGGCTATTGCCAAATCTCTCAGAGGTCTCATCGACTCAGACTACCCTTCTGCGCCTGCCGAAAACAACGGAACAGGTTTCGTAGTACAGCGCGATGACAGGAATAGCCACGCTATCTACGGCGCGGTGACACCTACTTCGTCAGGTGCACCGACTATCCAAGAGCCCCTTGCAGTCTACAATGAGACCCTTGCTCATCAAGTCGATGAGGCAATTAACACAGCACTTAAGCGGACACTCGGCTAGAGAGCCGCGATTACTGTCGGGATGCTTCAACGCCGAATAAGTTTCTCTAGCAGCAGTCGGTTCACCACCTTGTCAGCGCACTAAAGGGCGCTGACTTCGTACTCGCTGGGTGCCTTCTCCAGCCACTCGGCGATTTGCTCGCGGGTTTGTAGGCCGGCTTGCGCGCCCATGGCCTGGACGACGTTCATGCTATTGATCGGTGCCCATGTAAGGGCTGTTTCCATCGACTCGCCAAGTGCAAGTGCAGCTACAATGGTGCTCGCGAAGGCATCGCCCGCGCCAGTACGGTCGAGCGGCGGCGCGATGTCGGGGTAGTTCGGAATGGTCACAAGCTTGCCGTCGTAGCTGGCATACGAGCCATGCGGGCCATCAGTGATGACAACGATGTTTGGTCCAAGGTCGTGCATTTTGGCAGCCAGACCATGCAAATCATCGTATTCGCCGCCAGTCACATCAACCGCTTCTTCACGGTTCATGACCACGATTTCACTGCGGCCGTAGATGCCGGCCAGCTTCTCGACACCCCACTGGAAATGGAAGGTGCCAGGCTGGAAGGCCAGTTTGGTGTCGGGATGGCGCTCGAGGTAATCGAGCAGCTTTTCATGCAGCTCCCACGACTGTTCGCCGATGTAGGTGAGGTATATCCAGTCCGGTGCTTCGGCCGGGTCGGTCCACTCATACCTGTACTTCTCGCTGCGTACCAGCATAGTACGGTCGGCTCCGTAGCGTAGGACGTACCAGTAGCTGGTTTTGTTGTCGGGCTCGACCACCATGCTATCTGTGCCGACACGCTCTTCGCGCAGGTGCTCGAGCGCTTCTTCGCCTACAGCGTCGCCGCCAACCCATGCCATTAGGCTGGCATTGAGTCCTAGCCGCGCTACCGATACGGCAGAGTTGGGAGCCGGGCCGACCGAGCGCACGATATCGACGTGGTCATACGGCGGCTTCTGGCCAAACGGTAACGCCAGCCACTCTTTGCCGTCCTCTTCCTTGATGATTTTGGCAGAATCCTCGTTCAGTTTGATAAATGCATCAGTAAAAATATCGCCAATAGCGAGAATCTTTGGTGCGGCCGTTTCCATAGGTGTTCCTTTCTGTTGCTTGTCAGTCGTTTGGTGCGATTCGTCCGTGTCGGGCTTCAGGCCAGCCTCTGCGGCGAGCGTGTGAACAATTTCGTCGTGCGTGCGGTCATGCTCGGCATAGCGCCGAATGATTTCCAGCTTCAAGTGCCTGCGCGCATGTTCGCAGGCCGTTGTCGTAGTTGCTGCTTGGTTCTCTAACAGATCTTGCAAGTTGAAGGACACGACCTCGCCATCTAGGACAAGCAGCGCATATTCAGTCTCTGCAAACAGCACTTCACGGTCCGGTCGCGAGAGGGCAGCCTGCAGCGCATGGTGCACCTCGGCCGGGTGGCTATCGGCCGGATCCAGCCCAAGGATGCGCAGCACATGATGAGCCCGCTCGGTGATATCGGCTAGCAGCCGAGTGTCGACGCCTGCATGTCCGGTCGCCTTCTCAAGCTGAGCAAGATTATACGCAAACAGCGGGTGGTCATGCCCAAGCAGTCGAGCAAGCTGCGTCATACTATAACTTCTCCTCCGTTATAGGCATGGCATGCAGCTTGACGTCTTTGCGCAGGATAGCTGTCTTGGCACCGATCTTCGTTACGACCGATGTCGAGTTGGCGCTTGCAAAGACAATCGAGTCTTTGAGCGACTTGCCCTGTGCCCATTGGCTCAGGAAGCCGCTACCAAAGGCATCGCCCGCTCCAGTGCGGTCGACTACCTTGACGTCCTCATACATACCGGCGCGGACGAACGCTTTGCCGTCGCTCGCTGCAACGCCATTTGGCCCGTCAGTAATAATCACGGTCGGCACCAGGTGCAGCCCGTGGCGCACGAGTTCGCCGAGTTCCTCGCCCTCGACAATCATCTGCATTTCATCTTTGTTGACAAGCAGTACGTCTACATCGTCCAGTAGCCCCTTTAGCTTGTCGGCGTGCTTGAGCTCGCCTTTACCGGGGTTGAACATAATCTTCATGCCCTGCTGCTTGGCTTCGGCGAACACTTGGTCAACCACGTCCATTTGGCCTGACATACTCGAAATATACAGCCAGTCGGCATCGACATCCGAAAAGTCAAAATCATTGAGGGTGTAGTGCGTACTCGCCCCGCGGTAGGTGAGGATGGTTCGCTCGCCGTTTGGCGCCAGCAGCAGCACCGAGTAGCCAGTATTGTAGCGCTTAGAGGTGTGGACGTGCGTGGTATCGACGCCTTCCTTGTCGAGGTCGGCGAGCACTGCCGCAGCTGCCGGGTCATCGCCGACCGAGCCCATGAACTCTGCCTCGAGACCCTGGCGGGCAAACGTCACCGCAGCGTTGGTCGCGCCGCCACCAGTCGTGAAATCGATTTTATTCACGTCGGCCTTACTGCCTAGTGTCAGCTGCATGAAGCACTCGTGCGGATTGATGCAGACTGCCTTGAACTCGTCGCTATGGCTCAGGAAGACGTCCTGGACAGCAGCACCGATAGAGAGAATCTTGACCATCTACAGTATGGCCTTTCCTTTGCTGCCAAAGGCAAGGATTTTCTCCTCGACGACCGTTTGGACGGCAGAATAGACCTCTGGCATGAGCTTGACGATAGCGTACTCGTCAGGGTTGTCGGCCAGCACCTTCTCGAGGGTTTTGCGGAAGACGAAGCGCATGTCGCTATTGATGTTTATCTTGCTCACGCCAATGCGCGCCGCTTCTTCGAAGTAATGCAGCGGCGTGCCCGAGCCGCCATGCAGGCTGATTTGGCACGGAATTGCCTCACGAATTGCCTGGAGTAGCGCAAGGTCGAGTTCCTTTGGTACAGGATATTTGCCATGCAAATTGCCCACGGCAGCCGCAAAGGTGTCAATGCCTGTCCGCTCGACGAAGTCTAGCGAGCCTTGCGGTGTGCTGAAGGTCTTTTTGATTTCCTCGTAGTCGATGGCTTCTTTATGTAGGTTCGAGCTCCCGCCGAAGTAGTGCGGCTCGCTCTCGACCAGCGCACCAGTGAATTTGGCGTACTCGACGACTTCGCGCGTACCTTCGATGATTTCCTCGGTGCTGGCTTCCTTGTTGGCTTGGCTGATGTCAATGTGGATGAACTCGTAGCCGGCGTCGATAGCGCGCTTGCAGTCCTCGACAGTTGGGCTGTGGTCAAGGTTGATGTACATCTCGATGCCGTACTCATCGCGGTAGTTGTCGACGAGGTCGCGGACGTTTTCGAGCCCCATCGCCTTAACTTCGCCGTCTGATACTTCGACGAGTACCGGCGATTGCAGCTTCTGGGCTGCTTTGGCGATAGCGATGAGTGTTTCTTGGTTGTCGATATTGAACGCACCGACCGCGAAGCCTTGCTGGCGCGTGCGCTGCATCAAATGCCGTGCGCGTAGCGTCCGGTCGCGTATGTCAGAAATTGTCAGTCCCATTGTCCCCTCCTAGTATCCCGGCCTGTATTGCGGCACTTTATTGATAAACGCTGTCACTCTCTCCTGCATGGTATCGGCTGTAAGTCCGAAGTGAGCCATCAGCTCGTCTGGTACGCCCGATTCGCCGAAGCGGTCCTGCATCCCGATGCGCAGTAGTGGCGTTGGCGCACGCTCGCTCAGCAGCTCGGCCACTGCACCGCCAAACCCGCCGGCAGCCTGTGCTTCCTCGGCCGTAACCACGCGGCCCGTGCGCGCAGCACTATCGAGGATGGTCGCGCTGTCGAGCGGTTTGATGGTCGGCACATGCACAACTTCGGCATCGATACCCATATCCTCTAGGCGTCGCGCCAGCATCAGGAGCTGGTACGTCATCGTCCCAGTGCCCATCAGCGACACATCTTTGCCGTGGCGCAATATGTAGGCACGGCCGATTTCAAACGGCGTGTCCTCAGTGCTGATAATCGGCGTCTTCTCGCGTGCGAGCCGTAGGTAGCTCGGCTTGTCATTGGTAGCAATAGCCCGCGTGGCTTTCTCGGCTTCGATGCTGTCGCCCGGCGCGATAACTACCATATTTGGCAGCACGCGCATGAGTGCGATATCCTCGAGCATCTGGTGCGTTGCGCCGTCCGGCCCGACGCTAATACCGGCATGACTACCGATAATCTTGACCGGCTGGTCATTTAGGCAGACGGTGGTACGAATTTGCTCCCAATTGCGCCCTGGACTAAAGGCTGCATAGCTGCTGGTAAACGGTATTTTGCCGGCCCGGGCCATACCGCTCGCGACCGTCACAAGGTTTTGCTCGGCAACACCTATCTCGACGAATCGCTCGGGGAACGTCTCGCGAAAGAGATGCATCTGCGTACTCTCCGTAAGGTCGGCACAGAGCGCAACGATACGTTCGTCCGCGTTGCCCGCCGCCTTCAACCCGCGGCCGAAGCCCGCGCGAATCGGCTCCTTCTTGACATCATCGCTGGCATAGTGTGGATTCAGTGTGTAGTCGCTCATTTTTTAGCTCGCTTATTAGTTAGTTTTGGAAGGAGACTCAGTGCGGCAAATAGCAACAAGCCCCACAGTACAGTATTTGCCACTACTGTATCTGGAGCTATATGAACTGCCCTCTCGCCGCTTGCTGAAGTCTCCAACTCATAGTATGCAAAAGGAAACCCTCGTCGAACATATCCACTACTTATATCCGCGCACAGCTCGCACGATGGTCCGACAGCTTTTTGGTCTCTCACGACAAAATATGTCAATGCCGTTATAGCGAGTCCGGATAGCAACGCAAGCAGTACTCGTCGTATTAGCTTCTTTTTATTCATGCTCGCCATATATTTTTCCATTCAGACTACGCAATTTTCTCAATGCTTTCTTGGCCTGCTCGCTATTGGGTGGTGCGCCGTGCCAGTGGTAGTCGTACTCCATGAAGTCCACGCCCTTGCCCGGGATGGTGTGCGCGATGATGACGCTCGGGCGGTTGGTAATAGCCTGCGCCATGCCTACCGCATCCTGAATGCTCTCGACGTTGTGACCGTCGATTTCCTGCACATGCCAGCCGAAGCTGCGCCACTTGCCTGCCAGGTCCTCGAGCGGCATGACGTCCTCGGTAGTGCCGTCAATCTGTATATTGTTGCGGTCGACGAAGCAAATCAGCTGGCCCAGCTTGTACTTACCAGCAAACATTGCCGCTTCCCATATATTGCCCTCGTTTAGTTCGCCGTCACCCATGATGGTATAGACGAAACGATGCGGCTGATGGTCGATGTACTGCAAGGTATAGGCCACGCCCGATGCCTGACTAAGGCCGCTGCCCAGCGGACCGGAGGTATTTTCGAGCCCAGGCAGTGAAGTACGCTCCGGGTGGCCCTGAAGGCGCGAGCCAAACTTACGTAGCGTCAGCAGCTCGTCTACCTTGAAGTAGCCGCGCTCGGCCATTACAGCATACTGTACCGGCACGGTGTGGCCATTGGACAGGAAGAAGAAGTCGCGTTCCTGCCAGTTCGGCTCATGCGGCCGGATGTTCATGATGTTGAAGTACAGCGTTGTCACGATATCGGCGAGGCCTAGCGGCCCAGCCGAATGTCCGCTGCCCGCCGCTTCCAGCATACGGATGATATCTTTGCGTACGTCGTTCGCCTTTTGCTCTAGTTGTCGGATAGTCAGCTGCCCACTCATATACCCATATCTTAGCATAAGCAGAGTGGGTATGCCAGTGATGTTTGGCACAGTATTTCTAGAACGCTCTCGCTCAATGGGCAGCGGCCGTCGACTGTAGTGCTGCCTAGCTCTTAGGCTGGCCCTTGAGCAAGTCGCGCATAAGCATGCCTGCTCCAAGTGCAGCAAATACCAGCGCGATGAGGATGTCGGTGGCGTACTCTTGCCATAGCTGGCCATCTGCCAGGCTCTCACCTATGAACGACCAGAAGTCACCACTAAAGAAGCTGGCCGCTGCACCAAATTCGCCCACCCACGCTTGCCAGCCATCGCTTATCATGCCGCCAACGAACGACAGAATGACGCCTATCACAATAACCCCGATCAGGAAATACGCATCCTTGCGGTCCGGCTGGCACTTCGCGCCAAGCTGATATAGCCATACCGCGCCGTACGCGATGCCGAAGGCTACAAGCGACGCCATATACCCAAGCTGCCACAATATCACCCATAGGGCAATCCCGACTGGGATGACAAGGAGCGACAGAAGCCTGCCGAGAGGTTTATTGACCGGTTGAGTTGACTGAGCTGGTGACTGTTTGGCCATCTGCATGTTCCTGTTTATGGTAATCGTAGCTTCACTATAGCACAGAGCAGCCCGCCGAAGGATACTTTGCTAGCGCCGCTGGCGCATAGCGTTGAGGGCAATGACCGTCTTGAGCGGCAGCTTCGCAAACACTAGCTCGGTAATACCCTGCTCCCTATCGAACTTGAGTTTGTATACAGGATTGAGTCCAAGGTGCATCACCTCTATATGAGACGCCGGTTGGCCTGCCAGTGCTGGCGACGTATATGTTTGGAAGCGCTGATCGGGCGGCGTCGTTGCCTCTAGCTCAGCCAAATGGTTACGTAAAGCCGCCATGGCCGCTGCATCACGCGCATCCGGGAGCTGTATGCGCCAGTGCTCCTGCACCTCTTGACCGTCAAAGTGAACGAAAGGAGCGTCTGGACGGATGACAGTGAAGTGCTCTTCCTTTTTAACGACCTCGCCGGCATCGAGGGTATCAGCAGTCTCATCGATAGTAACAACTGGCTCAAAGGCCAGTCTCGTAACTCCCCCTTGCCATGCATAGGTTTGCTCTGCAACCCTCTGGCTAGGATCCATCGCCAGCGAGTGGTAATGCAGGTGCGGGACCGATTTGCTCGGATTACCTTGATTGCGGACAAATGTCATCGCCGTATGCTCGTCTTCGCGATACCGAAGATATTCGGCTATTTCTCCGGCCGCTCGTCGACCAACTCCGCTCGGAGTATCGGTATGGCGTGTTGGCACCACCAGCTCATGCCCGCCGCTACGAGCACGATAGTCGCCAAAGAATTCATAGGGGTGCGAAGCCGCAAATGCCGTAAAATACTTCCCTCGGCGGCTGATTGTCTGCTCGCTAAGACGCGGCTCGCAGAACAGACATCCCGCTTCTTCGCTGCGGGCCGCTACTTGATTAGCATACTCAGCGCCCGCTCGTCCATCACGGTACAGTCCAGGCCGCACCAAAATACCACCAAGTTTGACCGTAAACTTATGGTCCGGCTTTACATAGCTCGGCTCAATGCCCGACCTTTCATAGACAAGCGACATAATACTCTATTGTATCACAGATCGTAACTAAAGTCAACTGCTTATGGTAGGTGCGCTTCGCCATCCTTGCCGTGAAGTCGCTCTAGCAGCCACTCGCGTGGGAGCATGCTTAAGAACCAGCCGGCGCGCGGGCCGCTGGTTTTGCCGATTAGCAGCCGGTAGAGGCTCGAGAACAGCTCCTTTGGTGCCAGCTCGACGACGTCTTTCAGGTCATAAATCGCTCCGTGGAACCACGCACCATCTGCCGTCTCAGGCGCATCCTCAATTTTAGCCGCCAGCATATCGAAATAGGCCTTTTCTGCGTCGGAAAAGTCGGCCAAATCTACGTCGTTACGAAGCGAGAATACCAGGGATTCTGGCGCGGAATTATCAAGCCAGGCGTCGATAAGCTTCAGCTCGCGAGCGATAATATCGGCCTGCTGCTCGGCAACTTCGGCGTGCTCGGTGCGCTTAATAGTCTCGATGGTTGCCTGCGGATCGCGCAGCGCCGCCTGGTAGCTTGCCACCAAGTGCGAGAACGGCACGTTGCTAATCGTCTGCTCCTCCACTCCATAAAGGCACAGCTCCATCAGTTGCGCTTCCCATGGCTGCTTGTCCTCCTTGACCAGCAGCGCAGCGAAGTCGTCAAAGAGCCGCAGCAGCGTCTCACCTTCGTCAAAATACAGCTGCTTGTCCGGCGCAGACCGCAGGATAAAGAACCACACCAGCTCGGCCGGCATCATATCAAGCAGCTGCTTCGCAGTAACGACGTTGCCGGCGCTCTTGCTCATTTTCTTGGTATCGCCGACGCGGTTGATGAAGCCATACGGCACCGGCAGCGGCGGTTCAATGCCGAATACTTTGCGCGCAATGACGACGCCAGTATCATACGACCCGCCCTTGGTTGCATGGTCGCGGCCGAATGGCTCGGCTTTGACGCCGAGCAACCACCAGCGAGCCGGCCAGTCCACGCGCCAGCTTAGCGCGACATCGCCGCGTGCATAGCTTGCAGTGCCTTCCGTGCCGTCCTGTGCTTTGTAGCCAAGTACTTTCTTCTCTGTGTCGATAGTGTCGAACTGGCGATTCTTCACGCGGCCATTCTCGATAATCTGAATCGGGGTCCAGTTCGGGTCGAGCTTGCGGCCGGACACATCTTCGAGAATCTGCCGGATTTCGGCGATATTTTCCAGGGTTTTTTCGATCGCTGGCACGTAGAACCCGGCCCGGTAGCGCTCATGCGCACGAATAATCTCGACGCCTAGGTCCATTTTGCGTGCTGCATCCACCAAGTCTTGCAGGAAATAATCCGCGTAGCTCTTGCCCTCTTCGCCGTCGGGCGAAGGCACGTCGCAGAGCGGATGGCCCAGGTATTGCTCGAAAGAGCCGTCGATATTTGCCGGTACCTTGCGAAACACATCGAGGTCGTCTGCGATATGTACATGCCTTGCCTTGTGTCCTCGGCGCGTCAGTTCGCGCGCAATCACCTCGGCAGTCAGCACCTCGCGGAGCGTCCCCAGGTGGTACGTGCCGCTGGGCGACACACCGGAAGACACGACTATTTCTTCGTCGCCATGCTTACGGATAAGTTCGTCTACTATTGTGTTGAGCCACTGCATATCACCATGCATTATAGCAGTTATTGCGTCTATCAGGGTAGCATTGGGCCAAAACGATCGATACAGGTGCTATCGAGGCTACATCACCCCTTGCCTATTGGCCTCGGTAGACAGGTCCTTGTAGGCCTTCTCGGGGTCGTCGGCCTTGCTGATAGCACCGCCGGCGTTGATGACATCGACGCCGCCTTGGGCCAGGCTGAAGACATTTTCCATGCTAGCACCACCGTCCCAGCCTATCTCGACGGCAGGGTGGATTGAGCGGACGAGGCGGATTTTTTCGAGCTGCATCAGGCTGGCAGTTCCGCCGTAGTGCCCTAGGTCGCCGCTAAATATCATGACATGGTCGGCCAGCTCGATAAGCGGCGCGACGGTCTTAGGTACCGTAGGACGCAGTAGAGCGATACCTGCTTTGATGCCCGCTTCCTTGATAGCGATGAGCGTCGGCGCCAAATCCTCCTGCACTTCGGTATGAAAGATGATAGTATGCGGCTTGAGCGTCAAAAGCGCCTGCAGATGCTCGCTTGGGCGCGCCACCATAGCATGGATGTCGACTTCCCAGGAGGCTGGCCAGTAGAGCTGATCCGTACCTACGAGAAAAGTAGGCGCAAACTCTCCGTCGGCTATGTCTATGTGCACACGCGTTGCAAACGGTTCAAGCCGTGTAATTGATGCCTGATAGTCCTCGAACGACTCGCAGGTAATGGCCGGTGCAATAATCGTCGTTGCCACGCCTAAAACTCGTCTATTTTAGCATTACGGCGGCGGTAGCGCGGCGCATCAGCGTACGGCGTAGTCAGCCAGGTGTCGATAACATCCTTCCATAGCTCAGCATCGTCGTCGAGGATGCGCGCCGGCAGACAGAGAACGTTGCTGTCGTTGTCGTTGCGGGTCATCTTGGCCTCGTAGCTATCCCAAATCACGCTGGCGCGGATGCCGCGGAAGCGATTGGCTGCCATACACATGCCTTGGCCGCCGCCGCAGATGAGGATGGCGCGCGGGTCCTTGTCAGTATCGCCGATGACCTTGGTCGCGGCCTTTTGGGCAAACTCCGGGAAGTCGTCGGCCGGGTCGAGCTCCTTGCCGCCAACATCCTCTACGTGATAGCCGCGCTTCACGAGGTATGCAAAAATCTTTTCCTTGAGATGAAAGCCTTGATGGTCGGCACCTAGATAGATATTCATAAGTACAAGTATAAGCGGTTTTGTAACAGATGTAAAGCCGTGCTACCTACCCTATCGTATTGACTTTTTATGCACGCATGCTGTAATGATATACAGTCTTTCGACGCGAACTCTCGGACCCAACGATTGAGATGCGCCGGAAGCGCACCTCGGAAAGAAAGCTCATGTTATTTGACACAGCAGTTCTTAGCCTTCTAGCTGCCTGCGTGGTCTACGTATGTTACTTTTTGTGCAAGGCATGGCATCTACGGCCTAATGAGATACCTCGATGGAAAGTAAGGGCATCCACCCTCATCCTGGCAACTTTTATAATGAGCATCCTGGGTACCGCTGCGCTCATTATAGCCACCAAACACGGATGGCCCCAAGTTGGCACTAGCCTAGCCATCGGAGCCGCAATCGGCCTCGTTTGGCCAAAGAAGTTGCCTTATGCCCACTGAGGTGCAAAAGGCGCGGTCGAGTGAACTCGACCGCGCCTAGCACAATGTTGTACTCTATTGCTAGAAAATTATTTATTCCTACTTCGCAACGACCTTCCCAATGTCCGCCACCAGCTCGACGAGGCGGTTACTGTAGCCCCATTCGTTGTCGTACCAGACACAAACCTTCACGAGGTTGCCGCCCACGACGCGCGTTAGCTCGAGGTCTACGATGCCCGAGTGGCTGTTGCCGATGAAGTCGCGGCTGACTAGCGGCTCTTCGCTGACGCCAAGGATGCCTTGGTAGAATGGTTCACTAGCAGCCTTTTTGAAGGCGTCGTTCAGCTCCTCAACCGTCACATCACGGCTGAGCAGTGCCGTCACATCGCTAATAGACACTACTGGCGTCGGGACGCGCATGCTGATACCGTCGAACTTGTTCTTGAGGTTCGGCAGCGCCTTGGTTACGGCGATAGCCGCACCGGTGCTCGTCGGTACGATGTTTTCGGCGGCGTTACGGCCTTCGCGAAGGTCCTTTTTCGGTGCGTCCTGCAGCGCTTGGCTGGCAGTATAGCTATGGACGGTCGTCAGCAGCGACTTCTCGACGCCGAAGGTGCCGTCAAGCACGGCCATGACCGCACCGAGGCTATTGGTCGTACAGCTGGCGTTCGACACGACTTCGGTCGAGCCTTCGATAGCGTCGTCGTTGGCACCAAGTACCAGCGTATCCACGCCATCCGACTTGCTTGGGCCGCTGATGACGACGCGCTTGGCGCCGGCGGTGATGTGCTTGCTTGCACCTTCCTTGTCGGTGAAGAACCCGGTCGACTCGATGACGATATCTATTTCCATGTCGGCCCACGGCAAGGCTGCTGGGTCGCGCTCAGCGAGGACCTTGACATGCTTGCCGTCGACGATGATGCCAGTGTCGTCGTAGCCGACCTCATGGCCGTAGGTGCCGTAGTTGCTGTCGTTCTTTAGCAGGTACGCCAGCGTACGTGTATCTGTCAGGTCGTTGATAGCGACGATTTCCAGGTCCTTGCGCTCCCAGGCGATTTTGAAGGCAGCTCGGCCGATGCGCCCGAACCCATTGATAGCTAGTTTTGCTTGAGACATTCCCACTCCTTATAGCGTTAGCTCTTTGGTGACAGTATAGCGTATAATGGTAGCTATGAGCAAGCAGGAGTTACTCGAGTACGCCCGGGAGCACTACACGGAGACGCAAGTCCTCGAGCTGGACCATGCCATCGACATCGCCACCCAGGCGCACGACGGCCAGAAGCGCCGCAGCGGCGAGCCGTACATCGTCCACCCGCTCGATGTAGGGCGCATCCTCATCAAGTGGGGCATGGACATTGATACTGTGCTTGCTGGCGTCCTGCACGATACCATCGAAGATACCGACCTGACGTTCGATACCATCGAGACATACTTCGGCCGCGACGTGGCCTTCCTGGTCGATGGTGTTACCAAGGTCTCGCGCGCCCGCAGCGGCATGCGCGACCTCGACAGCTATCTGCCGGCTACCAAGGACAACCTCACCAAGCTCATGATTGCCGTGGGTCAAGACGTCCGCGTCATCATCATCAAGCTCGCCGACCGCTTGCACAACATGCGCACCCTCGAGCACATGCCGCCCGACAAGCAAAAGAAAATCGCCCGCGAAACCATGGAAGTCTTCGCGCCGCTGGCCGACCGGCTGAATATGGGGCGTGTCCGCGTCCAGCTAGAGGAACTGAGCTTCCGCTTCCTCATGCCCAAAGACTACTCGCGCACCAAGTCGCTCATGGATTCCCGCCTCAAGAAAAGCCAGCGCAAGCTTGCCCGCGTCCGCAAAGAGGTCGAGAAGCGCCTGCACGACGAGAAGATAGCCTTCAAGATGGACGGCCGCATCAAGTCCGTCTATAGCCTGTACAAGAAGCTCGACCGCTACGAAGGCGACATCGACCAAATCCACGACCTCATCGCGCTGCGCATCATCGTCGGCGACCTCGAGACGTGCTACCTAGTACTCAGCGTGCTGCACGAGATGTACCAGCCGCTCTTCGAGCGCATCAAGGACTATGTGGCGCAGCCCAAACCCAACGGCTACCAGAGCCTGCACACCACTGTAGCGACATCTACCGGCCAAATCGTCGAGTTTCAGATACGCACCCAGGCCATGCACGAGTACGCCGAGCGCGGACTAGCAGCCAGCTTTCACTACAACGAAGCCAAGCTCACCGATGCCTATCGCCAGCGAAACCTTGCCGAACTGCCAACCGACCTGTTATGGATTCGCGACCTGCAGGAGACTGCCGCCAAGGCACACTCCGGCAAAAAATTCGACGCCGACAAGCTGCGCATGCAGCTGTTTCACGACCGAATCTTCGTCTACTCGCCCAAGGGCGACATCTGGGACCTGCCGCGCGGCGCCTACCCGCTAGACTTCGCCTACCGCGTGCACTCCGACCTGGCTGCCAAGGCCAGCGGCTTCATGATAAACGGCAAAATGAAGCCCTTTAGCTACAAGCTCAAGCACGGCGACAAAGTCGAAATCCTCACCACCAAAGGTGCCCACCCCAAGCCGGAATGGCGCGACTACATCGTCACCAGCCACGCCCGCGAAAAGCTCCGCATGCAGCTCAGCCGCACCGGCGGCATATTGGCGCATGTGACGTCGTTACTCCGTCCGCACAGGAGATAACAGGCGGAGGAGCGGAGCGATAACGAGTTCAGAGTGACGGCAGGCGCTAAGGCACAGCCCTCTCCGCTTGTACTTCTCGGTAGAAAGGAGTAGTATCTGTAGTCATGACGGAGCTTCCTAAGGACAACGAAATACAGCAAGGTCTCTACTATAGACTTAAGCGACTGATTGGCGCTACAGGCACTAGGCTCTTGGAAAAATTTTCGCCCGCCAACCATCAAACCTCAAGCCATTTTGCTGATGATTATACAAGGTCTCGTTTTACCAAACAAGGAATAATCGTAGTAGAAAATGTCTTGCCTGAAGCGGGAGTAAATCTCCGTATCAAAGCAACTCCGACAGCAAGGATAGTCCACAGTAGTTCAGTTACTAAAGGTTTACCTCTTAATAACTAGAGGTTACTTAGCATCCATCCCCCTAGTCGCCCTCGTTCTCTATTCGGGCCATATTGTAGCAGGATATAGATAGGCCAACTACGAAGTGTGCCTACGCTAGATCTAGCGTAGGCACACTAGATATAGCGTATATGCTTGCTCTATGAACGCTACTTGTTATTCCAGCGCTCGATGCATTCCTTGATGATAGCCTTGGCTTCCTCGGCGTCGCCCCAGCCCTTGACGATGGTGCTACCCGGCTTCTTGAGGTCTTTGTAGTGCGCAAAGTGGTGCTCTACCTTGGCCTTCCATTGTGGGATGTCGTCCAGGCTGGTGATGCGGTCGTCGTCGCGGTTGTCGGCTGGCACGACCACTACCTTGTCGTCAACTTCGCCGTCGTCCTCGAACTTCAGTACACCGATGATGCGCGCCTCGAGCCATACGCCAGTTGCCAGCGGCTCCGGGCAAATGATAAGCGTGTCCAGCTCGTCACCGTCCTCGTCGAGCGTCTGCGGGATGAACCCGTAGTTACAGGGCTTGGCGAAGATAGCTGGCTCGACGCGGTCTAGCATAAATGCCGCGCGCTGGCGGTCCCATTCGACCTTCAGGCGCGAGCCTTCAGGAATCTCGACGACGGTGTTGACCAGGCCGTCATCGATAGCGCCTGGCGTGAGTACTTGATTGAAATCTGCCATATATTCTCCTCTGTTAGTATGGTGTTTGACTAGCCGTAGTATAGCACTTTCTGTACAATGGCGCTATGAGCGCCCGCTACCAGCTGCTGCTGCCACCCGAGTATGTCGACCGACTGACCCACGATATTGACCGTGCCGTGCAGCGCGTCTACATCACTGCACTTATCATTGCCGACGACGAGGCGACGAGCCAGCTCATCAGCGCTATCGAGCGAGCCAGCAAGCGCGGCGTCGAGGTCAGCGTCGCAATGGACCTCTTCTTCACCTACATCGAGGCCGACCACTCCGGCTCCAAATGGCGCTACCTCCGCGCCCAAATCCAGCACATGCGCACCACCAAGCGCCGCCTGGAGCGCAGCGGCGCGAAGGTTCGCTGGCTAGGGCAGTTCGGCGTGCTTATCTTTGCGCGGCGCAGCCACGTGAAGTGGTCGGTTGTCGATTCGACGGTGTATTCGTTTGGCGGCGTAAACCTCTATACCGAGGGAATCGGCTGCACCGACTTCGTGTTTCGGGTAGAGGACGCTGCGCTTGCCGACCGTCTGGCCGCAGAGCAGCGGCGCGTCCTCCAAACCGACAGCGAGGCGCGCGGCTATCGCAGCCATACATTCGGTCCAGCTGAGCATCATGTGCTGGTTGATGGCGGGCAGATGTTCGACTCCGTCATCTATCGGCGGGCGCTCGCGCTTGCTGGCAAGGCAACGCGCATCATCTACGTCTCGCAGTACTGCCCGACTGGCAAGCTAGCGCGCCTGCTCCGCCAAACCCCAGCCAACGAGCTGTATTTCAACTACCAGCTGCGCAGTCCGCTGTGGCATATCACGATGCGCATCCTGACGACTGTCACCAAGGCTGCTACGATGTACCGGCGCGCAGAGTATCTGCACGCCAAATTCATGATTTTTGAGCTGCCGCATGGCAAAACTGTCGCCATCACTGGCTCGCACAATTTCGACAGCATCGGCAGCGCGCTTGGCACGCGCGAAATCGCTCTCGAGACGACCGACCCGCATATCATCAGGCAGCTTCGCGCCTTTCTTGACGAACATATCAGAGGTGAAGGAGCGGCCGAATGATACTCATCGCCCATCGCGGCAGCACCGGTGAAGTACAGGAAAACACCTTGGCTGCCATCGCCGCAGGTATCGCGGCTGGGGCGGATATCATTCATGTCGACGTCCGGCTCACCCACGACAAAGTGCCCGTGCTGCTGCACGACGCTTCGCTCCAGCGTACCCATAGCCTCAAGCAAAGCATCAGCTCACTCACCTACGAGCGGCTCGCAGCGCTCACCGGCCGGGATTGCCCGCCCCGTCTCGATGCCGTGCTGGACAAATATTTTGGCAAAATACTGCTCAATCTCGACCTGCACTCGCTTGGCAGCGGTCGTATCGTGACACAGCTCCTGCTGGCGCGCATCGGCAGCAGCCAGGCGAAGTGGGACAGCGTACTCCTTTCGTCGTCGCGAATCAGCGAGCTCATTGCCGCGCGGCACATCGCCAAGCGCGCCAACCTTGCCCTTCTGCAAAACAACAACCCTTTCGCCTTCATCGCCTACCAGCGGTTCCTGCACTTCACCGCGGTCGGCTTCCACCGGCTGCACACCAACCAACTGGCGCTCGCTATCGCCACCAAAGCACGGCTATTCACCTACGCCTACACCGTCGACCGCCCGCAAGCCGCCCAGCGCCTCGAAGCACTCGGCATCGACGGCATCATGACCGACCACCCAGCCAAACTCACCGCGTGGCTATCATCGAAATCGCGGAAGAAGGCGAAGCGTTAACTACTCCGCCTGAGTATGCTCAAGATACTCATCGATACGCTTTACATCTTCCAGGTCCTTTGGTCGACCAAATACAGCCTTCCAGGTGCGCACTTCCGCTAGAGAAGCAAATGGAACGCCATCGACTACCGTCGCCGTGCCTAAGACCTCGGCAATCGATGGATTATACGAACCGAACTCCCATGTATCGTGCACATCGAACACATCATGAGTCAGGCAGCGGTCACCAGGACGTTTGTCGGCGCGCTGCCAGCCGCGAGCTTCGAGTACGTCCATTAGCTCTGGTGTAGCAAATATATCTATGTCGGTCGCCTCGCGCAAGCCCGCCAGCGTCAAGGCAGCGCTGCCGAACACTACATACGAATCAGCCGGCAGGTCTAGCTGTTGCACCTTTTCGACAATCGTCTGTCCGTCCATGGTTACTTCTGCCGTGCCAGCTCTTCAAGATATTCGCGGATGGCGAGTGCAGCTGAGGCACCTTCACCCACGGCGCTGGCGATTTGCATGGTTGCACCGCTGCGGACGTCGCCGCTGGCGAAGACACCGGGTATCGATGTCTGCAACTGCTGGTCTGTCTTGATGAGGCGCTGCTCGTCGAGTTCAATGGCGCTGCCAGCGAGGAATTCGGTGTTCGGATTGAGACCAACGAACACGAATACGCCATCGATGGCAATCACCCGCTGTTCGCCGTCGTGCGTCACTTTGACGCCGCTGACTTTGCCGTCGGTGGCGACAATTTCATCGGTAGTCGTAGCCAAGTGAAGCGTTATTTTGCCCTTCTCGACCCATTCGGCGAGCTCGTGCTGCAATACTTCGCTGGCTTTGACGCGGCTGCGAACGAGCAAGTCGATGTGCGAGGCGTAGCGCGTCAGGAAGATTGCTTCCTGGATGGCTGAGTTGCCGCCGCCTACCACTGCTAGGCGCTTGTCGCGGTAGAATGCGCCGTCGCAGGTGGCGCAGTAGTGCACGCCGCGGCCGTAGAACTCGGCTTCGCCGGGCACGCCAATCTTGTTGTAGTCGCTGCCAGTGGCGATAAGGACAGCGCGGGCTTCGACTTCCTTGCCGTCGACGACGACCGTCTTGGTGGCACCGTTGTCGCGGATTTCGCTGACTTCGCCGTAAGTGATTTCGGTACCGAAGCGCTTGGCCTGGGCCTCGAGCTGCGTGGCGAGTTGCATGCCAGCAATGCCTTCCGGGAAGCCGGGGTAGTTGTCCACCTGGTCGGTGATAGCCGCCATGCCGCCGACCACGGCCTTTTCGTAAATCACGGTGTCGATGTCTTCACGCGTAGTATAGACTGCCGCAGCGAGCGCGCTCGGACCGCCGCCAATCATTATGACGTCGCGAATAGCAGGAGTATCGCTCATGTCGTTACTGCTGTCCATAGGCCTTGATAAGGGCTTGTTGGTACTCGCTGTACGCTTTGGTCAGCGCTTCGGGCTCGGGCACTTCTGCAGGAGTGTCGATCGCCATGACCACGAACTTTATGGGAGTGTTTGGCGGAATGTCATCGCCCTGGCCAGTTTCTTTGTAGGCCTTGTCAGACGGTACTTCAAGCAGACGCACGCCGCCGATCTTCATGCCGACCAAGCCTTCCTTCCAGCCATCGATAACTGACGTGTCCTTGAGGCCGTCGATGGCAAATGGCGAACCGAGCCGGCCGTCTTTGACAGACTGATCGAATATCTTGCCGTCGGGGTTCCACCCTATGTAGTAGGCAGCGAACTTCGTGCTGTCGTCGATCGCCGGACCAGTACCTTCCTTGAGGTCGCGCGTGGTCAAACTTTTGACTGAGTCGATGGCGTACTTGGCGGGCAGCGATGCGTACTCTTTGAATGTCGGGTAGTACTTTTCCGACAATTTAGCATCGCGCGCATCGACAAGGGCTTGGTAGGACTTGCGCTCGCGCTCATAGACGCTCATTGCCTGCTGGTATTGCTGGGCAGTGTCTTGCTGGTCCTTGGTCGACAGTATCATGACCAGGAACGACCCCAGCGTACCCACGACCAATACAATAGCAATAATAAAAATGACAATTCGCTGGCTCTTCTTTGTTGCCATATTCCCCTCTCTGGTTAACTACCTGTAGTATAGCAGTTTTAGGCGCTTATGGCCAGGCTACTTCTTCTGAGAACCCACTTCCTCAGGATAGAAATAATCATGCTCATAAATCGTCGCGGCGTGCCATGGCCGAATCGCTTGGCCAATCGGCAGAATGTCGCTATAGCCAATGAAATCGGCAATCCGCCGAATGATAGCTGCCGGCCAACCGTAGAGGCGCAACCCGCGCAGCTCGAAAGCCGCCCACCGAGCACCGACCGGGATCGCGCTGGCTGGCTGTACTGGCTTATAGGCCACGGCTGCACGCCCTAGTTTGCGGCTGCGTAGATTGCCAGCAACAAATAGCGCGTCATGCAGCGCGGTTTGGGCAAGGCCCGAGTACGGCGTCGCTGCGTTGTCGCCAAGTACATAGATGTCCTTGTAGGCGCGAAGGTGCTTGTCGACTTCGACGCGGCCATTCTTGGCCAAGGTGAATATATGCGGATGTGCCGCAAACAGCGGATTGTTCGTCACGCCAGAGGTCCAAATGACCGTGTGTGACTGAATGGGCCGGCCGCCAGCGATAATCTGCGTTGCCGTCGCCTCCTCAACCTTGGTGTCAGTCTGCACTTCGACGCCGAGCTTTTCCAAACGCTTCTGCACCTTGGCACTAGTGCGCGGGTGCGAGCGCGGCAACAAGCGCGGCGCAGCTTCGATGAGCCGAATCGTCGTACTGCGCCGCCGGACGCCATGGTATTTGCAGAGCCGCTTCAAGTACTCGCCGAGTGCCGCCGCGAGCTCAACGCCTGTCGGGCCGCCGCCGATGACGATATAGTTCTTGTCGAGCTTGCCTTCGCCCACAAGGTCTGCATAGATACGCATTTTGAGCCGGCGAATCTCTTCAGCCGACTTAATGCCGTACGAATACTGGTCGAGTCCGGGTATGCCGAAGTACGTCGTGACGACGCCCACGGCAACGATGAGCGTTTGGTAGTCGTAGGAGCGCTCCGATGCACCGTGCAGCGTCTTCTTCTCGGCATCGATACCGATGATGCGGTCGAGCTGTACATGGACATTCGTATAGCCGCCAAATATCTCGCCCAGCGGCACCCAGGACTCCAAGTGGCTATGGCCAGTGGCCGAGCTATACAGCGACGGATAGTACTGGAACTCAGGCTTATCGGTAATAAGAGTGATGTGCGTGCTCGGGTCCTTGGCAAGCTCCAGCGCGGCCTTCACCCCTGCAAAGCCGCCGCCAACAATGGTTACTTTCATGTTTGGTAGTGTTTCTCTTTAGTGATATTGCTTATAGTATACCATCACGGCAGCAGCGGACCAAGGGGCAGCATAACACAGAGCACCAGGATGTTTATCATGGCGTAGCGAAACATCTTGCGGGCCCATTTTTCCGGCTCTTTCGCCGACAAGCCCTGGTAGCCCAGGTATATCCAGTGCAGCCCGCAGGCTAGCATGACCGCAAAGTACAGCCAGCCCGTATAGCCGAGAAATGTCAAACTGAGCGTGCTTGCAACGTACAGGATGGTATAGATGAATATTTGGACGATGGAGCTCTGTACGCCCTTCACTACCGACATCACCGGCACCTCAGCAGCAGCGTACTCCTTGCGGCGGTAAATGGCGATAGAGTAAAACTCCGGGAACTGCCAGAAAAACACAATCAAAAATGAAATGATGAGCCCCAGGTCAACCTGCCCGCTGACAGCCGCATACCCGCCGGCAATCGGCATCGCGCCTGAGATACTGCCCACCAGCGTGCCATGAATCGACTGGCGCTTGCTCCATGCGCCGTACAGCCATACATAGGTTACCCAACCGAGCACGCCGATAGCCACGACCAGCCAGTTCGTCCAGAGCGCTAGCATGGCAGTACCAAGTACGCCGAGCACGGTAGCGTAGACGACGATGGTCCACGCCGGTACTTCGCCCGTGACGCTCGGGCGCTTCAGGGTGCGCGTCATTTTGCTATCGATGTCGCGGTCAAGGTAGTTGTTCAGTGCGCAGGCCGACCCGACTACTAGTGTCATACCGACAATCGTCATCACAAACAGCCACCAGTCCACAGCGCCGGCCGCTGCCAGCAAGAACCCGGCCGCACCGGTCAGCACATTGCCGTACATGACGCCAGGTTTGAGCAATTGGTAGTAGGCCTGCAGTTTCGACACGCGCTAGAAGCCCTTTTTGTTCTGCTCGAGCATGAATTCATGCATTTGCTCGGGGCTCATGTGCATGTTGTAGTTCATGTTTGCCATAATCCACAGCGACCCGCCCACGATGATGAGCGTCATGATGAATCCGTATACCACGCTCCACATCGTAAAGCGCAGCTTCTTCTGGCCGAGATGCAGGAACACGACGAGCTGCAACACCAGCTGCATCAGCGCCAGCAGCAGGACAAATACTGCGAGGCCTGTCCGCTCAAACCAGCCGCCAGTCGTTGCAAAGTAGACGAGGTAGACCAGTATGAGCGCCGCGGCAAACCCAAGCGCATAGCGCCGGACTTCCTGCTGGTAGGTAAGTGAGGGAGCTTTCTGTTTCATCACACAACTCCTATTCCGAACATATAGACCACCGCAAAGATAAATATCCACACGATATCAAGGAAATGCCAAAACAGCGCAAAGAGTCCGAGTTTGCGCTCGACATGCGGCGTCATACCGCGGCGGTCAATCAGCCATAGCAGTGTGCACAGCCAAACCAGTCCCATCAGGATGTGTGCGCCGTGCGTCCCGACCAGCGCGAAGAATGCCGACAGGAACGCACTGACCTGCCACGTGTGCCCTTCGCTCGCCAGCATGACAAACTCGCTGATTTCCATCAGGAGGAAGCCGAGCCCAAGCACTGCCGTCAGCACCAGCTGCGCCTTCATCATCTGCATGCGGCCATGCCTCGCGGCCAGCGTCGCCAGCGCGACAGTGAAGGTACTCGCGAGCAGTAGCATGGTCTGCAGCAGCACATAGGGCGGCTGCACGATATCGAGCGTGGTCACGCTTCCGGCGGTATTGTGCCGCAGTATCATATACGTAGCAAATAGCGCGCCAAACAGCATGACATCTGTCAAAATATATATCCAAAAGCCCAGCTTGGTGGTGTCGTCGCGCTCGGCAAGCTGCTGCTGCACACTCATACCTTAGCCCCTTTCTTGAACCGCTCGCCGTCCAGCTTGAACAGTTCGGCTGCGGTGATGGTATACTCTGTATCGTCATTGGTCGTGCGCCATATCACTGCGGCGATGATAGCGATGAATCCCACGCCAGCCACCAGCCACATATGCCATACCAGCGCAAAGCCCACTACCAGCGACAGCCCGCCAATGATAACGCCGAGGCCGCTATTCGTGGGTAGCTCGATATCGACATACTCACTCTTATGCGGGCGGCGCAGCGCCTTGCCCTCTTGCTTGCGGTACCACCATTCATCCTGGCGCGTCACTGTGGGCGTAATAGCGAAGTTGTACTCCGGTGCCGGACTTGGCACCGACCATTCCAGCGTGCGGCCGTCCCATGGGTCGCCGGTAGTGTCGAGGTTTTGCTTGCGCTTCCAGATGCTGACGCCCAGCTGCAGCAACTGCATGCCGATGCCTGCCGCGATAATCAGCACGCCGATACCGCTGACGATAAAGAACGGCACCCACTCCGGACTATCATAGTGGTCGATGCGCCGCACCGCGCCCATAAAGCCCAGCGCATATAGCGGCATAAACGACACGATAAAGCCCAGTTGCCACAAGTACGCCGCCCATCTGCCCAGCCGCTCGTTGAGCTTGAAGCCGAACACCTTCGGGAACCAATACGTCACCGCCGCCATAAACCCAAACACCACGCCGCCGATAATCGTATTGTGGAAGTGCGCCACCAAGAACAGCGTATTGTGCACCTGGAAGTCGACTGCCGGCACCGACATCATCACACCGGTCACGCCGCCAATCGTAAACGTCACCACAAAGCACAAGAACCACACAAACGAACTATGGAAGCGGATTTTGCCGCGGTACATCGTAAACAGCCAGTTAAATATTTTGACCCCGGTCGGGATAGCAATCACCATCGTCATAATGCCGAAGAACGCATTGACATTCGCGCCCGACCCCATCGTGAAGAAATGGTGCAGCCACACCAGGAAGCTAAAGAACATGATAGCCACCAGCGCCGCGACCATCGTCTTGTAGCCAAATATCTTCTTGCGCGCAAAGGTCGCCACGATTTCAGAGTAAATACCAAACGCCGGCAGCACCAGAATATACACTTCCGGATGTCCCCACGCCCAAATGAGATTGATATACATCATGGCATTGCCACCCGCATCGCTGGTAAAGAAATGCATGCCCATCAGGCGGTCCAGCGACAGCATGCCGAGCGTGGCCGTCAGTATCGGGAACGACACTACCACCAGCGCCATCGTCACCAGTACGCTCCACGGGAAGATAGGCATCTTCATCAGCGTCATGCCAGGTGCGCGCTTCTTGAGGATAGTCACAATGAAGTTAATGCCCGAGAGCAAGCTACCCACGCCCGCAATCTGCAAACTCCACAGCCAGTAGTCAACGCCCGGTCCGGGGTTGTACTGCAGCTCCGTCAGCGGCGGGTAGCCCAGCCAGCCACCATTGGAAAAGCCGCCAATCATCAGCGACACATTGCAGAGCACCATACCAGCGGCAAATAGCCAAAAGCTCACGGAGTTCAGCCACGGGAAGGCCACGTCGCGCGCGCCAATCATCAACGGTAGCACGACATTGATGAGTCCAAACATCAGTCCCATCGCCACAAAGAAAATCATAATCGTCCCGTGCGCCGAAAACACCTGCTGGAACGTATCCGCATCGAACAAGCCCTCTTGGCCTGGCCCAGCCGTGGCCGTATGTGCGCGCAGCATCAGCGCATCGGCCACGCCGCGCAGTAGCATCAGTACCGCTACGACGATGTACATGACGCCGATTTTCTTGGCGTCGAGGCTGGTCAGCCAGTTCTTCCAGAGCCACCCCCACTTCTTGAAGTAGGTCAGCAGCACGACAGCCGCGAGACCGCCGCCAGCGATGCCCACAGCAGCGCCAATCGTCGCCGGTTCTGTCGGCAGATAGTCCAGACTCAGCCTGCCCAGCAGCCACTCCATACTACATCCCCTCCATATTCATGTGTTCATGATTCATAGTATCATGCGCGCCGTTGTCCTGGCCATCCGTTTGCTCGGCGCTACTGCCGTGCATGTATTTCATAATGACTTTTTCGTAAATAGCTGGGTCAGCCAAGTGATAATACGATGACCCCTTAGGCGTGCCGGGTTTCGCTAGCTCGTTGTAACTTGCTTCGGTAAGGCTCATTCCGTGGTGTGCTTTCATAATCCATGCATCGTACTCACTGTCACCCACTGCATGTACGTCGAACTTCATGCTGGCATAGCCTTTGCCGTTGATATTGGTATTGTAGCCCTTGTAGTCGCCGGCCTTATTGGCAATCAGATTCAGTTGACTGCTCATGGCATTCATGCTATAGATTTGGCCGCCCAGGTCCGGAATCCAGAACGCGCTCATTGGCGCATCGGCGCTGAGCGTGAAGTGCACTGGCCGGTCGACTGGAATCGTCAGGTCATTGACACTCGCCATGCCCTGCTCGGGGTAGATGAACAGCCATTTCCATTGGAGCGCCACTACCTTGACCTCTAGCGCCGGCTTGTCGGACTTGATAGCCCTATATGGGTCCAGCGAATGGCTCGTCACCCACGTCACAATGCTCAGCACGATGATGATAAGTATCGGGATACCCCACCAAATCACCTCGAGCGTCTTGTTCTCGGACCATTCTGGCTGGTACTTGGCCTTCTTGTTGCCTTCGCGGTACTTCATAGCAAAGAGCACCAGCAGCGTAAATACCGGCACCACCACGATAGCCGCCAGCATAACGGTAAATACTATCAGATCGCGCTGCTGCACACCCACCTCGCCGCTCGGCATCAGCACCGGGATATGCTTGTCGTGCAGCAGCCACCAGCCCAGGCCAAACAGCACCAGCACTACCGCCGATACTACAAGCGGATACTTCGCCGGACCCCCAAACAGCCTACGTAGCTTCTTCATCTTGTGCTCATCATAGCGCTTATGGCGAGCGAGCGCAAGTCGTAGTGGTTATGCTAAACTTGCAAATATTCGTAAAGTGTGCTATAATGAGAAGATACGCTCATTTATACAAACACTGTTACGAGCAAAAAGCTGAAAAACACCGCCAAATACGCTACCTGGAGATACAAAAACCACTGCCGCAAGCCTTTACGCGTCAGCGAAAGAATAACAAGCACTAGATTGATTATCGTAAGTGCCACGCCGCTATACCATGCAGCAGCACTTAGCGGCCACGCGAGCATCATCGCCATCGCTACGAGTATGACGTAAACCATTCCCCACGCCGCCATATTATGAATCGGCTCGCGCCAGGTACCCTCGACATGCGGAACAAGTGCGATTGTCATCAAGCAGCCAGTAATGAGTCCAAATAGTACATACGAGCCTAATCCAGTCTGGTAGTGTGGCAACAGCCAGGCGAAGAGTACCACTGCAAATGCCACTGTAGCAGCTGCCAGGATAACGCCGAATACCAGTTGTGTGCGGCGAGCCTCAGCCACGTGCAAACTAATCGACCGATGCGGCTTCATGCCGGCATAGCCCACAGCCCATACACTCACTGCCGCGCAGGCAGCCATAGCCATAAGTAGGAGGTAATCCATTATTGTTCAGTGTAGCTTTGGGCGTAGCTAGCTGTCAATTGCCCAAAACTACACAGGACGCTGAACGCCTCCCTGGCCGCCCCTCTCATTTGTTGGGATGAATGGCTTCCTAACACGGAAATCGTTTTTCATACTTGCCGTCTGGATGGTGTTGGTAATTGCATTGCGGTACCTCTCTGCGAATTGCGAGAACCATAGGTCGGCATGACAGCCAAGCTTACTATCCTCGCACGGCAAGTTGATGATTTTGTCCATCTTCCGACC
Organism: uncultured Candidatus Saccharibacteria bacterium; assembly: GCA_964525315.1. Classification (GTDB taxonomy): domain Bacteria; phylum Patescibacteriota; class Saccharimonadia; order Saccharimonadales; family Saccharimonadaceae; genus SZUA-359. Next base: position 7,175 of record CAZGGJ010000009.1, on the reverse strand, counting down.
CAGACGTGCCTCAATACTTTCCGGAGCCTGGTCTTTCACCGTCAAGTCACCGTCGACAGCGATATATATAAGCGTTGGTTGTCGCTTGGCTAACGCGGGACGTGCTTCACTAGCAATAGGCCGCATACCGCCGCGTAACAGCCGACTGGTCGTCTGCTGCAGCAGTCGCGGTGGATTGGCTTCGGTGTTCGCGTCCGCATCCGCCCAGGTCTGCTCGTTCAATACACTATTCTGCCCTTGAACCACTGAACCCCCAAGCGTAAAAAGGTACACCAGTAGCTTGGGGGCCTCCGACAGAGAGACTATCTGTGCAGTCCCCCACGATATAGGGGATAGGTCTTCGCCGCCAACTGGTGACGAAAAGAAGGCAATCGATGTATTTACATCGGACTCGGGATATTTCTTGTAGTACTCGTCCAGCATGTCGACCGTGGCGATGCCGCCGAAGCTATGCGCAAATACGACGATATTCTTGAGGCCACTCACTTCGATGAATTTATGAAATGCGAAGGCGTTCGCCTCAGGGCTGTAGTCGCTGCCATACTTAGCATATGCATTGCAGGCGTCAAACTGTGTATTGATAATGTCTTTTGTTACATGCGCCGAAAACTCAGCTGTGTCCATACCAACTCCACCCATTTGCACAATCCCAAACTGGTCGGTTGGCTCGCACTGGAGCATTGTTATGGATGGCGGTATATACTCGTCGGGGCGCTCTACCACAACTGATGGCACTTGCGACATAAGGCTTGCAAGTGCAACCACCTGACAGCCGGCATCACGGACACGCCTCCATATACGAGGCAGCATATCAGGTCGAACAGGCCCCTCTTGCCAAGCGTCATCGTTAGCAGTGACGCTATCTTTAAAGCGTGAAAATACCTCTCGTTTCATCTCTGGCTATATATAGTTTCACATTTGGATATCTATGTCAACTAGCCGCAATATCAAACTTCTCGAGCTGCCGCTTGGCCTTCTCGGTCGCGCCCAGTTGGAGCTCGAGCAGCTTGGCGTAAATGCCGCCGGACCGAGCGAGGCGCGATGGGCTGCCGACTTCGTCGACACGGCCGTTCTTGAGCGTAATGATGGTGTCGACGCTGGCGATAGTACTCAGCCGGTGCGCGATGATAAGCGTAGTACGGCCTCGCATGAGCCTATCGAGCGCTTCCTGCACCTCATGTTCAGCCCGGCTATCCAGACTAGAGGTAGCTTCGTCAAGTATCAGGATAGGCGCGTCCTTCAGCAGCGCCCGGGCAATGGCAATGCGCTGGCGTTGGCCTCCGCTGAGCTTGATACCGCGCTCGCCTATCTCGGTGTCGAGGCCCTGAGGGAATTTCTCGATGAAGCCGAGGGCGTTGGCGGCTTTGGCGGCAGCACTAATCTCCTTTTCATTGGCGTCGGGGCGAGCATAGGCGATGTTTTCGCGAATCGTCCCGCTAAAGAGCGCTGCATCCTGAAATACCGTGGCGATAGCCTGGCGCACGCTGGCGCGCGACACCGTGGCGATGTCTGTGCCGTCGATAGCGATAGTGCCGCGGTCTGGGTCGTACAGCCGCATGAGTAGATTGGCCAGTGTCGTCTTGCCGCCGCCCGACTCGCCGACCAGTGCGACTTTGGTGCCAGCCTCAAGTGTCATGGTGATGTCGTGCAGCACGCCCTTGTCTGTCTCGTAGGCAAATGACACGTCCTGGAAGGCAATCTCGCCGCGGCGCAGCTTCAGCTCTACGCCGGCATGCTCGTCGCTCTCGGGTACTTCGGCCATCGCCTCCAAGTAGTCCTTGCTATTGGCCACGGCGCGCTGATAGCTGTCGACAAAGAAGCTAAGGTTACGCATCGGAAACGCCACCTGCTGCACCAACGTCAGCAGCAGTACCATGTCGCCCACGCTGAAGCGGCCAATCGCCGTCTCGTAGAACAGCACGCCGTAAATCGCAGCAAATATAATGCCGAACACAATCGAACGAATCGCATTCATGCCATGCCACCAGCGCGACTGCCGGCGGTTCAGCCCCACCATTTGGCCGACTTCGTGGTCAAACTTGCCAAGCTCGCGCCGCTCAGCGCCGAAGCTCTTGACCAGCCGCATCTGCGCGACCACTTCGGCGAAGCGCCCGCTGGCGTAGTCGAAGTGTGTGTTCTTCTGCGACTCATACTTCTGCCACTTGGTACTGGTCAGCGATGTCACATACAAGTTCGCCGGGATAAGCAGCAAGAAAAGCACCATCAGCGGCCAGCTATACCAGCCCAAAATCACGACCGTAATAGCCATCGTCAGTAGCATCTGGAGCAAGTTGTTCGAGAAAAACTGCAGGAACTGCGTCACATCGCTAATCGCCCTGGCGAGACGATTGATGATTTTGCCGGTCACTTCGCCGTCGTAGTAGCTCTGAGGCAGCTTCAGCAGGTGCTTGTAGTATAGCTTCGACAGCTGCCGCCGCGTGCGAATTGCCATCATGTCGCCGTAGTAGCCGCCGACATCGCTCACCGCCGTCGACACCAGCGCCATCGCAATGAAGGCTCCGATAAGGAATACCAGCGTCCACACATTGAACTGTGTCTGCCCGCCGCCAATCGCCACCACCCAATCCGTGCCAAACTTCATGATAAACGGTGTCGCAAAGCTCACCAGCGCCCCAATGATATTGAGTACGGCGATAATGATAAACAGCGGCTTCAGCCGCGATGTGTAGCTGAGGAGTTGGCGGATAGGTTTCATCGTTACTTAGTATAGCACTGCTGCTCTGGCTCTGCTGTGCCCTCTGCTTCGGGTACCGTTACGCGCCGGGTAAGAATCCTCGGTAAAGATACCGCGGTATTCTTACTCGGGTTGCACTTCGCTTTTAGTACCACTCAGCAGAGGGCACAGCAGAGCCAGAGCAGCTGAATTAGCACTCTTGCCATGAGAGTGCTAATTTTGTATACTAAGCATAGAAATCGCTTTTGTTTTACCAAATGAAAGGAGGTACACTATGCAACCCACCGAACAAGACACCCGCTCACCACTCGAACAATTCGGCCAAGATATCACCGCGCTTGCCCGCGAAGGCAAGCTCGACCCCGTCATCGGCCGCGACGAAGAAATCCGCCGTACGATGCAAATCCTCAGCCGCCGCACCAAGAACAATCCTGTACTCATCGGCGAGCCAGGCGTCGGCAAAACCGCCATCGTCGAGGCGCTCGCCCAGCGCATTGTCCGCGGTGACGTGCCTGAGTCACTGCGCGACAAGCGCGTCGTCAGCCTCGAAATCAGCTCGCTCGTCGCGGGCGCATCCTACCGCGGTCAGTTCGAAGAGCGCCTAAAGGGCGTGCTCAAAGAAGTCGATGATGCCGCCGGTGAAATCATCCTCTTCGTCGACGAGCTGCACACCATGGTGCGCGCTGGCGGCGGTGAAGGCAGCATGGACGCTGGCAATATGCTCAAACCCGCGCTTGCCCGCGGCAAGCTGCATATGATTGGCGCCACCACCCTTGCCGAATACCGCCAATACGTAGAGAAGGACGCTGCACTGGAGCGTCGCTTCCAGCCGGTCTACGTTGGCGAGCCAAGCTTCGACGATACGGTCGCCATCCTGCGTGGCATTCAGGAGAAGTACGAGGTGCACCACGGCGTCAAAATCCGCGACGACGCCATAGTGGCGGCTGCGCGGCTGAGCACCCGCTACCTGCCCGACCGCTTCCTACCGGACAAGGCCGTGGACCTGCTCGACGAAGCCACCTCTGCGCTGAAAATGCAGCTTGAGAGCATGCCTATCAGCCTCGACCGGCTCCGTAACCGCATCATGCAGCTCGAGATAGAACAAGCCGCACTCAAGAAGGATAAGTCGGACCACGCCAAAGCTCGCAAACAAGAAATCGAATCCCAAATCACCGACCTGAAAGGCCAAGCCGCGAGTATCGAAACCAAATGGTCACACGAAAAGGACCTCATCAATACCCTCAAGCAGTCCAGTGAAAAGCTCGACAGCCTGCGCAGCCAGCTCGACATCGCCGAGCGTAACGGCGACCTCGCTGAGGCTGGCCGCATCAAGTACGGCGAAATCCCCGAAGCCGAGAAGTCGCTCGCTACCGCACGCGAAGCAATCAGCCGTATCCCAGCCGAGGACCGCCTGCTGCGCGAAGAAGTCACGCCCGACGACATCGCAGCCGTCGTTGCTCGCTGGACCGGCATCCCAGTCGAACGATTGGTCGAAAGCGAGTCGAGTAAGCTCACGCATCTTGAGCAAGAGCTGAGCGCCCGCGTCATCGGTCAAGAACGTGCCATTAGCTCGGTCGCCAGCGCCATCCGCCGTTCGCGCGCTGGCCTGGCCGACCGCAACCGGCCTATTGGCTCATTCCTGTTCCTCGGTCCCACCGGCGTCGGCAAAACCGAAGTCGCCCGTGCACTGAGCGCTCAACTCTTCGACGACGAGCACGCCATGATTCGCATCGACATGAGCGAATACATGGAGCAGCACGCCGTCTCGCGCCTCATCGGCTCGCCGCCCGGCTACGTTGGCTACGACCAGGGCGGTCAGCTCACCGAAGCAGTCCGCCGCCGGCCCTACAGCGTGGTGCTCTTTGACGAAATCGAAAAGGCCCACCCAGATGTCTTCAATGTCCTCCTCCAAGTCCTCGACGACGGCCGCCTGACCGATGGCCAGGGCCGCACCGTCAATTTCACCAACACGATTATCATCATGACCAGCAACATCGGCTCGCAGGCCATCATCGATGCTGAAGGTGCAGACCACGAGGCACTCGAGCGCACCATGCAGGACACGCTCCGCCAGTACTTCAGGCCTGAGTTCCTCAACCGTATCGATGACATCGTCATTTTCGACCGTATCAGCGAATCGGCCATGAAGCGTATCGTCGACCTGCAGCTCGCCAGTGTCGCTCAGCATGTCAAAGACAACAAGGACATCGACCTCACATTCGACCCATCAGTCGCCGACATGCTCGCCCGCGACGGCTACGACCCGAGCTACGGCGCCCGTCCGCTCAAGCGGCTCATCCAAAAGCGCATCCTTGACCCGCTTGCGCTCAAGCTCATCGACGGCGACGTCACTGATGGTCAGCACGTCACCGTCACTGTCCACGACGGTGCGGTTGCTTTCAGCTAGCCCGCCAGCTGCGCCCAAAGCTGCAGCCCGTAGTAGATGCACAGGATAACGACAACGATGATGGTAAGCGGTGCCATCCGCGTCTTTAGCCGAGCACCTTCGCTCGCCACCATATTGAGTGCCCGGTCACCCACGCGCTCGTCTGCGTAGTAGTCGGTTTGTTCGGCTAGTTCAGTGCGTAGCTTGCCTGCAATGCCCGCCAGCTCTACTAGCTGCGCACGGTCCAGGAGATTGAACGCAGTGCTGGAGTAGATATAGAAATCATCGTCAATCACTTCGCAGTCATAGGCATGCGCCGCTTCGATAAGCGCCTGCATGACGTCCGGCGTGAAGACGTAGAGCGCATCGCGCTTGTACTGCTCCGGCGCATAGAGCGTGAAGTACTTGTCGAAGTCACCCTCGAGGCTAAGCTTTTGCGCACCGCCAAACCCAACATTCAGATTGCTCAGCCGGCCGCCGAAAAAGTTGTTTTTCTTGCTGTCGAGCACCATGTTTGGCAGCCGTCGCGGCAGCTTGATGCGCATAAATCCGAAGTCGTGCACCTGGCGGCTCTTGCCGCTCCCGGTCGTATATTGGTAGTTGCCCAGCTCCGCAAAGTCTCGCCCCTCAGCAACCAGCAGCTTCGGAAACACTCGGCTGTGCCCGGCATTGAATATCATACCAGGCCGATTATCATACGCCTGGTTGGCCGCATAGGTCAGTGTATTCTGCGCTGCAAATTCCTGCAGCTGAATCGTGCGGCCAATCATTATGTACGCAATATATGCCGCGACGAGTGCAGCACCGGCAAATAGCAGCCAAGCCAGTAGCGAGCCGATATCCGGGTCGAGCGTCATCAAGAGCGTGCCGAATAGCACAAAGCCAAGCCCGATGCCCAGGCAAAGCTTTATCGCCCAGCCGCCCTTGACGGCCATGCGCTCTTTCAGCGTCGGTTTGCGGTCGAAGGCAGCAAAGTTGAATTCCATATGACTATGATACCAGCTACTGCTCCCAAGCGAAATCACTATGGCCGAAGTGGCCGTACTCGGCCGTGCGTTCGAACTGCGGCTTCGTGAGGTCAAGCGCTCGCTTGATACCCAGCGGTGTCAGGTCATAGCCTTCGACTTCCTCCTGCACACCATCGATAGTCACCGCCGCCTGGAGCGGTTGGTCGTAGCCGATGGCGTAGGCGAGGTGGCAGTAGACTTCGTGCGCCTGGCGCTGCTGTAGATAATCACGGGCAATCTTGCGCGCCATGTAGGCTGCCGAGCGGTCCACCTTGGAGGCGTCTTTGCCGCTAAAGCACCCGCCGCCGATGGGGATGCGCGGGCCGTAATTATCGACCACCAATTTACGGCCAGTCAGTCCGGCGTCGGCGTCGAAGCCGCCTTGATTCCAGTCGCCAGCGGGATTTACGTGGACACGTACGTCGCTACTCGCTTCTTTGCCAGCTAGCCATGCGCGAACTGCTGCCTCCAGTTCATCGTGCAGTGCATGTTGAAAGCTCGCCACGACTGCCACGATTTCGCCGTCTCGCAGCGTCACCTGCGTCTTGCCATCATACGGCCACGTAGCATACAAATATTGGTTCAGTTGGCGGCTGAGCACCACTTCCAGCGGCAGCAGCTCCGGCGTCTCGTCAGTCGCATACCCGACCATGATGCCTTGGTCGCCTGCCCCGCCAGTATCGACGCCGCGAGCTATTTCCGGGCTTTGTTTCACCAGGTGCACTTCGAGGTCAATGTCGTCTCCGGCAATCCGCCTCACTATCGGCTCAATCGCCGGATGCACACTGCTTCGTACTTCCCCGGTGATAAATAGCCGCCCATGCCCGCCTGCTGTTTCGACGGCTGTACGCGCCTCTGGGTCCTCCGCGAGGTACGCGTCAAGTATCGCGTCCGATATACGGTCGCAAAATTTGTCTGGGTGCCTCGGCGAAACACTCTCCGCCGTACGAAAAGAAGTCATAGAACATCTTTCCTTTCTCGCCTGCTATTGCAGAACGATTAGGTTGGAAGGAGCACCACTGCTGCGCACGAACAGCTGGTTGCTGGCGGGTCATCGAGCCAAATCTCTCGCCGCACTCTGGATATT
>CAZGGJ010000008.1:0-39103 GCA_964525315.1 uncultured Candidatus Saccharibacteria bacterium | reverse complement strand
GGAGGTAGACGAGGCACTGGCAGGCCGTGTGGAGCACACGGCTGTTAGCGGATAATAGCAGCTATCGCTGGCACGAGCCGCTCATCAAACACGCTCGGGATGACTTCGTCGGCCGATGGTGACTCAACCAGGCTGGCGATGGTTTCGGCGGCAGCTATTTTGTGCTCGTCGGTAATTTTCTTGACGCCGTTGTCGAGGGCGCCGCGGAAGATGCCCGGGAAGGCGGTCGCGTTATTGACTTGGTTCGGGAAGTCGCTGCGGCCGGTGGCGATGACGGCTGCACCGGCGGCTTTGGCGTCGTCTGGCATGATTTCCGGTGTCGGGTTGCTGAGGGCAAAGATGATTGGCTGGTCGGCCATTTTGCGCACCATATCCTGGGTCAGGAGGCCGGGCTTCGACACGCCGATGAAGATATCGGCACCGTCGATAGCGTCATCCAGCGAGCCAGAAAGCGATGTATCGAGGTAGGGCAGAAGCGCCTTTTTCTCATCATTGAGGTCGTCGCGCGCGTCGCCGATGATGCCGCGCGAATCCACGGCCACGATGGAACCAACGCCATATTTGTGCAGAAGTTTCATAATAGCAGTACCAGCCGCACCTGCACCTATAGTGACAACCTTGCAATCCTTGAGGCTCTTGCCGGTGACTTTCATGGCGTTGATAAGTCCGGCGAGGACGACCACGGCCGTGCCGTGCTGGTCATCATGAAATACCGGGATATCTAGCTCGGCCTTGAGGCGCTCCTCGACTTCGAAGCACTTGGGCGCGGCGATGTCTTCGAGGTTGATAGCGCCGAAGCTTGGCGCGATGGCCTTGACGACGCTGACGATCTCATCGGCAGTGTGCACATCGAGCGTGATTGGTATGCTGTCGATGCCCGCGAAGTGCTTAAAGAGGAGCGCCTTGCCCTCCATGACGGGCATGGAGCCCTTGGGGCCGATATCACCCAGACCTAGCACAGCCGAGCCGTCGCTGATGACGGCGACGAGGTTGTTGGTCCAAGTGTACTTTGGTAGCAGCGATTCGTCCTCAGCGATAGCTCGGCTGACGGCAGCCACACCTGGCGTGTAGTACGAGCTGAGTTTGGCTCGGTCGAGCTCGCTTTCGTCGCGAAGCTTGGTGGTGATTTTGCCTTTGTATTGTTCGTGGAGTTGGAGGGCTTGGTCGTCGTAGTTCATATGTCCATTATAGCAGCTGTGATATAGTAGAAGTATGAGCGATGACCAATTCACTAAGCTGTTCAGGCATATGACCGAGCGCTTCGACAAAATCGAGGAGACGCTGGCAAATACCGCGACTAAAGAGGAGCTGAATGAATTGCGTGATACTGTTATCGATTTCGCGGGTCGTCTCGAAGATTACGAGGTCGAAGACGCCGCCACTGACCATAAGCTCCTTCGACATGAGCGCTACATCGAAGCTATAGCTGATAAGGTCGGTATTAACCTCGATACTATTACCGTCTAGCCTCTTTTATTCTGCAGCAAAACATGCTATAATTGACAACTGATTGTATACAGTAAGCACCTAGACTCGACGGTGTGGAGCCGCAGCCATACAACTGCGTGGCCAGCCAAGCTTGAGCTAGGTATAATTATGAGGTAAAAGTATGAGCTTTGCACTAATTCAAAAAGTCAATGACCAGCAAAAGAAGAAGCAAGTCGTCGACGCCCGCAGCGGTGACACCGTTCGCGTCTATCAGAAAATCAAGGAAGGCAACAAAGAGCGCATCCAGATGTTTGAGGGCGTGGTGATCCGCACCGACAACAAGGGCCAGCAAACCAGCCGCATCACCGTGCGCAAGGTCGCCAGCGGTGTGGGTGTCGAGAAGTCATTCCTACTCCACAGCCCACTCGTCGAGAAGGTGGAAATCGTTCGCCGCGCCAAGGTGCGCCGCAACTTCCTGAGCTACCTGCGCGAGCGGAGTGGTAAGTCAGCTCGCCTGACCGCCAAAAACTTCGACCGCAAGGCCGTCAATGACATCCACGACGCCAAGGCAGAGGCCGAAGCTGAGCGCCTCAAGGAAGAAGCCGCCAAAGCTGCCGCTGACAAGCAAGCCGAAGCCGACAAGGCTCAGGCCGAACTCGAAGCCAAGCAAAAGGCTGTCGAAGACGCGCATAAGGCTGCTGCGTAGGCTGATATGACTAACGAGCGGCAGGTGCCACCAAGGACATCTGCATCGCGGTGGGTATTTTTGTACGAAGGACTTATTGCGATACTGGTATCATTGTTTCTCGTGCTTATTGCGGTTGAGGGAAGCTTTGGCTGGGGTGTACTCCCGGTTAATGTTAATTGGGTATGGCGTCCTGTCACTAACTACTGGTATAGCTTGGCTATTTATGTAGTAGTTACGCTGGGAGCCATGTTTATTGCAGCTCGACGCTTATATTTATTTCGTCATCCAAATAAAGAATTGTCATTGAGATTTTTCTAGGGACTGCGGTAGCCTATTATGATACAAATACTCTCTATAGTTGTACCGATACTGGTGTACTTCACTGCACCGTGGGTGGTGGCGCAGTTTGGCGGAGATAGCAAGCGCTTTCGGTCGTTGCTCATTACTGCTTGCCTGGTGTTTTTCATCTCATGGTATCTGCCGTCGCCACTGATTGACGGCGAAGATACGAGCTTTACGACGCATTTCGTGGGCGGTGGCATATTTACTGGGCTGCTGTGGTTCTACCTCAAGCGGTCACTGAAGTGGCGCGGGGTGTGGTGGCTGGAAGCTTTTTCGCTGTTTGCGCTTGTCAGTGCACTTGGCGCGGTCAACGAGTTGTTCGAGCTGCTGATGGTGCGCATTGACATTTCGTCCATCCCGCTCGATGATACGAACTGGGATATCCTGGCGAACACGCTCGGCGCACTGGTAGTATATCTGGTCTACCTAGCGTATGCCAAGCGGGCTGCTCGCAGCAGGTGACACCCTGACATGGACCGCTCATTTATTACAGATCCTGTCCGATCGAGCAAAAAGTGTAGTATATTGGAATTATGAAGTCGAGCCGACAAGGCAAATCAGCACTCATACATATCCTGCTTGGACTGGTCCCGTATACTCGGCAAAACATGCAGCTGACATTTCATCCGCATCGGTTTTTCAATGAGCTGGAGCGCCTCTCCGGCTACTCCGAAAAGACACTTCGTGTATCGCTGTATCGAGCTGAGCGGCGCGGATTGGTGACGCGCTCGACTACTGGCCAAATGGGGTTATCGCTTGAAGCGAGGCAGGCTATCCAGCCATTTATTGCTCAAAAGCTACGAGGTGGTGGCAAACTTATGGTGATATTTGACGTACCTGAAGAAATGGCAGCTGCGCGCCGACGTCTCCGGCAGACCCTTCAGCAGTTTCAATTTCGACAGATCCAGCGTAGTGTTTGGATGAGTGATATGGACAGCCGGGAAGTCCTGCGCGAGACGATTGACAACCTCTGCCTACAGCCATACGTGCAGCTCTATGAAGCTGCCCGCTTAAAGTAGGCATATACTACACTTTTTGCTCGATCGGACAGAAAGTGTAGTATTTGACTGAAATATGCAATATGGTTAGCGCTGCGTGTTACTGGCCTTGGAGCTCGCGGCCTCTTGTACCTTGCGCTGCTGTTGCCGTACACCTGCTACAATTGCCGCCCAGATAAGGAATGCGATACTGACGAGAAATAACGGTATCGTAACAAAGAGAGTTGTCTGTACTGCCACGGATACGTCATCCCCAATAGTTGTGCCGACTGGGTTGGACGCTATCCGCATCGACAAAACTGCACAGAGTGCGCATATGATTGCTGCGATGATGAGGAATCTTATTTTGACTGCCATAATAAACCTCATCTATAATAGCACGTATGATACTCGGGGTAGATGAAGCAGGTCGGGGGCCGTGGGCAGGGCCGTTGGTGGTGGGAGCGGTGGTACTGGGCTGCGAGATTGGGGGGCTTGACGATAGTAAGAAGCTGACCAAGAAGCGCCGCGAGGCGCTCGAGCCGGAGATACTCACACGGGCACAGGCGGCCGCCACTGGCTGGGTGAGTGCGGCCGAGCTAGACGAGCTAGGGATGAGCGAAGCGCTACGGCTGGCGACGCGGCGAGCGGTAGAGCAAATCCGTGTGCCATATCATGAAATCATTATCGATGGCACGGTGAATTTCCTGGTCGGGACGAGCAAGGGTGAGTATGTGACGACGATGCCGAAGGCTGATGCGCTGGTGCCGAGTGTGAGTGCGGCGTCTATCATCGCCAAGGTAGCGCGCGATAGGTATATGACGGAATTGGACACTAAGCATCCAGGGTATGGGTTTGCGAGCCATGCGGGCTATGGAGTTGCGAAGCATCGTGCGGCGATAGACCAGCTGGGGGTGTGTCCGGAGCATCGGCTGAGTTTCGCGCCGCTGCAGAAGTACCAGTTGACACCGCTCCCGTCGTCACAGATTTCTTCGAAATCTGCACGTAGGTCGCTCCTCTCGGGTCCTGTCACTCGGTCCGCCCCTAATTCTCCTGTTAGTCGAATTGGGGCTGCCCCGCCTCGTGCCACCCGAGCTGGCGTAGAAGCCGGTGAAGTGTATCCGGCGGCTGTCACGGCTGGCGTAGTCACGAGGGCGATTGGCGATGCCAGCGAAACGGCCGCAGCGGAGGAACTAGTTCGGCGCGGCCACGAGATCCTCGAGCGCAACTGGAAGACGAAGTACTGCGAGATAGATATCGTCAGTCGCAAGGGCGATACAGTGTATTTCACAGAGGTAAAGCACCGCAAGAACGACGCGGCAGGGGATGGTTTGGCGGCTATTACTCCAAAGAAGTTAAATCAAATGGAGTTTGCGGCCCGCCTCTATGCGCATACGATGCAGCTGAGTGACGTTAACCTGCAACTCCTCGCCATTGCTACTACTGGCGACCCGGCTGAAGTGGCTGGCTTAGTGGTGGTCGACTAGGCTTCCGTGTCGCTATCTACTTGCCTCTTATCGGGGCCTATTTCCATAAAGACAGATCGGCACATAAAACGCGCGTATGAAGCGCCTCCAGCAGCTTCTAGGACTCCTGGGCAGCCTGCTGTTCTGGCCTCCTGGCTGGCAAGGGCAGCCAGAGTGGTTTCGAGGTTCGCGCGGCGATTAGCGGCCATTTCTGAAACTCGCGACTCCGGAAGCCCTCGTTGAGCCGCGAGCCTGTCGTGCGTCTCGGGTGTAATTTGCAGCTTCTCGAAAATGTGAACCAGATCGATTGTCGGGCTATAAAGCGATGGGGTATCGGGCTTGGCGGAGCTGTGGTTGTGATATGGCTGCTATCGCTTGTCGTTACTGAGGAAAGCGACAGTAGCATAGCGGGTGTGGCAGTGCTTGTTGTGGCTATCCTGGGTGGATGCACGTGGCTGGCGTTTTATATAGCCGGTGGTCGCAACAAGTCGCCACTGCGCTTTGTCGAGCGGTTTGCTCAGCAAAATGGTATGGAATGGAGAGTTGATGCCGAGCCGCCACTGTGGCTGCATGATGATCTGGGGCAAATCCGTGTTAATTGGAGGCTCGACGGCGTGTACCGCGGCCACTCGCTTACTATGAGTATGCTGACAAACAAGCAAACTATGGAGTCGGTTTGTGCGGTGGGGCTTGATGGTTTAGAGATAGTCCCTCGTACCGATACGCTGAACAAAGCCCTGTATAGCAGCGACATGTATGTTGGTGCCCGTTTCGAACACGGGGTGGTGCTTATGACCGAGGCTATTGATGGCATCTATAGTCGTGCTTCGTTCAGCCGGCTGTATGCCGCACTTGACACAGCTATTGATCTACAGCGCGAGTAATCGCTCGCGCACTGCCTCGCCGTCGCGGTCGAGGAGGTCGAGGCGGCCTTCGATTTCGCGGATGCCGAGTTCTATGGAGCGGGTGAGAGCCGGGATGTGCTTGAGCGGCTGGAAGAATGCTTTATAGCTAGCGAGCTGCTCGCGTGTGACCAGCCCCATACTGGAGTAGCGCGGAAAGTCGTCGTAGCTTTTGTCGCCGGCGAATTCTTGCTCTATCCAGGCCCACTTGTCGGTCATCCACTGCCAGGTGGCCGTGCGCGAGTAGCGGTTGCGCATCAGGTAAGCGAACCAGCGGAAGAGGTCTTGCGGCTTGATGGTGTCGCGATCGGTGAATTGCTCGAGCAGTAGGGCGATGTCCTCGTCGCGCTTAGCACTCGTGAGGCCGGCGCAGATGTCGTCGCGCAGGTCGGCCGATGGCGTGGTGCGGTACAGTTCGATCAGGTCACGGGCCGGTCGGCTGTCGGTCGCGTGGCGTACGACACTGGTCAGCACGAGGCCGCGCAGTTCTGGGTCGATGGCCTCGACGCCGGCCGCGTAGAGGCCCTGGCAGTGCGCGAGGGTCGTTTGGTCTTCGCCGTATATCATCATGCCGATGACGAGGCCGCGCAGCTTGGTGTCGTCCTCTGGCTCTCCCTTGACGACTTCCCAGCCGAGGCGTTCGAATTGCGGGCGAGCGAGGCGGATGGAGAATTGGCGCAGGGCCTTCTCGGCGGTTTCACTCGCTTCGACGAACTTCTTCAGCTCGCCAAAGGCCACTGCCATGATGTCCCAGACGCTCTGGGCGGACTCGTCTGCATAGGCTTCCAGGAGGTCAATCAGTTCGGCACTGGTCGCGACGCCGCCGCGAGCGAGCAGTGTTTGCTCGTGCAGGAGCTGTAAGCGACCGAGCTCGTTGAAACGCGACAGTCGTGCCAGCAGACGTGCGAGGTGTTCGGGCGTGTAGTGCGTGATGAAGTGGCTGGCGTCGCGGACATTGAGGCGTTCGTCGTCAGCAATTGGCATGCGCAGCTCGCGCGTTTCGAGCAGTGCTGGGACATCCTCTTCACTCTCGGCGCCGAGTGGGATGGGCCAGAGCTTGGTGCTTGGCTCGTGCGGCCCGATGAAGAATTGCTCTTGGGTCAGACCGTCGGGCTGGACGTGCACGACCGGATAACCGCTCTGTGAAATCCAGGCGTCCATGAGACGCGTGATATCCTGGCCGCTGGCATCAGATAAGTGCCGCCATAGGTCATCAGCTTCAGTGTTGGCGTAGGCGAACTCCTTAAAATAGCTGGCGAGGCCCTTGCGGAACGCTTCGTGGCCGATGAAATCCTGGCACATACGCATCAGGCGGGCGCCTTTGGCGTAGACGATGGCAGGGTCGAAGAGGCTGCTGATTTCGTCTGGGTGGTTGACGTCAACCTGGACGGCTTGTACACCGTCGATAGCATCGCGGCGAAGCGATAACACGGTTTCGTAGCTCGCAAATTCCAGCCATATATTCCACTCGGGATGGATGACATCAACAGCGTGGTATTCCATAAGTTTTGCGAAGCTTTCGTTGAGCCACAAATTATCCCACCATTTCATCGTAACGAGATTGCCGAACCACTGGTGGCTCAACTCATGGGATACGCATTCGGCAATGTGCTGCCTGCTTGCGACGGTCGTAGTTGCCGGGTCGGCAAGCAGGGCGACTTCGCGGTACGTGATAAGCCCCCAGTTTTCCATGGCACCACTACTGAAGTCCGGCAATGCCACATGGTCGCTCTTGGGCAGCGGGTAGGCGGTATCGAAGTAGTCGTCGAAGAACTCGATGGATTTGACGGCGTGATCGAGTGCGAAGTCGAGGCTTTCGGGCCGCTGGGCAGGCGTGGCCCAGACGTTGACCTCGACGCCCGACTGAGTGGCGGCGGTCTTGCGGTGAAGTTCGCCGGTGACCCAAGCGAGCAGGTAGCTGCTCATGCGCGGCGTGCGGTCAAACTCAGTGACGAGCCGGCCCTCCTCTTCGCGCTGGCTTTTGACGGGCATGTTGCCGAGGACGGTGACGTCTGGCTCGGTGGTGAGGACGACATCGAACGTGGCTTTGGCTTCTGGTTCATCGATGCACGGGAACACTTCGCGGGCGTGATGACTCTCGAACTGGGTGGCGATAAGCTCTTTCTTGGTGCCGTCATGCGTGTAGTAGCAGGGGTACATGCCGTGCATGGCGTCGGTGATGCGGCCGCTAAAGCCGAGGACGACGATATGCTCGCCGGACTTGATGTCGGCATGCGTGATGGTCAGTGCGTCGTGCTCGCCGTGGGTGTAGTCGGCTGCTTTGCCGTCGATGGTGGCTGAGTCGACAGTGAGGTCCTTGGCGTGGAGGGTGATGGCACGGGCGTCGGGTGTGGAGGTGCCGGTAATGGTGACGGTGCCGCGGAATTCGCGCTGAGGGCGGGCGATGTCGAGTGAGAGGTAGTAGTGAGATGGGATGAAGTCGTTGATGAGTCGTGGAACTGATTGCATGTATCTATTGTAGCATCCCGGCTTGGCACTTGTCTGTCCCGGCAGCACGCCTTTCTCACCACCGTGCCGCCCTAGAGAATCTTGAGACATGTCTCAGGAATCTCTAGAGACGGCAGCGAGGTTGTCAGTGGTTCGAAAGACGCACTGCCAGACCAGACGGCCGTATGCAGTATAATTATAGGTATGAAGGCGCGGACACGACTACGGAGGGTTGTTATGGTGTTGCTGGCGACGGGGTTGGCGGTGGTGATGGTGCTTTTGCAGGAGGGGAATTACCAGACGGTGCCGGTTCAGCCGGTGGCTGCGACGGCGGATAGTACGGACACGAGCGCTCCTGCGAGCGAAGCAATTTTGGCACTCGCTAAGCTAGAGGTGAAGGGCCGTGCGCCGAGCACTGGATACAAGCGAGCATTGTTTGGTGATGGCTGGAGTAGGGTGGGTGGCTGCGACAC
Source organism: uncultured Candidatus Saccharibacteria bacterium (assembly GCA_964525315.1). Taxonomy (GTDB): domain Bacteria; phylum Patescibacteriota; class Saccharimonadia; order Saccharimonadales; family Saccharimonadaceae; genus SZUA-359. Next base: position 30,379 of record CAZGGJ010000008.1, on the reverse strand, counting down.
GCGCAATATCATCTTGGCGCGTGACATGGAGGATGAGGTGGTCAATAACGAATGTAAGGTGCTGAGCGGCGTGCTCCACGACCCGTATACCGGCCACGAAATTACCTTCGTGCGTGGTGCGGATACCAGCGATAAGGTGCAGATAGACCATGTAGTAGCACTGAGCGATGCCTGGCAGAAAGGCGCGCAGCAGCTGAGTGCGGCAGAGCGCATGGCGCTGGCCAACGACCCGCTGGAGCTGCTGGCGGTCGATGGTGCCGCCAATCAGCAGAAGTCAAACGGCGACGCCGCCACCTGGCTGCCCTCGAACAAAGCCTTTCGCTGTCAGTACGTCGCCCGGCAGATAGCTGTCAAAGCCAAATACCAGTTATGGGTCACCGCGGCTGAGCGTGATGCCATGCAGCGCGTACTGTCGGTATGCCCTCAGCAGACACTTCCGCAAGCACAATAAAAGCACCCATGTGGGTGCCTAAGGGTAGCTTGGAGTGCTGCCGCACGAGCGAGCGGGGGCTCAAATCTCGTGCGGCAGAATGTGCACACCTCCTTTTTATTGGCGGCCTTTGGTGAGGTGCTCGACCTCACCCAGGAAGACGATGGTAGCCACGAAGGCTACCATCGTTAGGAGGTACGCCCAAGGCGTACCCCATGACACTACAGCGAAGCTGGTGGCGCAGGCCACCACCACCCCTGAGGAGATTACCTTCACGTGCCTTCCTTTCCGAGGTGTGCGCTGGCACACCTCATTTTGAGTTTGAGGTGGGTCAGTCTATTCATTATAGCATCAGTATCATCAAAAGTCAAGCATACCGCCTACACACTCCTGATGTGCACTTGCATTGGCGCACGCACTCTGCTATACTCACATACGTACACATCCGGCCGGCAGGTCGGATATTTTCGTAAGCTAACAAAGGAGCAATCACATGGAAGACCTCAACATCAAGCAACTGACACTGGGCGTACGCACTATCGCCGAAGAGAAGAATCTGTCTGAAGACGTCGTAATGAGCATCATCGAGCAGGCGATTGCTGCCGCATGGCGCCGCGATAACGGCGAGCGCGACCAGGAAGTTCGCGCTGAGCTGAATATCACCGACGGTACCGCCAAGGTATTTGTCGGCCGCGAAGTCGTCGCCGAAGTCGGCAGCCCGGCACACGAAATCGGCCTCGAGGACGCTCGCAAGGTGAAGAAGGATGCCGAGCTCGGCGATATCATCGAGGAAGAGCACGAAGTGGTCCGCTTCGGCCGCGTGGCCGCTCAGACCGCCAAGCAAGTCGTACTACAGCGCCTGCGCGAAGCTGAGCGCGAAGTCGTGCTGGCTGAGTTCGAAGACCGTATCGGCACTGTGGTCAACGGCGTCGTCCAGCGCGTCGAGCCGCGCGTCGTCCGGGTCGAACTGGGCAAGGCTATCGGTATATTGCCAGCCAGCGAGCAAATCCAGGGCGAATACTACTCGCCAGGCAGCCGCATTAAGGTATTTATCAAGGATATTGAGCGTGAAAACCGCGGTCCGCAGCTCATCCTGAGCCGCGGCAACACTGCCTTCATCGAGTACCTCTTCCGCCAGGAAGTGCCCGAGATGGAGACCGGTGCGGTCGAAATCAAAGCCATCGCCCGCGAAGCAGGCCGCCGCACCAAGCTGGCTGTCGCCAGCACCGTGCCGGGCGTTGACCCAGTCGGTACTTTCGTCGGTGGCCACGGTGCCCGCGTCAATGCTGTCATGAGTGAAATCGGCGACCAGGAAAAAGTCGACATCATCACCTACGATGAAGACCCGGAGACCTTTATCCGCAACGCACTGAGCCCAGCCGAAATCGCGCGCATCGAGCTGAACGAAGAAGCCAAGAGCGCCAAGGTATTCGTCACCGAAGACCAGCAATCCATTGCTATCGGCCGCGGCGGTCAAAACGTCCGCCTCGCCAGCCGCCTGACCGGCTACGAGCTAGACATCGAGACAGCCACTGCACCAGCCGCGCCAAAGGCTGACAAAAAGCCAAAGAACATCGAAGAAAGTCTCTTCTCGGCCATCGAAGAGTCGACTGAAGAATAAGCCGCTTGATGTATTCGCAAAATAGCTTCCCATAATGGAAGCTATTTTGTTATGATAAGCGCATAAACATAAGAGGATTCTCCATATGCGTTCGTATCACAAAGGCTCAGCTCACGTCGTCGTTATCATTATCTTGGTTGTCGCACTCGTCGGCGCGCTTGGGTTTGTGTTTTATCAGAATTTTATAGAGAAGAAGGAGGCTGTCAAAGCCGATACCACCTCTACGGATGCAGATAAAACCAAGAACACTCCAGACCGCACGACCCCATCAACTGATCAACCAGCACCGAAGGTATACACCAAGTCGGAGGCGGATGTGCTTGTGGCTGATACGTACGCGAAATACATCCAAAGCCGTCAAGCGGGCACGAGTGTACAAGGTGCCCTCGAGGGCATCAAGTCCAACTTTACAGAGACAGCCTACACGGCTATAGCCGGCTCGACTGATGTCGAGGGGTTGACCTGTGCCGGTAACTACGTTCCAGACTCTGTTACGCTAGATACCAGCGTGTCGGGAACAACCGCAACCTCGCTTGTCAAAAGGGTATTCCAGGGACAGACGGCATCGGTAGCTATCACTGTTACAACCGACCTGTCTACGCTGAAGATTACGGCCGTCGCTTGCCCTAAGTAATTTCTTGCGGTCATTACTAAAATTAGCACTCGTATTGCACGAGTGCTAATTTTCATGTATACTGAGTAGGATGATTAGCGTATAATTATAAACAGAAAGGGGCATTGGCATGGCACAGCAATTCGGAGGATTTATCGCTCGACTCACCGACAACGCGCGGGTCAGTTTGCAGCACGCTGAGGCCCTCGCGCGCGGCCAGGGCAGCACGCATATCGGCACGGAGCACCTGCTGCTAGGGATTCTCACCCAGCAGACGTCGGTGGGCGCAAAGCTGCTTGCCGATGCTGGGATTACGCTGCAGCGCGCCGAGCTGGCGCTAAACCTCACGCCGCAGTCGCTCCAGCTGTCGTCGGGATTGAAAGGCATGTCTGATACTGCGCTCCTCACTCTCAAAATGGCTCATGAGCAGGCTATGAGCCTCGGCCAAGACTACTTAGGCACCGAGCATATTCTCTACTGCTTGTTGCAGCAAAAGGGCGCGCGGGCAACAGTACTACTGCGCGACATGCGAACCGACATCGATCAGATTGTCGAAGATATTGAGGAGTACTTTGAGCGTCAACAGAGCCAGACCTATAGCGAGTCCGATACGGTCGAAGGTCCGGTACGAACGCTGCCGCAAAACTCGCCTTTAGCGAAGTACGGTATCGACCTGACGGAGCGTGCACGTGCACACAAGCTCGATACGGTCATTGGACGAGCCGCAGAGATTGAGCGAGTCGCGACCATCCTTTCACGCCGCACCAAGAACAACCCAGTGCTCATTGGCGAGCCAGGCGTTGGTAAAACAGCCGTGGTTGAAGGTCTCGCCTTGGCCATCGCCAGCGGCGACGTCACGCAGCACTTGCAGAATGCTCGGCTGATTCAGCTCGACCTCTCGAGCATGATAGCTGGCACCAAGTATCGCGGTGAGTTTGAGGAGCGCCTCAAGAAGGCGATCGACGAGGTGATGGCAAGCAAAAACACGATCGTGTTCATCGATGAGCTGCACCTCCTTGTAGGCGCGGGTTCGGCCGAGGGCACGATGGACGCAGCCAACATCCTCAAGCCGGCACTGGCACGCGGCGACTTCCAGCTCATAGGTGCGACGACGTTCGACGAGTACCGCAAGAGCATCGAGAACGATTCAGCACTTGAGCGCCGCTTCCAAAGTGTGGTCGTCAAGGAGCCGAGCAGCTCGCAGACGCTCAGCATTCTCCAGGGAATCCGTCCGCAATACGAGGATCACCACCATGTCACGCTGCCCGACCACACCCTAGAGCGAGCAGTGGAAATGGCTGACCGCTACATTTCACACCGCGCTCGACCCGACAAAGCGATCGATGTCATCGACGAAGCGGCTGCGCTCGCTCGTATCAAGCGAGCGCCTCATCCTCAGCAGGCGCGCCGCGTTCAGGATGAGATAGAGCAGCTCGAGCAGAAGATCGAGGCTTCGGTGCAAGCCGAGGAGTACGAGCGAGCAGCCCTCTACAAAATGCGTCTCAGCCAGCTCCGTGAAAAGCACGCTGCACCAGAAGCTACCAAGCCCCTGGAGATTACCGAGAACGACATTGCCCGCGCAGTGGCGGCGATTACTAACATACCGGTCGAGAATGTTGCTCGCTCGGAGCAAACGATACTGCTCGATCTCGAAAAGCATTTGTCGAAATCACTTGTCGGCCAGACTGAGGCCATTAGCGCCGTTGCTAAAGCTATCCGGCGTAATCGCAGCGGCGTCTCGAGCGGCAAGCGGCCGATTGGCAGCTTTGTCTTCATGGGGCCAACCGGTGTCGGCAAGACCGAGCTCGCCCGGGTCCTCGCACGCGAGGTGTTTGGCCGCGACGACGCACTTATCAAGATCGACATGAGCGAATTCGGCGAAAAACACACTGCTAGCCGCCTCGTCGGTGCACCAGCCGGCTACGTGGGGTACGAAGACGGCGGCAAGCTCACCGACCAAGTGCGTCGCCAGCCGTACAGTGTCGTGCTCTTCGACGAAATCGAAAAGGCGCATCCGGATATTTTCCAGCTACTCCTGCAGCTACTGGAGGACGGTACGCTGACCGATGCCAAGGGGCGCAAGGTAGACTTCCGCAATACCATCATCATCCTCACCAGCAACCTCGGCTCGGATACGATGATCCGCGAGTCGGAGCTGGGCTTCCACGCGGCTGATTCGCGCGAGCAAATCGACCTTACCAAGCTTCATCAGGACAATGCGGCTGCCGCACGCAAGGCGCTCGACCGCTTCATGCGGCCAGAGCTGATCAACCGCTTCGATGCGCTGGTGACGTTCTCGGCGCTGTCGCGCAGCGATGTACGGCGCATCCTGAACCGTCTACTGGACGAACTGTCGCTGCGTATGAGCCGCAAGGGCATGGGGCTGGCAGTAACGCCAGCGGCTAAGCGCTGGCTGATTGACCATGGATTTGAGGCGCGTACTGGTGTACGCCCGCTGCGCCGCCTGATCGAAGACACGATCGAGCACGAAGTCGCACGGCTGCTACTCAGTGGCCGCACATCACCCGGAGCTATTGTCACCATCGAGAAGGTTCACGATACCTTGAAAGCCGAGATCGCCCATGAGTCGTCACCGGTCAAGCGGTAAACTCCTCGCTAGTCTGAGCATTTGCCTGGTGGGCATCGGTGCGGCCCTCGCGGTAGTGTATTACCAAGCGCCGCTTCGCGACTGGGTGCGCGTTCAGCAGTTCCAGCCCGCAGCCGCAGTCGCAGTGCTGGCAGACGAAGCTGGCATGAACGACAACGGAAGGTATGTATTTTATACCGGAGCACCGACGCTCGCAGACGCATCAAGCTTTAACGCCTCGTGCGGGAGCCATGAGCGGTCGACGGCCGTGCTGGGCTGTTATGCAGGCGACCGCATTTACCTCTACGATATCGACAATCCTGAGCTGCACGGTGTCGAGCAAGTCACGGCTGCCCATGAAATGCTGCACGCCGCGTATGACCGCCTATCGACCGATGAACGCCAGCGTGTCGACGGGATGATCACTCGCTATTTGCCCACGTTACAGGCTGACCAACAGTTTGTCGAGCGCATGAAAGTGTATGATAAGCTGCCTGAGGCCGATCGACTCAACGAGCTCCACTCGATACTGGGTACTGAAGTAAAGCAGCTTTCGCCAGAGCTGGAGGCGTATTACGAGAACTATTTTTCCAGCCGTAGCACTGTCACTGGCCTCTACGCCGCCTACTCGGGCGTGTTTACCAATCTCAAGAAGCGAGCTGATTCCTTGGTCGCCGAATACGAGCGCCTCGTCATCGAGCGCAATCAGCGCGTGAGTACGAGCAATGCCGAGTACAATCAGCTTCGCCGGGATATGGACGCCTTTGAGAAAGGGCCGCGCACCGATGCCGCAGAAGCAGCGCGGCTGAATGCTCGTGCCGATAGCTTCAACGCTCGACTGGTTGACGTCAAAGCGCGCGTCGCAACTATCGATGCCCGTCTGGACGCAATCAAAACAGAGCTTGCCACCATCGAGGTTCACACCCAGACGCTCAACAACAGCATCAATAGCAGCCTGGCAGCGCCGACAGGAGGAGTCTAAATGGCCGCAAAAGCACGTACTACCTACATATGCCAGCAATGCGGCGCCAAGTACCCCAAATGGGTCGGGCGCTGCGAAGAATGCGGCGAGTGGAATAGCTTAGTCGAGCAAGCGGTCGAGCAGGGCAGCTCGGCCATGGCACGCGGTGGCGGCAGCGGCAGCGTGCTGACGGCGCAGCGGATGAGTGATATCTCGGCTGACGAGGCAATAACGCGCTTGTTGACGGGCTTTGAGGAGCTGGACACTGTACTGGGCGGCGGCATACTCCCGGGCGGCGTGACGCTACTAGCCGGGCAGCCGGGTATTGGCAAGAGTACGCTACTACTCCAGCTGGCCTCGCATGTCAGCACGTCGCAACCGGTACTCTATGCCAGCGGCGAGGAGAGCGCCAGCCAGGTAAAGCTCCGGGCCGAGCGGCTCGGTGCCCACACACAAGACCAGCTGTCGTTCGTCGCGAGCACCAGCGCCAATGATATCGCCGCGACTATCCGGGCCGGCGGCTACAAACTCGTCATTATCGACTCCATCCAGACGCTTGGTCTCGCTGAAATCACGTCGGCACCGGGCACAGTAAGCCAGATTACCAATTCGTCCAATGTCATTATTCGCGCTGCCAAAGAGGCGGGTGCGGCAGTCATCCTTGTCGGGCATGTCACCAAGGAAGGCTCTATCGCCGGACCAAAGGTGCTAGAGCACTTGGTCGACGTCGTGCTGCAGTTCGAAGGCGATCGCTATGGCGGCTTCAAGGTTGTCCGGGCAGTCAAAAACCGCTATGGCTCGACCAGTGAAGCGGCGATATTTGAGATGGGCGAGCAAGGCCTCGAGACAGTCGAAAATCCATCGGCGGCACTGCTGGCTGAGCGCCAAGATGCCGACGGCTCTATCGTCTTCGCGACTGTGGAGGGCACGCGGCCGCTGCTAGTAGAGATTCAGGCCCTTGTCAATCCGACGAGTTTCGGGTATCCTAAAAGGACTGCCAGCGGGTTTGACCTGAACCGCCTCAATGTGCTCATCGCTGTTCTCGAACGGCGCACCAAGCTGAATTTATCTGATAAAGACATTTATATCAACGTGGTGGGCGGCATCAAACTCACCGACCCGGCAGCCGACCTGGCAGTTTGTATGGCCATAGCCAGCGCCAGTGCCGGACGACGCCTCGCTACCGGCGCAGTCGTGTTCGGCGAGGTAGGCCTCGGCGGTGAAGTACGCAGCGTTACCTCTATGGACAAGCGTATTAGCGAGGCGAAAAAGCTCGGCTTTACCTACGCCATCGGGCCAAATCCTACGCGAATGGGCAGTAAAACAACTACATTTATCAAGGCGGTCAAAGATATGCGCCAGGCGCTCATCGACCACCTCAAACAGTAAGGAGAGTCCCTAGTGACCACTATAGAAATCAGCATGCTGGCGCTACTCATTGTAGTGGCAGCCGAAACGAGCTATCTCGTCTCACAATCTCGCTCCCAATCATCACACAGCAAGCGTCCATCGATTTATGTCGACACGTCGGTCCTTATGGACGGACGGATTTTGCCGATCGCCGAAGCCGGCTTCGTGCCAGGCGTGCTTGTCATCCCTCGCACAGTGGTAGGCGAGCTGCAACTGCTCGCCGATGGCGGCGATAGCGACAAGCGCGAGCGTGCTCGGCGCGGCCTCGACCTCATCAATGAGCTACAGGCGCTGACCAGGGTCGAAGTACGCATCCTGCAAGACGGCAGCCGCGCCCGCGAAGGCGTGGACGAGCGGCTGCTTGCACTCGCCAAAAAGCGCGGCGGGCTGCTCTGCACAATTGATTTCAACCTCAATAAGGTCGCGCAAGTCGAAGGCATCGAGGTGCTCAATATCAACGAGCTGGCGCAAAAGCTGCGTATGTCATACCTCCCAGGAGACATGCTGCGCCTTGTACTGACTACCCAAGGTTCAGACAGCCACCAGGCAGTTGGCCACCTGGCTGACGGGACGATGGTGGTGGTCGAGCACGCCAAGTCGCACATCGGCAAGGAAGTCGAGGTCGAAGTTATCCGCAACCTACAGACAGCCGCCGGGCGTATGATGTTTGCGCGGCTTATCGGCGGGAAGTCAGCGACTGCGACGACAAAGAAGCTGACGGCCGAGCCGCGCGGCCGACGCAAGACCGAGTCGAAAATTCCTCAAGCTAAACAAGCCGCTCAGCAGAGCACCCTCCCGCAAGTAGCAAAACCGAAGCAGGCTAGCGAACACTCTTCTAAGCCTCAACAGCCTCAAGCTGCCAAGCAGCGTTCATCAGAACAGCCTCGGCGCTCTATGCAGGCTCGCAAGTCGCGCGAAGATACACTGATTGCCCTCGTGAATAAACAGTAGGTCCTGTATCGTGTTGCTCTTCAAAAACCGGCGGATTACCGCCGGTTTCGTCGTCCGATGCCTCTTCAACTGCTCGTTTTGGTATCGCTTGCCGTATAGTAGCCTTCGTCAGTGACGGTAGCACTCACTGTCACTGCCTCACCAGTATTCGGCAGCGTAAAGGTGCGCGAGCCGGGGCCGTCAACCGGGAAATCCTTGTAGGCTTGACCGTTTACTTTGACCGATACGTTCTTGAGAGTAAATTTGCCGGGCGTGTAGTTGACGATGATCTGGTTGCCGCTCACCGAGAGCGAAATATTTGGTGTCGCATCACCGCATTTGTGAGCGTCGTCCGTCTTGCTTGGGTCATAGCCGTCTGTCGACAGGTATGACTTTTTCTTGGTGATGGGGTCGGTGTAGGCGGTAACCGCGATTTCTATTTTGGCGCTATCAGGCGTACAACTGGTGGCGCGCTTTTTGGAGACGCGGTCAAATACCATCTTGGTGCTCGACTGTGCTTGGTTCTTGTTGTAGTACGACGGATACAATTCACCGCCTATGCGCTGAATGCCAGCGGGCTCTTTGTACCAGTCACCTGGCTTCCAGCGGCCGTCCTTGGCGTATATCTCCTTATGAGCGTATTCCATAACCGCCCCAATGATCGGCGCAGGCAAGGACGAGTTCGCGTTGTTGAGAACGCGGCTGTCTGGATTGCCAAGCCAGGTTGTCATCGATAGTACCGGGCTGTAGGAGGCAACCCAGAGGTCCTTTGGTTCGCCGCCCAGGTCGGAGGTACCGGTCTTGACCGAGGTTCGTACGCCAGGCACGACCAAACCGTAGACGTTGCGGCCATGAAGTGCAGCACGTGCATTGTCGTCCGAGAGGATATCGTTGACGATATAGGCAGCCTGCGGGTCAACAACTTGCTTGCTTTCATCCTTGTACTTGACGAGCGTGTCGCCTTGGCTGTTTTTGACTTCCAGTACAGTTGAATACGGCTTATAGGTACCAAGCCGGGCCAGTGAGGCTAGGGCGTTCGTGTGCTCCACTTGCTTCGCGCCGCAGCCGCCGATGGCCGATGCCAGGCCGGCTTGCACTTCTACGCCTTGCGTACAGTAACTCTTGTCGCCCATATCGCGAATGGTGGTGAGGGTTGGCTGAATGCCATTGATGTACATTGCTTTGACAGCGGGGACGTTGCGCGACAAGGCGAGCGAACGGCGAATATTGATGCCGCCCAAGTAGCGGCCATCCCAGTTTTTGAGGGGTGCTCCATAAATGGCGTCGGCACCGCGATCATCGGCAAGAACCGAGCCGCTGCCGAAGTTTTGCGCGTCAGCGCCGTGATTGCCAAAGAGGGCAGCAAAGACAAGGGGCTTGACCGTCGAGCCGGGCTGTATAAATGCCGTGGCTGCATTGTCCTGGCCAAAGCCGGGATAGTCAAAGCTGCGGCTTCCCATAAGTGCAACGATTTGACCGGTTTTGACGTCTTCGACCGTCGCAGCAGCGTTCGTAAAGCCGGCAACGGCAGGTGTTGAGGACTTAAACATCGTTTTGACAGACTCCTCGAGCTTCTTCTGGATGCGATAGTCGAGCGTTGTCTTCACGGTCAGGCCGCCGCGACCCACCGTCGCCTTACCGAGCTCGCGTTCGAGCTGAGAGCGTACCATGAGCACGAAATGCGGCGCCTTGATATCCTTGAGCTGGTCAACGAGTGGCTTGAGCTGATCGATGACAGCTATCTTTTTGGCGGCATCCGCGTCAGCACGACTGATATAACCAGACGTTACCATGCTTTCAAGCACCAGGTGTTGCCGCTTGATGAGCGCGTCATTATCGCCCGTATATGGGTCGTAGAGGCTGGGCGAGTTAGGAATCGCCGCAAGCATAGCAGACTCCGCCAGCGTCAGCTCTTTGGCGGATTTGTGGAAGTACGTTTGCGCAGCAGATTCTACACCATTACGCCGACCACCGTACGACGATTCGTTGAGGTAGAGATTGAGAATCTGGTCTTTGGTGTACATTCGCTCAACTTCGATAGCCAGGATGACTTCTTTGATCTTGCGCGGGATGCCGTCGAGACCGCGCTTATGCGCCTCGTCAGCGAGGAAGACTTGCTTGACCAGCTGCTGCGTTAGGGTTGAGCCGCCCTGGACAGAGCCGCCCTGGGCATTATTAAAGAGCGATCGGAGGATACCGCTAGGGCTCACGCCGCCATGATGATAGAAGTCCTTGTCCTCTATAGCGATAGTTGCTTGCTTCATATAGGTACTGATCTCGTCGCCCTTGACCGTCAGGCGGTAGTCGCCCTCGCCTTTGTCCTCCCAGAGGAGCACACCATTGCGGTCGTAGTACTTGGTGACGGTATCTTGCACGCGTTCGGCTATTTTACCGGGGCGAATGGCCTCGATATCCTTGCGGTAGTAGGCAAATATCGCACCTATGAGCAGCGCCGAGAACAGGATAAATACGCCGAGCAGCTTGAGCGCCATAAACAGTCCGCGCTTGGAGAACCAATACTTGATAACGCGCTTCGGGTGGAGCCGATAGAAAAAGCGCTTCACCGGATGCTTCGGCAGGCTCGCCAAGTACTCGGCCTTTTCGCGAGCCTTGGTATCTTTCTTGGTTTTGCGCTTACGCGACAGATTGGAATACACCTTCAGCGCGCTTGCTTTTTTCGCAGCCTTCTTCATACAGTCTTAATTCGCTCCCATAAGCAATATTACTCCCTAGTATAGCACTATTTTGGTTTATGGAAGCGGATTTTCGTGATACCATACCACTAGTAATACGAAAGGATGAGTTCATGACGACGTTATCAGAAGAGCTGTCGTGGCGCGGGTTTGTCAACCAAATGACCTTCGCCGATATCAACGAATTAGACGCTGAGCCCAGGACTTTCTATTTCGGTGTCGACCCGAGTGCTGACAGCATGCAGATAGGCAATCTCGCGGCGGCAATGCTTGTCCGCCACTTTAGCGACCACGGCTACAAGCCCATCCTACTCGTTGGCGGCGCTACTGGCATGATTGGCGACCCAGATGGCAAGAAGCAAGAGCGCGACCTCAAGACGCTGGACGAGATTGCCAAAAACAAGGCTGCCATCGCTGAGCAGTACCGTACGATATTTGCCGGCAAAGACTTCGACATCGTCGACAACTACGACTGGTTCAAGGACATCAACTACCTCGACTTCCTGCGCGAAGTCGGCAAGCACGCACCACTAACGCAAATGCTCGACCGCGAGTTCGTCCAAGCGCGCATTGGCGAGGGCGGAGCGGGCATTAGCTACGCAGAGTTTAGCTATGCGCTCATCCAGGGCTACGACTTCTTGCATCTCTACCGCGAAAAGAGCGCTACACTTCAGCTCGGCGGCAGCGACCAGTGGGGCAATATGCTCTCGGGTACGCAGCTCATTCGCCGCATCGAGGGCGGCGAGGCGCATGTGTTCTCGACGCCGCTGATTGTCAATAAACAAACCGGCGTCAAATTCGGCAAGTCCGAAGGCGGTGCGGTCTGGCTTGACCCCGCCAAGACGAGTCCCTACAAGTTCTACCAATTCTGGCTCAACTGCGACGATGAAACCAGTGAGGATTTGGTCAAAATCTACACCTTGCTCGACCGCGGCACCGTCGAGAGCCTCATCGCCAATCATCGCACCAACCCAGGCGAGAGAGCGCTGCAAAAGACCCTCGCCCGCGAAGTCACCGACCTCGTCCACGGCCGAGACCGCCGCGAGTCAGTCGAGCGCGTGACCGCCGTGCTCTTCGGCGGCGCAGACGTCAGCAGCCTCAATACGGCCGACCTCGACGCCCTTGCAGCCGAAATCCCGACCGTCGGCCCGCAGACCGTCATCACCGCGCTTGTCGAAGCCGGCGTCGCTAGCAGCAATGGCGAGGCCAAACGCCTCATTACTGGTAACGCCGTATCGGTCAACGGTCAAAAAATCACTGATGATGCCGAGCTTACTGCTACGAGCCTACTAAAAAAAGGCAAAAACAGCTTCGTCCTCGTTCGAGCCTGACTAGCAGATACGCATGTTGCCGCTCCACGTCATGTTATAATAAAGTCTCGATATATTAGCACTACTGCACGAAAAGGAGGGCACCTATGAACGCCTACCACGAACATTTGTCTGCATCAGCTATCCATAACCTTGAGCGCTGGCTGACCGAGCCGAAGTACGTCGAGTACAAGGCCGACATCGAGACGATGATTGCCGACGAGCGCTGGAAAGACCTCGAAGATGCTTTCTTCAAGGTCATCGAGTTCGGCACTGGCGGTCGCCGCGGTACCCTCGGGCCAGGCTCCAACCGCATCAACCGCGTGACGGTCGGCGAATCCACGCAGGTACTCTGCGACTACGCCAAGGCCGCCGATCCTGAAGCTCCTTCAAAAGGTATTGTCATCGCCTGCGATACCCGCCTCAGCTCGCCCGAACTCAGCCAGTACGCTGCGCGCGTCTGCGCCGCCAATGGCTTCACGACATACATATTCGACTCGTTTCGCTCCACTCCTGAGCTGAGCTTTGCTGTGCGCGAGCTCGGCTGCGCTGCTGGCATCGTCATTACTGCTAGTCACAACCCGTCGCCGGACAACGGCTTCAAGGCTTACTGGAGCGATGGCGCGCAGCTGGTGCCGCCGCATGACAAGGGCGTGCTCGACATGGCCGATGCCGTAACAGAAATCCATGCCGAACCGGACTTTGACGCAGCCGTCAGCGAGGGCAAAATTACCATCCTAGGCAGCGACGTCGACGACAAATACTATGCCGCTGTGCTTGCAGAGGCCGTCAGCGACTCCCGCGACCTTGTCATTGCGTATTCACCGCTCCACGGGGCAGGGCAGACTAATACACTGCCGGTACTTGAGCGAGCAGGCTTCACTGTACTACCTGAGCGCGAACAAATGGTGCCGGATGGACACTTCCCGACAGTCGAAGGCGGCAAATCTAATCCCGAGGCCAAAGTCGCCAACGACCGCGTCGTCGCACTCATGCTCGCCGAGAAGGCCGACATTGCTATCTCGAACGACCCCGACGCCGACCGCTTCGGTGTCATGGTTCGTCAAGACGACCAGCCTATCTACCTTTCTGGTAACCAGTCAGCCGCGCTCGGTGTCGACTTCATGCTGCGCCAGCTCCAGACGACTGGCGAGCTAAAGGACGGCGACTACATTGCCAAAACCATTGTCACGACCGACTTCTTGGCAGCAATTGCCAGCCGCTTCGGCGTCAAGACTGTAGGCAACTTGCATGTTGGCTTCAAATGGATTGTCGAGCAAATCGAACTACGCCCCGACGAGCACTATCTCCTCGGCGCCGAAGAGAGCTTTGGCATGTGCAAAGGCAGCTACGTTCGCGATAAGGATGGTGCTAGTGCCTCGCTGCTCCTTGCCGAGGCTGCTGCCGAGCAGAAGCTTCAAGGCAAGACGCTCTACGACCGCCTCCTTGAGCTCTACCAAGAGTATGGCCTGTTCGTCGAACGCCTCGATACCATGCGCTGCGAAGGCGCCGAAGGCTTTGCCGAAATGCAAGCTATCATGGCCAGCATTCGTGAGCAGCCGCCGGCAGAAATTGATGGCCAAGCAGTCACTGCTGTGCTCGACTACCAAAGCGGCATTCGCACCGAGTTAACGAGCGGTGATACAAGCGAAATCGATGCTATCCGCGGCAACGTCTACGTGCTCGAATTCGGCGATACGCGCCGCCGCATGACCATCCGCCCCAGTGGCACCGAACCGATACTGAAGTTCTACAACCAATGGTACGAAGCCTCGACCACCGACCCCGAAGCCGACTACGCCCGCGTCGAACGTCAGCTTGAAGCCATGTCCCGCCACCTCGAGGGCGAACTCCTCGCTCGCGTCGGTAAGTAGGCAGCTTGCTTGCATTTTATAGAGAAATGTGCTATAATGAGAAGATGGACTTGATAGCTCATGAACACTCTAGCATCAGACTGGAATACCGAGCAAACGACTACAATGCAAAAGGCTGATAACGCTGAATAGGGCCAATCGACCCTGGGTTCTATATTTGCTGTTGTGGTCGCATGTGAATCCTGCTACAATTAAAGCATGACGACAATACTCCCCATCTCTGACCTACGAAACTATACCGATGTACTCAATAAGGTTGACGTCGGGCAGTCTGTCTACTTGACGCGTAATGGGCGCGGTGCGTACCGGATATCGCGGATAGATGACGACTTCGACCGTGAGGCGGCTATCGCTGAGCTTGCAGACTTGATTCGCGAGGGCGAAGACCGTAGCAAGGGCCACCCACGGGAGTCAATCGAGTCGGTCGCGGAGCATTTCGGGACGACGCTCTAAATGTACATCGTGTTTGATAAGGCGGCAAAAGAAGATTTGGCCGACATTCACGACTACATTGCAAAAGATTTGTCCGATTCTGAAGCAGCCAAGCGTATAGTCAGGTCGCTTCTGCGCCGAATCGATATGCTACGCGATTTTCCACTCAGTGGACCGAAGCTCGGCGATGTGTCAGATAAGCTGGCAGGGTATAGACTCTTGGTTGCGGGTAACTACCAGATCATCTATCGCGCTAGCAAGAGTGAGGTGATAATCACACGGGTTATCTATGCGCGGATGGACTACTCGCGGCTATTCTAGAACCTGCTACACTAGTATCAGATGAATCTCGCCACCAAACTCGACCAAATCAAGGGCGTTGGCCCGCGGACGTTTGCACAGCTGCAGCAGGCTGGACTGACGACGGTTGGCGATTTGCTGACGTTTTTGCCCATGCGACACGAGGATTTTACGCATCTGACGAGCATCGCCGACCTCAAGCCCGGCAAGGTGACCATAAAGGCGCGCTGCGAAGCCATCAGCACCCGGCCAGTCAGGCGCGGTCTACGGCTGACGACTGCCGTGTTGGCCGACGACAGCGGCAAGGTAAATGCCATCTGGTTCAACCAGCCGTACCGCGAGCAGCAGCTCGGCGGCACTGATGACGAATTCTACTTCAGCGGCGAGTTCGAATACTCGCGTGGAAGCTACCAGCTAAGCAACCCGAGTGCCGAGATCGCCAAGGATATGCCGGTCCAGACCGACCGTCTCTTGCCGGTCTACCACCAAATCAAGGGCCTCAAGAGCCACTTGGTGCGCAAAGTCCTCGAGGAGCTGCGCCCGCTTATGACTATGCTGCCCGAGACGCTGCCACCGAGCGTCGTCAAGAGCGAAGGTCTGATGAGCCGCGCCGACGCGATATCGACCATGCACTTCCCGAAGGTACTTGAGGAGGTAAGGGCAGCACGCGACCGCCTGGCTTTTGAAGAATTATTCCAGCTCCTCCTCGCCAGCCAGCTGAACAAGCAGGCGAATAGCCAGCTCGACGGCTGGCAAATCCCCTTCGACGCCAAGGTTGTGCAGGACTTTGTCAAAGGACTGTCCTTTGCACTGACAGGTGCGCAGCGAAGAGCGGCGTGGGATATCGTGCAGGACTTTGAGCGCGGCACGCCGATGAACCGCCTGCTCCAGGGTGACGTCGGCAGCGGCAAGACCGTCGTGGCCGGCCTGGCAGCACGCTCGGCAGCAGCCGCAGGCTATCAGACGGCACTTATGGCCCCGACCGAGATACTGGCCACGCAGCATGCCGAGACGCTCCAGCGCCTGCTGGCGCCATTTGGCGTGACTGTCGCACTACTGGTGGGGAGCGTCAAAGGCAAAGCCCGCGCCATGATGTACGAGCAGCTCGCCGCAGGGAGCATCGACGTCGTGGTCGGCACGCACGCGCTATTTCAGGACAAGGTCGAGTTCGCGCGCCTGGGCTTCGTGGTTATCGACGAACAGCATCGCTTCGGGGTAGAGCAGCGCCAGCGTCTGCTCGATAAATCCGCCAAATTGCCACACCTCCTCTCGATGACTGCCACGCCCATCCCGCGCAGCCTGGCACTGACCGTCTACGGCGAGCTAGAGGTCAGCATCCTGAACGAACTGCCAGCTGGCCGCAAGCCCATCCAGACCAAACTCGTGTCGCCAGTATCTGCCAAGTCGATTTACAGTGCTATCGACGCCGAGATTGCCAAAGGCCGCCAAGCCTACGTCATCTGCAGTCTCATCGACGACAACCCTGACAACGACCTCAAGAGTGTCGAGACGGAGTACAAGCGCCTGCAGAACTCCGTCTTCGGCCACCGCCAGATAGGCCTACTGCATGGCAAAATGAAGCCAGACGAGAAAGAGCAGGTCATGCAGGACTTCAAAGCAGGTAAGTACGACATCCTCGTCAGCACTACAGTCGTCGAGGTCGGCGTCGACGTGCCAAACGCCAGCGTCATCATGATAGAGAACGCCGACCGCTTCGGCCTGAGCCAGCTGCACCAGCTGCGCGGTCGGGTCGGACGCGGCGAGCACCAGAGCTACTGCTACCTGATGCTCTCGACCACCAGCAAACCCAGCGAGCGCCTACGCGAAATCGAGCGTTCGCAAGACGGCTTCTACCTCGCCGAAGTCGACCTACAGCTGCGCGGTCCCGGTGAAATCTACGGCCGGGCACAGCACGGCGCACTCAACCTCCAGATAGCCACCCTGGCCGACACCGACCTCATTGCCCGCGCTCAAAAGGCCGCTCGAAAGTTCGCTGAGTCTGGCGAAAACTTGCTACAATATACACAGTTAGCTGAGCAAGTACAGTATTATCAACGGCTCACAACATTAAATTAAAAGGTATTCTAACTTGTACGCATTTGGCCCCGTCCCGAAGCAGACCCGCTCCGGTCGTGTCATTGGCACGCACCAAAAAATCGACCGCGTCGCGCGCCGACACCTCGAGCCATACCTCAGGCCAGAGGTGGCATTTCCTGCTATCACGGATATTTTGCACTTCGAAGGCTCGCGCGGCCCCGACGGCATCAAGATGAAGAGCCCCGGGCGAGACGAACCGTGGCACTTCATCGACCCGACCTGCATCAGTCAGGACGACCAGCTCTTGCAGGCGATCGACGACCACAGCGCCAACCTTACGAAGGCCCTCCGAGAGGACAATCACGTGCGCGCTGCCTTCGAAGCCGCCTGGCTCGCCCACGCAGTCACCGACGGTCTCACACCGGCACACCACGACCCGCTCGACGAGCAGGTCAAAGACCTCCGAGCGAGCGACCACCGCAAGGACAAATTTCGCAGCCGCATCATCATGACCGGCGACGGCTCGCGTAAGGCATTCGTCCAAAACAACTGGAAATACTGGGGCGCCAAAGGCATTATGACCACGCACGCACTCTTTGAGGCGGGCGTTGCCACCACAGCCAAGCCGCTGCGCTTTAGCGACGCGGCCCTGGACGCGCACGACACTGACGAGCTGCAGCGGCGCGGCTTCCGGTCGCTCTACATCGACATGGTCAAGCACGTCGACAGCCTCCATATGTACGACCAGTTCAAAGCCGAAGGCTGGACGCATAACCTCGCCTGGCAAACTTCCCGCGAGTTGCTCCCCACTATCATCCGCGCCGTGACGCTTGCCTGGTACGACAGCTACCGCCGCAGTGCAGAGGGTAGGCCCAGGTGAACATCCGGCTCATCGCAGGCAAATACGGCGGCCGGACACTTGGCGCGCCGCGGACCAGCCGTACGCACCCTATGAGCGAACGAGTACGCAACGCTTTGTTCAACAGCATTGGTAGCGAGGTTGTAGACGCAGTTGTCCTCGACGCCTTCGCCGGCACTGGGGCAATCGGGCTCGAGGCGCTCAGCCGCGGTGCACGGGAAGCCACGTTCGTCGAGCGCGACCGTGTGGCCCAGAAAGTCCTGCAAGAGAACATCGATCTGCTCAGCGCATCGCATGCGCAGTTAGTGCGTTCGTCAGTCGCAGCGTGGCTCGATACAGGCGGTAGTTCCCAGAGGTACGACATCATTTTTGCCGATCCGCCATACCACGACGCGCAGTTTTCCACAGTCAAGCGGCTTTTTGGGCTTCTCAAACCCAATGGGCTTATGGTATTATCACATACAGATACAGGTGAGGTTCCTGCACAAGACGACATTGTTGTGGTGGACAATCGTAGTTATGGTAACGCGAATCTCACTCTGTATCGCCGAGATGCCTCCGAGTGAGGCGTTTTTTATATGATTTTGTAACAAAGCGACCACACGGCGTGTATATAGGGTATGCAAATAGACGAACACGAGTTAATTGCCAGAAGCAAACAAAGCGACGCTGACGCGTACGGTCAGCTTGTCGAACGATACAAATCAGCACTCTATCGTCACTCATTTGCTATACTGCGCGATGAAGATGCCGCCGAGGACATTACCCAAGAGGCTTTCATTGCCGCCTATTACAAACTTGAAACGTTCGATGTATCCAAGCGGTTCAGTACGTGGCTGTTCAGGATAGCCACCAACAAAGCCCTTAACTATCTGCGCGCACATAAGCATACTTCGCAGCTAGGAGAGTTGTCGCTTGAGCGCTACGTATCGCCGCATCCTACACCCGACCAACAGGCCGAATACCAAGAGCTCGCAGCTGCCATCGCAGCACTTGAGCCGCGCTATCGGGCCGTCCTCGACCTCTACTATATCGAAGGTATGGGCTACGAAGACATTGCTGCCTCGATGGCCAAGCCAGTCGGGTCGGTCAAAGGCTGGATTCACCGGGCGAAAAACCAACTACGAAAGGAGCTATCATGAAAGATATTGATAAGCTGCTCGGGCAGGCACTTCCTCGTCCGCGGCGCGAATTATCCTCAGATTTCACCGCTCGAGTAGTTGCTGAACTCAAGGCTCAGCCAACCGCGAGCCAGAAGGGAACCGAGAAGATGAAATTTCGACACGCACCACTCATCGCAGGGATCGCCGCGATGATACTCATAGGTATCGGCGGAGGCGTTGCCTACGCCGCCACGAGCGGCTTCACCAAGCCGTTTGACCTCAAGAACATTTTTGGCTACCAAGAAACCGTCCAACCGGACGGCAAACGAGTCGTCGCCATCAAAACCACCAACTGTAGCACCTCCGACGCAGCCGCAGACGCCGCCGACCAGGTAATGTGGTTCCGCCTCAAGGACGGCGCCACTATCAGTACCGACGAAATGCTTCGCTGGACAGAAGGCTACTGCGAGTCGATCACCCAGCCAAACTTCAATACCTTGCTCGCCGAGCGCGGCATCACCGACGAGATAATTGGCTTTCTAGCCAGTGGAAAGGTCGTCGCCAAGAATACCGATGGCGGCCTGAAAATCTCGCAGCACTACGACTTCGACGGCAGCACCGAAGTGTCCGACTTTACACTGCTTGGCAACGCGCCTGTCGTCATCGGCACCGCTGAAAGCTCGCTCGCAAGCGTGAAGGTAGGGGACACCATAGAGTTTCTCACGACGTCCGTAGAAGACGCCGAAGGTGTGAGCGCAGCATCGTCAACCATCGTATACCTACGCGTACTCACGCCCAATGAGCAGTTGTTTGACAGCAAGCACGAGGAATTTGCCAAGCAAGTCGAACGCGTTCAGCCATGCCTGCAGGATAGTGGCGCTTACTGTGCCTACGGCTTCGCTGGCGAAAGCTCCGACAAGGAAGTGAATGAGGCCAAGGAGTATGTAAAGCATGCGTATGGCGAGTACTGGCAGAATAGCAAGGTGCCTAACATCGATACCCCAGGAGACTGGGAGTCTAACAGAAAGGCCTTCAAAGATACCTATACTACCGACAAGGCCGCCAAGTACCTCGAACGGCCTGTCAACGCAGACCCTATCCTCTGCGCCCAAAACGGTGTTACCAACACGGTCTACAGTTCTGGTTCGCCAGTGCGTAACGGCCACCTCATCACCGTGCCAGTCATCCGCTCATACCCCATGGAGGACGGCTCAACACACACCGAAGTATTCGCCGACGCCACCTACGACACCCGCGCAGGCAAGATCAGTGCCCTGACGTGCACCATCGAGATGGGCTTCTAAGTCAACAGCCGCAAATCAAAAGGCAGCACGCTTACAGTGCTGCCTTTTGGTTGCACATACGTGGTCTCAAAGCCTTCCTCTCGCCCCTGCCGTCATCCTGAACTTGATTCAAGATCCAGTAGATAAATAATCAGTTAATTACATTATTGACTGGATGCTGGCATAGCCGCACGAAGCTACAGACAAGCTTGCTTGTACTGTAGCGAGAAGGCGGAGGAGCGAAGCGATAACGAGTTCAGGGTGACGGAAGCAGGGGGCTTTGAGACTCAGGCTGTACCAGGTCGCAGATTGTCGCATATATTGACTTTTCGCACAGCATTTGCTAATATAAGAGTATACCGATGCGGGCAATTCGAACGGAGAAATACCTAAGAAGAACCCGCTTTTTTGTTTGGCTATTTTTTCTTACGCTGTAAGGCAATCTTACGCTGAATATCTGGTCTATCCAGAAAGTCTGTGTATTGAGGTGAAAGTGGTCGGTAGAGCGACGATATTGACTTTTTGTTCGGTGCGAGCAGCTTTGCAAAGCGACCTTTCATGGCGAGGTACTGTACCATCTTGAAATAATCACCATCGCCAGAGACAAGCACAATTTTGTCGAATTTCTCACGCTCGGCAATCTTTTCCATGATCGAGAAAACGATGTCTGTATCGACATTACCTTTCTTTTTGCCAATCATGCTTTGGTTATGTTCACGAAATATGAGGATGAAGCCTGCTTCCTGAATACTGCTATAAATCTTCTCGTTGGCATTATCTACTGCCCCGAGGAAGTAGTAGGCTTTGTCGACATTGTATTTCTCTCGTAGGTAGACACGGAATCTAGCTAGATCAATCTTCCAGCCGTAGGATTTTGTGTTGAAATACAGATTCTGTCCGTCGATAAAGGCTTGATTCATGCTATCTATTATAGCGTACTATCCTCGATAGGCAGTACTCCAAACCTAACAATTCCCTAAGGATGAAAGGCCTGGTTACGCAAATCCATGCAATGCACATGACGCTCGTCGTTAGGGTTTGCTTTGTATGCTCACATACGCAATCGAAATGGGCTTCTAAATCAACATTTTATAAAATCACGAAAGTTTCGCTTGCCGGCGACCCCGCGCGATTGCGGGGCCGCCGGCTTGGCTAGCGAAATAGGGGCCTCAGCCGATCTGGTCATGCAACCAGAAAAGGCCGTGTGCGATTCCTCGAAAGGCCACCGCGACACCCCACAGGATCCCCTTGAGGAACCCGAGGATAGCCTCAATCACACCTCTCCCACTTTCGCCGGAGAGGTAGCTGACAAACAGAATGCCAGCCGCTATTATAACCAGGGCAACCACGACCTTTACGGAAAACCAGATCGGTCCCTTTGTCTTGCGTATCAGCCAATACGCAAGAAGTCCGCCCAAGAACACAAGCAGACTTGTGGTAGTTGAGTCCATGGCCATCACCCCCTTTCTTAGCTGGAATATAGAAGGTGAATATGGATGGTTCGCTAGCCACCCTTACTTAACTACCTCCCACCCTCTTTTGCAAGCGTGAGCATGAATATTTGTATAGTATAAGTACCTCTTATGCTTGAGTTTAGCGGCACAAAGTATACAATAACCCCATGTCTACCGCAACCGCGGGGACAAAGATTCTCTTGAGAGGGGAAGCCATGCTTGGGCTGTTTCGTCGGAAGGACTCCGGCGGGAAGAAAGACCCGCTCGTCTCACGCTTTGAGAGACGAGTGACGCTTTTTAACACAACGGTCAGGATCGCAATGGTCCTGATCTATCTGGCGTGCTGGGTCCCAGTCGTTGTCTTTGTTGGGACGGTGCTCCGTCCCATCGACATCGCCTACTGGGCTCTAGGAGCGATCATTATCGTCCCAGGCGTGATCGGGTGGGTTCGCTTTTGGAGGTGGTTTGACAGGCGGGCAAATTCTGTCCGTGGCTCGATGGGAGCGCCTGACGATGCTCCCGCAACTTACCACTACCGCCGCCACATAAAAGGGGGACTACGTGAGGTGGCCTATGCTCAGTTCGTCGCAATGCCCGCCATCGTCCTCGGCATGGTGGCGGCACAGCTGATATGGGGAGACTGGCTCGTAACCAGTCTCGTCGTCATCGGGCTCTTCACTGCGGGAGTGCTAGTATCGTACGCCCGGTGGGCTGTCAACACCAGGCCATACTATACCCTCCGGCCGGGCACGACCGCCCTAGAAGGGGAGGATGTGTCGTTCGGTGCACTTTTCACGGATGGAAGCGCAAGTGACCTCCTTGACATCGGGAACAAGATGGTCACTCCGAAAGCGAGCATCCTAGATGTCCTCTTTAGGACGGTGACGCTGGTCGTTGCAGATGGGAAAGGGCAACAGGTCCTGCTAAGGGATGTCGTGGAATTTGAGCATCTCAAAGCTCTGTTCCTATGGTCCCAAAAGGTGGACGACAAGAGCCTCGAAATCGGCCGGCAAACCCTGGATGTAAACCGGAAGATTCTCGAGCGCCTGGGCGGAGAAGCATCAAAGGACGATGAGGAGGACACAGTCCAGCAAGGGACTCCCTTCATTATTGTCAAACCCGACGATGGACGCGACCCTCCTCTGGAGGGGTGAGTCCTCTGAGAGAAGAGCTGGCTGCTGCTCCAATGAAACAGCCAAACACCAAAGTCAGGGAAATCCCCTGCACGCCGAGGAGGAGGGCGAGGGTTTACCCCTTCCTCCTCGGCTCGACAACACTTATCTGGTCGCGCATATGCGACGAGGCTGGTGTCGTCGAAAGATAGAATTGTATTTTTTGCATAAACTTGCGAAATAATCACTTTGAATGTATCATAGCTTCATCCGTTTCCACCGAGAGAAGGAAAAGCAATGGAGCAACAGCAATTCGCAGAGGGGCAGGTCGTCGGTACGCCGACGATGCCACTCTGGAGGGCGCTGATGATATGCGCCCTCTCGCCCACAGAGTGGGCGAAGTATTTGCCTTTTAAGGTTGCGTTTGCAGCGTACCTGCCGCTCAACGCAATCACCACCGTCACGGTGCCGGTTATCGGTACCGTGGATGATGTGATCCAGATCGTGACGCTCATCACGTTCGTGGTCTGGCGAACATCACAGATCCGGAAAGGAAGGTGATGCAAACGGACATCCGCGGCAGGAGGGGAAGTCGAGCGCGCCCTAGCGCCCCAACCCCTCCTGTCGCAGCGAAACTCTAGCAGGTGCAGCACTTTTTTGGTATTATAATCAAGCGCGGCAGCGAGCCGTCACTCTGAACTGGATTCAGAGTCTACGCGGATGTGGTGGCTGCGTGAAACGTGAGATAATTCGTAGACCTGTCTACCAATTCCACTCTCGTGATAGTCGCAACGTCCAAGAATGACGCAAAACTTCGATTGCACATTGCATCAGTCAATATGCGGATGTGGTGGAATTGGTAGACACGCTAGGTTTAGGACCTAGTGCCCTCGGGCGTGAAGGTTCAAGTCCTTTCATCCGTACCAAAGTAAAAACCAGGCTTTACGCCTGGTTTTTACTTTGGTTTGAAGACACGTGATTCTTCACCCGGGTGTGGAGGTGAGAAGTGCCTGTGGCACAACGTCACAGATGAGCTAGGCTCATCTGTCTGACTTTCGGGTGAGGCAATTCGGAGAAACGGAAAATGCAATCCAGAGTATTGCTTAACAATAAGAAAAGACGCGGTTGATACAATAACAGTAACGCGCGCGCCTTATCTGCTTTTTATAGTAGCAAAAAGCTTACAGTATGTCAATAATTTTATTAACATAAGTCTATTGACATTTTGCATAATATGCGCTATAATGGGGGTATAGTACATGAAAGAGGAGGTGTACGAACTATGAATAAGCTAAAAATTGCCATTATCGGCGTACTGGCCGCTGTTACCGGCCTGGTAGGCTATGGCCTCAGCCAGGGTGATGCAGCACAGGCTGCCACTCGCGAGTGCGGTCCGAACGCCATTATCACCTGTGGTGCGCTCAGCGAAAGCGAGCTCGCCAAACTATATACCAAGAACAGCAAGGGCGACCTGGACAACATCTTCAGCGCCTACGGCATCAGCAGCAGCATGGTCAAGAACCATGCCGGCAAGAAGGGCTATGTCACCAAGTCGGGCGACGTGGTTGTCGACGGCAAGACAGTCGCCACCAACGCCTATTCGCTTGGCCGTACCAAGCTGCACGGCGGCACTACCAAGACGATCGACGGCAAGAAGTACTACGAAGGTCCTACTTCGCAGCGCTTCTCGTCAAGCAAGCTGGACGCCTTTGTCTACTTCGACAAGGACGGCCGCTTCATCGCTGCGATCCTCCTGGTCTGCGGCAACCCTGTTCGCGCCACACCTCCTGCCCCTAAACCAAAGCCAGTGTATACCTGCGACCTGCTTACTGCCGACACTATTGGCACGACGCGTAACGAGTACAAGTTCACCACCAAGGCAACCGCCAAGAACGGTGCCAAAATCACCAACTACACCTATGCCTTCGGCGACGGCAGCAGTAGCGCCGGCGGTGCAAGCATCAACCACACCTACGCCAAGCCTGGTACCTACACCGCATCTGTCAAGCTGACAGTAGCGGTAGACGGCAAGACCAAGACGGTCGAAGACAGCAAGTGTAAAGTAACCATCACCATCAAGCAAGACAACTGTCCTGTCCCTGGCAAGGAGCACCTGCCAAAAGATAGCCCTGAGTGCAAGGAAGACAAGCCAGCTATCGAAGTCATCAAGAAGGTGAATGGCGAAGAGCATGCCAAGGTAGCCGTAGGTGAAACCTTCAACTACGAGATCACTGTCGCCAACAAGGGCAACATCGCCCTCAAGAACGTCAAGGTGACAGACACTGCTCCAAGCCAAGTCCAGCTTCTGCCTGGTGCCAATGTCAACGGCAACACTTGGACAACTACCATTGCTGAACTCGGCGTCGATGAATCGCAAACGTTCTCAGTCCCAGCCAAGTACGTCAAGTACATGAGCGGTACCCATACCAACACCGTCTGCGTCGATACGCCAACCATCCCTGGTAGCCCCGACGACTGTGACGAAGCCACGACTGAGACAAGCGAGAAGGTAAAGGCCTGCAACACCGATACCGATATCGTTGAAGAAGTCGACCGCGGCAAGGAAAACACGCCGCCATACACCACCGACCTCAGTAAGTGCGAAGAGGAAGAAACCCCTCCTACGCCAGAGACTCCCGAAACCCCTGAAACACCTGAGGAATTGCCAACCACTGGCCCAGAAGAACTCCTCAACGGTGTCCTGGGTGCAGGTAGCCTCGTCGGTGCCGGCCTGTACTACATCGCAAGCCGCCGCTCACTCTAGCTAGACAGCACGGTTGAGCACAGCACGCCTTTCTGCACGGAAAGGCGTGTTTTGTTGCTGCATCCATAAGCGGTATGTGCTATCATGGAACTATATGTCAGGGGAATCAGTATGAGTAAAGTTGCAGCTTACTTACAAAGCCATATTGTCGGCGAACTCGTCACGCGCCGCGATGTCCGCGAGCGGCATAGCCACGACGGCAGCGTCCTCGAGCGTACGCCCGAAATGGTCGTGTATCCGCGTACAACCAACGATATCCGCAAAGTACTGCGCTTTGCATGGCAGCTCGCCGAAAAAGGCCATGCCATGCCAGTAACAGCGCGCGGCCTTGGTACCGACAGTACCGGCGGGGCGATTGGCCGCGGCATCAGCCTCACGCTGTCGCGCTATATGAACCGCGTGTTTGAGTTCGACACCAAGCAAAAGCTCGTCCGCTTGCAGCCTGGCGCTAGCGTCGAGTCGGTCGTCAATGCCTTGCGGCTTCACGGCGCAGCTATTCCGCCGCTGACTGACGGCCGCGGTACCGTCGGCGGCGAAGTCGCTATCAACCCCGCTAGCCGCTATGAGCTCAAGTACGGCCGCATCGACCAGTGGATCAACAAACTCGAAATTGTACTGGACAGCGGCGACGTTATCCAGACCGGCCGCATCAAGAAGCACGAGCTGAGCAAGCGCAAGGGCTGGCAGGGCCGCGAAGGTGATATTTACCGCGGTATCGACGCCGTGCTCGAAGACCATGCCGACCTCATCGCCAAACTGCGTTCGGGCGAACTAAGCGTCCAGGGCGGCTATCCGGGCATCATTGACGTCCAGGACAAGGACGGCTCGGTCGACCTGATGCCACTCTTTGTTGGCAGCCAGGGCACGCTCGGCGTCATCAGCGAAATGATCATGAAAGTCTACTTCGTGCCCGCCGAAACAGCACGAGCAGCCGTGATGTTTGACTCAGTCGAAAAAGCTCGCGACGCTGTCGACCAGCTTGCCAAGACCGATCCGTCGTACATCGAGTACTTCGATGGTCGGCTCCTTGCTAGCGCTATCGAGCAGGGCAATAGCTACGAATGGCTCGGCGACAAGCCGGCACCGGCCGCCATACTCCTCTTTGGCTACGACGACTTCAACGAGCGCACTCGTACGCGCCAGCTCAAGAAAGGCCTCAAACTCCTCGAAAAGTTCGACAGCGAAGCTATCGTCGTCACCAACGAAAAGCAAGACAGCGACGTCCTCGAAGCCATTCGCTCAATTGTCGACGTCGTCGCCCTTCCGCCGCTCCAGGCCGACCGCACCGCACCGCTGCTACTCGACGGCTTCTTTATTCCGCTCGAGCGCTTCGAAGAGTTCCGCGGTGCCCTCGGCGAGATAGAAAAGTCGCTCCACGTCGAACTGCCGCTCTACGGATCGCCGCTCACTGGCTACTACTCGCTGCGGCCGACGCTGTCACTACAAAAGGTCGGCGACAAGCAAAAGATCCTCAAAATCGTCGACCAGCTCAATGTCCTGGTCGCTCAGTATGGCGGACGGCTAGTAACGAGCGGGGAGGGCAGGCTGCTCTCGCGCTTCGTCCGTGCCGGCTGGCCTGATGAATATGCCCAAATGGTCGACGAAATCCGCAAAGTGTTTGACCCGCTCGGCATTCTCAACCCCGAAGTCAAGTCCAGCCCCGACCTGCGCGACCTTGTGGCCCAACTCCGCAGTGACAACAGTATCGGCGTGTGATATAATTGGCTAGTATTACTCAGCCTTTTGCGCCGCGATGGCGGCTGCGTGAAACGTGAATATGAGTAGACGCGCAGCGCGTATTATGGCAAAATGACTAGAGTACGATATGCACATTACCCGGTCTTTCGTGCCGCGATGGCGGAATTGGTAGACGCGCTAGCTTCAGGTGCTAGTGCCCGTAAGGGCGTGGAGGTTCAAGTCCTCTTCGCGGCACCAAAGATTGAGTAATAATGAGCGTGACTACCTTAAAAGATGCAAGCTTCGCGGCTTGCATCTTTTAGCATAGTATGATATACTAGTTAATATATACCCAGCAACGACGGAGGAAACGATATGCGAGCAACTCTTCAGCGACTTATTCTTGGCCTTATGGTCTTTGTCATTGCCTTTGCCAGTCTCCAGCAAATCAATTTTACCGATGACGCCTTGGCTGCTACCCCCAAAGCCGGCGCAACCTTCAACAACCCCTACGGGAGCAAATCTCAGCGCATGGCCATCCTAAACAAGGTGTATGGCGCCATCGACTCGACCAAGAAGGGCAATGTCATCCGCATCGTGACATACTCTATCCGCGACCCGCAAGCCGCCAAGAAGCTGATTGCCGCGCACAAGCGCAAGGTGATTGTCCAAATCATCGTCAGCGACCAGCTCCTCAAAAAGGCCGACGAACGAGACGACAAAGACCCTGCCAAGCCGCTCATCGACCTACAGAAAGCACTCGGTTCGAAGGCAGTCTCCGACAACAGTCGCAGCTTTGTCAAAGTCTGCAAAAACAGCTGTGCCTCGCAGTACAGCGAATCATCCGTTCATTCGAAAATCTACATGTTCTCGACCGCCGGCAGCGCCAAGCGCGTCAGCATGGTTAGCTCGTCGAATCTCAGTATTGGCCACGCCTATGCCTGGAACAACCTCTACACTGTCGTTGGCAACAAGAAGCTGTACGACGAACTCGTCGATAACTTTTACCAAATGGTGCGCGAGCCCAAAAGCGCCAACCTCTACCGCAACATGGCCGTTAGCTCCAGCATTCGCCTCTATACCTTCCCGCGCAAGACCGATGGCCTGGACGACGACATGAACTACACCATGCTGCAAAAAGTCCGCTGCACCGGCGCGGCAAGTGGTTATGGTATCAAGGGCAAGACTGCGCTCGACTTCGCCATGTTCAAGTGGACATCCAGCCGCACAGCCGTCGCCGAAAAGCTGCGCTCGCTCGCCGACAACGGCTGCCGCGTACGCGTCGTGACCGACAAGGCCAACATGGACAAGGATATCCTGCGCATTCTCACCGCGCCCAAGAAGGGCAAGGCCAGCACCATCACCGTCAAAGACGGCTACAAAAAGAGCGGCAAGACCGAGCGCTACATGCACCACAAATACATTACCATCAACGGCTACTATGACGACCCCGACTACAAGGATGCCGACAACCGCCGCAGCAAAATCGTCTTCACTGGCTCGCCAAACCTTACGTCGAGCGGCCTGCGCCACAACAACGAAGTCCTCCTCCGCTTGCGAAGCGCCTCTGTGCACAAGAGCTTCACCAAGAACTTCGAAACTATCTACAACAAGTACAGCAAAGCGTTCAAATACGTCGACCCCAACTAGCCCATGCTACACTAGGCGTTATGGACGACCCGCGCAATGTCACCGACGAATTCAAGGGCCAGCCGCATGACGATATCGTGCGGGCGCTTGATGAACGTGGCGTCGAACTAGAAATTGCCATCGAGAACCTCGAGCGCGACTTCAATATGGGGACTATCGTGCGCAGCGCCAATGCCTTTGGCATCCGCCGCGTGCATGTGATAGGTCGCCGCCAGTGGAACAAGCGCGGCGCTATGATGACTGATAAGTACCTTGAGGTGGTGTATCACCCTGATATAGCGTCGTTTGTAGCGGCAGTCCGTCCGCGGCGTATTGTTGCCGTCGACAATGTGCCCGGCTCGCTCGACATCACGGCTGTCGATAAGCCGCCTCAGGCCGTCCTGGTCTTTGGCGCCGAAGGCCCCGGTCTCTCTGCCGACATGCTCGCCGCAGCCGACCAAACCGTCGCCATCCCCCAGCGCGGCAGCACCCGCAGCCTCAACGTCGGCGTCGCAGCTGGGATTGCGATGTGGGAGTGGTTACGACCTTAAAGTGATAAGCATTGACAAGATGCTACATATTGTGATATAATGAAAAGATAATGACTCACAACCCGAGTGTGCGAAGACTCATACGAACACACGGTGTAGCCGTCCGCCGTAATGGCGTATCATGGGATAGGGAATTGACACCCGACTCATGGTTTACGGGCGAACATCCTACCGCCTCCGACACCGAATTGTCTCGTCAGCGAGGTATCTTTAGTGGGTTGCTGCGCCTTGTGCAACATGACTTGCACCCGAACATAAATGACCCTCCGCCAGTGGCAAAAGACGAAATCGCCAAGCTGGGTTTTACTGCACAAATCCTCACAACGCGCCTCGCACACCCATGTGTGGATGGTCTAAGTCCACAACTCTGGAGTGATTTAAGAGCCAACCGTGTGCACAATTTACCAGAAGGCGTCATGACAATTTCGCGTCAGCGAGCGGGCAGTCGCATAGTAAATCACTTTAGACCGCTACCTGCCTCTCTACCGTCAAAGCTTGAACCAGCTGAATCAACGACTCTTGATGATGTATCACTACAGTGCGTGCTTAGAGGTATTGTGCGTACGCTAGAGCTACCTCCGTACCCAGATACCGTTCAAGATACTAGCGCAAGGTATAAGCAACCACCAGCCTCACGTCAAGGGTGGTTTAGCGGATTATTCAGCAACTTACGCTAACAGCCTGTAATCCTGCTGATACCTTAAACTAAAACGGAACAGCCAGTAGAATTAGGTATGTAAGTACAACTA
>CAZGGJ010000007.1:0-55718 GCA_964525315.1 uncultured Candidatus Saccharibacteria bacterium | reverse complement strand
CTTCCAAATGACACCGGATATGCCTAGTGTCATTGGCAGAAGCCCCATCAAAAGCGGAGCAAACGAAAGATATTTGTTCCCCTTGCTCGACTTGTAGACAATAGAGGCTAGTAACCCAGCCGCGGTCCAAAACAACAACAACTGGACCACCAACATTGATGCCGGGCTTCCCGTGATAGCAATAAGAGTTCTCCATACGATAACCATTGCCGAAGGATGCCAGTCCGTGATCAATGCACCAGGGAGCGCCTGACTGAGTTGCTGTATTGAATCATCCGAATAATACCCAGGATAGAAAAGAAGGCAATTCAACAAAAATAAGCCTACTGTTACTAGCCCCAAGATACCACCATACCCCAAGAAACGCTTCACTTACGGCCTATACTTCCCGCCGACAGCCATGAACAACACCTTCAGAATGTGCGCATTACCTTTAAGTGGACTTATCTTGGTTGGTGTTTTACCCTTTTTGGGATATTTACGAGTAACTGGAGTCTCGATGGTTCGATACAGTTTATTGCGCGAGCTTTCAATTGCCAGATAGTAGTGAAGCTCGTACGTCTGGAAAATATCTCTAAAAACCGCAATATCTTTATCGTTAAGAAGTTTTGCGCTATAGGCGCGGAACCCGTTCGTGGTATCCGTATGGCGCTGACGTGAGGCCAAACTAATAAGCGGGGCATGAATGAGATGCAGACCTGCCTCTCGCGACAAAGGAGTGTTAATCGCTTTACCTCCAGGAACAAAACGAGAGCCTTGTATGTGGTCATAGCCCTCATCAAGCAGCTTTATAAAGTTGGGTAATGCAGTAATATCATCCTTGCCATTGCCGTCTACTACTACTACACCCTCGTAGCCCTCATCAAGCGCCCATGCAAACGCCATACGCATTTGTGCACTAAGCTTTCCAGGCCCCTTCTTTGTCAACAGAGCGCGTACGTGCTGCTCCTCTAAAAAATCCTTCTCCAAGCTACCGTCAGTGCTCCCTCCATCGGCGACAATAATATCAATCCGGTTAGAAAACTGCTTCATTCTCCCAAGTTGTTTTTGGATATGCTCGCCCTCGTTGATAACAAACACGCAAACACAGTAACGATGCTGCTTTTTACGCAGAATCATTTCTTCAAAATCAGGAAACTCCCATGTTGTATTTTCTTGTCGAATCTTCTGAGCTTTCATACTTTATCTCTCTATATTCCTTCTCTTTTGATCAGCTATTCCAACGGTACTGCTTTGCTCATTGACGACATAATATTGAGGCTCATGTTGACTCTCTACTAATATACGACCGATATACTCAGCCAATATAACCATGATAGCAAATAAGACAAAGAACATGCCCGAGAGCTGCAACGACATCGTTGTCCAGCCGGCGACAACAGATTCATTCATAAGATTTACAATCACAACATACACTGCATAGATAATATTTATGATCCCTGCAAAAAAGCCAAGCCACGTCACGAAGCGAAGCGGATGAGTTGAGTAACTCGCGGCAATCTCCAAAGCCTCGATCACGCCAGTTCGCATAGTTCGCTGACGCGTTGGGTCTTGTAGCGGCATATACATAAGACTAACCGGAGAGTACCCTACGAGTCGCACTAAATGTCGAATATGACGATGGCTGCGCTTCGATGCCATCAAAGCATTGACTGTCGCTCGGCTATACGATGCAAAATACGTACCATCGATAGGTATATCAACACCAATGTACTTCCGGTTATACCAGTAAAAAACCCTCCGTCCGAGCCGTAGACCCAAGACCCCTCTGAGTGGCAATTCGCTTACTCCTTGTACGACATCGTTCGCCTTGTTGGTGGCAATCATTTTCGTAATAGTATCGACCGGGTCGGTCGCAGGATTCACAGTACATACATAGTCGCCAATCGCCAACTCAAGTCCAGCGAATACTGCCGTATCGTATTTCGATGCGCGCGATAGATGCACAATCCGTAAGCATGGATATACATCAAGAAGTGCCGTTAGCTCTGCACTGGCTTCACTTGGCATGCCATTATTGACAATGATTACTTCATAGTTTGTATAGTTTGCAGCGAGCACATCTGAGATAGCAATAATTCTCTCCGCAAAATCCTGTTGCGAATTTGCCGAAACAACCACAACTGATACAAATATATCGTCTTTTACGAGAGGCTTAGTTTTCTTTACCATACAGTGTATCTAGCTCCACAAACACATCATAAATATTATCCAACTTCCCCCCCATTATACAGTTGTACCCCTGGAACCCAAAGTCAGACTTAAATAATATTGGACGACTATCGTCATTTTCACTTTTAACAAGAACCGTCTTTACATCGTAGATAATGTCCCGCAGTTTCATGTCTTTTAATTTTGGCATGTACCTGACGGCATCAGCATGCATCTTCTTGTATGCCGTCTCGATCGCATATGCATCGAGATAGCGATGAGTGTCGTGCAGATGTGCGGGCGTATCAGCATTATCCTGCCAAGAAGTATGCGGGGTGTAGCGCACATGCGACAGCGTATGCAATCCTCGACTAGGAAACGGCATGATTGAATAAAATGGACCGTCCATGACAGTTACTCCCATAGTCGCAAGCTCTGGGGGGAGCTCTACGAGGCACATTTCAGCTATCTCATGCTTGAGCTCTAACAAAGGAAGGTTTGAGCGACGATGCAGATTATTAAGCTGAGCATATGTGCAGTTGAATACTCGATCAGTAATATACACGTGCTTGCCTGTCGCTACACCGAGAGTATCATCGCCCATTTTCTCTATCCGCGTTACCTCTTCACCAGTCTGTATCGCAATATCATCATACTTTGCAATTCTCTCAAGCAATACGTCGCGCAAGCGATGTGAATCAAAAGCATATTCTTTGACCTTAAACACATCTTCTATGAGAGTATCAGAAAAGTGATCTCGTACAGTACCATCAACCCGTTCGATATCAGCATCAATCTTCTTACTAAATGACCAGAACTGCTGCGCATTCACTTTTGATAGCTTTTTCGCTATTGCGTAGTATTTATCAAAATCATCAACAATGGCCAGCCTGTACTCATCGACGAACCGGGGGAAATTGACCGCTG
This sequence comes from uncultured Candidatus Saccharibacteria bacterium, assembly GCA_964525315.1. GTDB lineage: Bacteria > Patescibacteriota > Saccharimonadia > Saccharimonadales > Saccharimonadaceae > SZUA-359. Next base: position 52,640 of record CAZGGJ010000007.1, on the reverse strand, counting down.
AGCGCGAAGCTGTCAATATGCTACGAGGATAATGATAACCGTTATGGACACGGGCTTGATTAACATATGACGCACGTGACATAAGTAACCGCTCTTTCTCCACGACAACAATACCCCGAACACCCAAGTTCTCGCGTAAGTATAGTGCGACTCTCAGGCCAAAAAAACCACCCCCAATGACAACTGCTTGGTGCTGCCTATTTTCTCCCATGTCGATTCCAGATGTATTCCACGTACTTACCGACGATAGCATAACAAATGATGAGGAAGGGAAGATAAAATATGATTGCATTTATATGCGGATGTACATATGCGTGGCCAGGCATGAGTACCAGCCAACTCAGTGCACCTATGAGTCCAAGCCAATACATAATGTGCAGCTTATTTAGTATCGACACCTGATATTTACGCTTTCGCAGATACACAAGCAGCCACCCTGCTAGAACTGAGACCGCAAGGATAGACTGGACAATAGTACCAAACGGCTCTTTCATCAGAATTGGCAACGACACTGCTGGAAGCATTGCATAGTTGATAATTGAAAGAACCGTATAGATGAGAGGGTACCCCTTCCCATCCTCTAATTTATCGACATCATAAAGACGGTCGATAGACTCGTAGACAGAAGGTGTCGTTACACGAAGCGAATTTATTACATTGGCTTGAAACAACCCTGCGTTTGACCGCTCTTCAGCGCGCGACCCAACCATTTGAAATGCTTCCTTCCAACTCCCAGCATAGTCTCGTAAGCCTGCCGCGTTGGCAGTAATCGCAAGTACAATAGCTACAGCACCAACACTTCCAACCATAACCGCCTGTTTCCATAGTGCCAGCAATGATCTTAACCTGAGCCTACTAAGTTCATAATAAGCGATAGGCACAAATGCGGATAACACCATTGTGGAAGCATACTCGTAACCATTTAGAAACTTTAGAGCAAAAAGCACGAGCAACGAAAAGTAAAACCAGATAAGAAGCCTCCTCCGTTTGAAGGACTCATACGTGCACATGCTAAATATAAATGGCAAGAATATTGTAAATACTACCCAATAAAGGTTATATGAATATCCCGCTAGCCATGGAGAGAATAGCAAGCCTGTCGCTACCGCTATCGCTGATACTTTTCCAAGCTGACTATACAACTTCCTTACTAATATCGTGAGAATGAGAGCAAATATACAAGTAAGGACAACCTCTGTCACTTTTATTACTTGGCGAAAATCTGAAAAACTATTAGCGATTGCTGCAACTGTGCGGGCCTGTAATCCATACTGCGACTCATACGGGCGGAAATCGCCATCACAACCGTTCCGCATCATTACATTGCCAAACTCTTCTCGTCGACTTGAACGAAGTGGTCCTGAGTAGCCATCAATGATTCCGCCACATTCAGCCGTCTTCTTGACAATAGCACTCGAGTCTTGCTGAAAAGTAGCAAACCACTCCTTCGTCTGTCCCAGGCCAAAGATATTAAAGTTAAATGACAAGACAAATAGAAAGAACAGTGCAATATACCATTTTTGCCGCATTACTCTCTCGTGCCATGTTACTTGCTTAGCCATATTCCTTTCCATTATATCGCACCTTACGGGCAGATATCTCACAGACTCTTACTGCTTGCGCTTACGATTACTATGCGATATAATAATAGCAGTAGACAAGGTTTATAAATGTCATACTAAAGGTTCGGCTATGCGAGTACAGAAACAAAAAAAATCGATTAAAAGACCGCTTGTTATTACGCTCTCTATACTCCTTCTACTCGTTGTTGGCTGGATGGTATATGCTTATCTCTCGAAAGTATGGCCATTTACCGGTCCAGAGCGCACATCCTGGTCAGATGACCACAATGGTACTAATTCAATTAATTACAACCCTCCTACCGACCAAGAAACCTCCTCGAGCCAAGACGCCAAGAAAAATCTGCCAGATGACTCTGATTCAGACTCTTCCACTCCCACCACCCCCGACCAGAGCACAAATACTTCTCCTAAAAAATCAACCAACGTCGGTATCTCCTATGCCGATATCTACAACGGCAAGCTGGAGATACGCGCCTTCACAAGCACTGTTATCGAAGGTACAGGAACCTGCACGGCAACGGTTGTCATGAAGGGCATGGAGAGCATGCGCGTGACAAAATCAAGCAAAGCATTTATCGACGCGACCTCGACCGTCTGCGAACCAATCTATGTCTCTACATCGGAGCTCCATTCGGGAACATGGAAGGTAACGGTCGCCTTCTCGTCACCAGACCACGAAGGCACGTCAGAAACAGTTGAGGTCAAGGTGCCATGAGCAGCCACGTCTTTTCTATAAAAAACCGCCCGGCTCTCTTTGCCGCCCTCGCCATGGTTGTTGCTGTCAGTGCATCTTTCGTCCTACCGCCCCAACAGGCCAGTGCCGCCAATGCCAAGGACTTTAACCCTGGGCGCATTATCGACGATGCCGTCTTCTATAACAGCAGCGCAATGGACACCAGCCAAATCCAAGCACTTTTGAATGCTAAGAACCCAAGCTGCGACACCAATGGCACGCAGCCAGCCAGCGACTGGGGCCGATCAGACATTTCGCACGCGACCCTCGCCTCTTACATCCGCAATGGCACCAATGGGTACACCAAGAATACCGCCTATCATGCTCCTCCCTATACCTGCCTCAAGAATTACAGACAAAACACACCACAAATGGAAGCCGCCAGCGGCCTCTGCAGCGGCCTTTCGGCGCAAACCAACCGAACGGCAGCCCAGATCATTGATGACGTGTCCAAGGCCTGCGGCATTAACCCGCAAGTCCTCATCATACTCCTACAGAAAGAGCAGAGTCTTATCACAGATAACTGGCCGCTCAAAGTCCAGCTCGACAAAGCCACTGGATTTGCCTGCCCCGACACCGCTCCGTGCGATCCCAAGTACAATGGCTACTTCTACCAGGTATACCATGCGGCTAGGCAGTTCAAGGTCTACAAGGCCTACCCCAATAGCTATAACTATCTTGCCGGCAGGACCAACCGTATTTATTGGCACCCAGACCTCTCACGCTGCGGCAGCTCTCAGGTGTATATCCAAAACCAAGCCACTGCCGCACTCTATATCTATACCCCATACCGCCCTAATCAAGCTGCGTTAAATAATCTCTATGGCACTGGAGACTCTTGTAGTGCATATGGTAACCGTAACTTCTGGCGCATGTTCACAGATTGGTTTGGTAGTCCTACTGGCGGAATCCCGCGAGCATACGGAATTACAATTACATCGCCTATCTCTGTTACCCCCGGCGGCGGGAATGCCTCAATAGTCTCTTTTACTGTCAAGAACTTAGCCAGCAGCCGCGTATCATTTGATAAAACCGTCGTACAGTGCCGCACCCACCAGAGTGCCATGTGCGACTCAAATGAAGGCGGCTCCTGGTTTGTCGACGCAGGACAGGAAAGGACATTCTCATACACTATCGACCTATCGGCCGCGAATACATATCGACTTGTTCCGTACATATCCATGGGAGGTGTATGGTATCAATACGACACTACGTCAAGCATACCGAACATGATCACCATACAAAAGCCACAAATGACCCTTAGATCGCCTGTTACGATATCGCCGAGCACTCTGTCTGCACGGTCGGCAAGTACAGCAAGCTTCCAGCTTCAGAATACAGGCAATTCCCCCATATACATATCACAGACCGTTGTGCAATGCCGCTACTATGGCGTCAATTGCGATTCAAACTATGGAGGGCCAATCACTATCGATATAGGTGAGACGAAGACCTTTAGCTATCAATTCACTTCTATGGATGGAGGAAATCACGTTCTCACACCATACTACATGGTGGACGGACAATGGTATCAATATACATCTTCGGGAGGAAACCCGTCATCAAGAATCATCAACGCGGCGGATCTTGAGTTGTCATCAGGCGGTGGTATCGTACTGTCTAATGAGACGCCAATACCAGGAGAAACTATTACCGCTTCTTTCGCAGCACGCAATAAAGGTAGCGAATCTATCAACGCATCTCGGCTAATACTACAATGCCGTCTTAATGTAACTACTGTTTGTGATCCCGATTACATATACAACGATTCCATCGAATCACACGCACAGAAGTCCTACACCTCTTCCGTTACAATACCGAGGGCAGGGACTTATACTTTCGTCCCTTATTTTGAATACATGGGTAGCTGGAGCATCTATAACAAGGGATCAGCCCTTGCTTCATCTCGCACGATTACTGTAGCCAAGTATCTTGCCGACATGCGACTTGTTGGTGACATGACGATTTCCCCGGCTCAACCAAAGCCAGGCGATACATTAACTGTCACCTACAAGGTAAAGAACTTTGGCAATAAGTCCGCATACTACCAGCGTTCAATTCTCCAGTGTCGCCTGGACACAGCCGTCAACTGCGATCCTTCGTACAATCCCGCGGGTGTTGTCATTTCCCCCGGTGCAGAGCGAACCTTCACAAATACCTTCACAAATATCAAGAATGGCATCTATACCTTTAAGCCATATTTTGAGCAGAACGACGAATGGCACCTCTACGGCAACGGCACCGCATCCTCAAACACCCTATCCATACGAACATCGTCTCTGGTCGTAACCGGTGACCTATCTCCTGCATCAACAACGGTTAGCCGAGGAAGCACTGTTGCATACACCTATACTATACAAAACGTCAGTTCAGCCCCTATCACGCTTGACGCTTCGGTGCTGCAATGTCGACGAATTCAGAACAGCGCAAACTGCGATTCCACATACGGAAATGCTACAACAATTAACCCCGGTAGCTCAAGGCTGTTTAGTGGATCAATAACATTCTCGACAGCTGGCCAGTATCGACTTATACCCTATTACAAAGTTAACGGAACTTGGCATACACTATCAAAAGGAACCGACAGCTACGAGAAGGTGGTCACCGCAAACTAGGCAAACCCCTCTGTGCTGCACCGCTACTTGACTTTTTTCACTATATACCGCAAACTCCTCCGCACTATCGGCATGCGATGCAAGAGTGGACGCATTTTATCGACAACCTTATACGCAAATGGTTTCGCGGCCTGTTTTGGCATCGCAGCTTGTGACGATGGGTTATTAAGACATGCAAACAGTCGTTGCGATTCCCATATATTAAGACCGGTTATGTTACGTACAAGCCGTAGTTGAGCCGGGTAGCGAGGATAGGTTCGCGCCATGGAGCCCGCGCTTACTCGATAGAAGTAGTTGATCTTCGGGAAGTTAAAGATTTTCCCGCCCGCAGAGGTGAGCTTGAGGTAGAATGCCCAGTCTTCCCACATGCTTCGATCGGAGGCATCCCAGCCGCCAATGCGCCGTGCAGCTTCTACATCGACACATGAGCCAGAGTGTCCGAATATATTCCGTGCCATACCAAAAATATAGCAGTCACCCAGGCCAAGATAGCGAATACGATCCTTTTCGTAAAATGCCGTGTTGGGCTGATCTTCTTCACTGAATGACTCAAGCGCAGAGATCGCGACGCTGTATTCCGGATTGTTATGCATAAATGTTACATAGTCGTATACATAGTCATTTGAAAGTGTGTCGTCGGAATCAACATTGATAAGATACTTCGTCTGACAGCTACCAAGCGCCGTGTTACGTGCTGCCGCCAAGCCCATATTCTTTTCATGCGTAATGATACGGTACGGGACAGAGAGAGTATCATCTATGAGTGCTTTAAGTTTACCGGCGTAGGTCCCATCCGGCGTAGCGTCATTTACAAATATAACCTCGTATGGCAGCATTGACTGCTGGTTGATGCACTTGATCACTTCTTCGACATACTCGAGCTTGGTGGCATAGCAGGGCACCATCACTGTCACATCTTCTCCCTTTGCTGGCGTATAGCGACTCTCTGGAGGCACCCCTTCAAGATAAAGTTTCTTTACCTCGCTATTAATCGCTTTTTGGTCCTTAACAGCAAGTTGGTAAATCTCCCTGACACGCTTTTCTCTCTCGCCGGCAGACACCTTCACTTTTCGTGCAACACACTTAACTAGCTCATTCTTGTCGGCATAGCACAAGAAGTCATCTTTCACCCTATCGGGGATAAGCTCGGGAATACCGCCACGATCATATGCAACAAAGTCGATATGGCACTCAATAGACTCAAGGACAGTCACGGGATGGTTATCGCCTTGATACGGCAAGCAGAGCAGTGCATTGCCGGCAAGCCGCTGAAGTCTCACTAGCACTTCGCTTCGCTCAACCGCGACTAATTCAACTGCGATACCTCGACTTTCTAGGACCGCGACGAGGTCATCGTCAAGCTTTTTTGAGGTAGAATTACCTCTTGCGATAACGATAACAGTTGTAATCTGTGGCAAATAATAATCGCTCTCTGGGTCGGTAGCCGCTTTTGCAAGGTAGCAAAAATCGTCGTATCCCTTCATAGTCGTCCGCTTCCCAAGGAACAGTAGTGTATCAATCTGCCTGTATGTTGGGTAGGCCGTCTGCCCATAGCTATACGGCAATCGTTGAATCGTCGTTTGCGCCGCAAGGTCATAGCCTGTTGAAAGATAGAGGTCTCGCAAGTAACGTGTCGGCGACGATACTACATCGGCGTACCGCACACCCATACGCTCTAGCTCAAATATACCGGCGTCTTTAAGCCCTGACCAACTTTCAGTACTACGATCAACATACACCTGGGAGCCGTGGCCACGAACCAGCAGTATGACATCGGGGGGAATAGCATTCACTTTCTTGCCTTGCGCAAGTCGCGCCCCAACACCGAGATAATCCTGATATTCGACTAATTTGAGCTGATCGTACATATAGATGATATTCTGTGCCGCTTCAAAAATAGATGTATTAAGCGAGTGATAGTCGACGTCATTTTTCTTCTCAAATCGATACACGATGTCGCGTATATCAATGATATTGTCAGCCTTCTCGGGAGTAGTCATCATCTCAGTAAACGGCGTGCCGCCGCAGAACATAACAATCGGCCGCACATGTTCGCCCATAACATTTTCTACTTCTTTAATATAAGATCCAATGCCGCCCGTTGTCGTTGTGTCTGCGTGTTCCGTTGTGATAATTATCGATCGTCGTGGCGACGGTAGTCCGAGCTCATGAATAGTCTTCTTGTGACTCGCTTCACTCGCTGAAACTGTCAGGAGGCAGGTATCATTCTTTTCGTCATACTGATTTGAGCGTGTGTGTCCAGCTTCTATGATTGAGAAGCCCGAGGCTCGCAAAAATTGAACTAATCCTTCTAGGTTCCATTCACGTACATGGCAAGTATTATTTGGCAGGCGAGTTGTTTCGTTATACGATATCCCTTTTTCTGCATCTGGGGTTGATATTACCAAGAGGCTATCTGGATGCTGCTTGAGAAGGCCTCGGAGTTTTCGTAGCAGTAGCCGCGGATCAACAATATGCTCTATCACGTCCGACAGAATATAAAGTTGCGGAGCGTCGCTTCTTACGGCTCCGAAAGCCGCTTCAATCGCTTGAGCATCTGTGAAATTTGCCTCAATCCATACATGGTCCGAATGGCGCTTGCGAGCGACTCGTAGCGAGCCTGCATAGTCTATACCGATCGTGTTAAACTCCTTGTCCCCAAATGCTTCAAGAAGTTTCTGTGCATCACCGCAGCCAACATCAACAATAGCGCGAATGCCTCTTTGTTTGGCTAATTCTCTTGCATACAGATACACATCAGGTTGCCATACCGTATCACCCTCATGAGTATCAATATAAATATCATTGTACTTTCTCGACATGGTATATGCATTGAAGCCTCGCGAAGGAAACGTCATTGCGAGCTCGATCGGCTGGCTCAGTATAGATGACGAGCGCTCAAGTAATACCGGTGCCTTGTAAGTGTATTTAGCGGAAGACGCCATGCATAAAACTCCTTGATAGTCCTATTTACTATATCATATGCAACAGGCTTAGTCGCGGACTCTATTTTTCAAAAGACGATGAATCTTGCGCGGCACCAAGCGAGACACCATTGCCGAGAAATTCCGCTGATCATAGCGCAATTTGCTCATAATATAGCCAGCCCCGAGCCGCCCATCCGCAAGCTCGTCACGAAGGTATTTGTTCATCACCTTATTTGTGTAATATCGATGAAGATCATTACCAGCAAAGCTTGTATTGCCAGCACTGCCTTGTTTAAATTCCCTGTGGTGATAATGGGCAAGAATACGCTCGGCGTCGATTACGTCCGCATCGTATTTCTGCAGCAATCGTATACCAAACTCCCAATCGCCAACCACTGGTAACGTATCATCGAACTTGCCAACCGCCTCGTAGGCGCTACGTCGAAATACCGTAGCGATAGGAGTAAATTGATTATCGATACATTGTCGATAAAGGCTAATTACCTTCATATCCGCCATCCAGTCTTTTGTCTTGAGCTGGCGAATAGCGCCATTTTCGTCAATTGTCTCTATCACCTTATCGGCGCGCACAACGACCGCACCGATATCGGCATGTTCATCGAGATGCTTTATTGTTGCCGCCAGAAACTCAGGCTCCCATGTGTCGTCGTCGTCGTGAATCGTGAAATATTCCGAACCAATTCGATCGATTGACTCGGTAAAGATCGTATCAGGTGCACCACTTGAGACAGGACGGTGAAATATTTTGGTTTTTTCGCGCTGGTCAGTGGGAAGATGTTCGACAACAGCCTCAACAGTCGCCTGATCGCCGCCGTCATTAACGATAACATGCTCGTAGTCTTGGTATGTCTGCGCATACACCGACTTTAATGCTCGTCGCAAAAACACCGGTCGGTCTTTTGTACGAGTGATGACAGCGACTTTCGGCTCCTTCGTGCTCATGTGTGCTTATTATATAGCATCAGTAGCTACATCACTAGAGGTATTCACGGACCTTTAGCGCTTTCTGCAAGCCCCTCGTAGTACTCCATACTTTCAAAGTCACCCATTGGCTCATGGTCTTTGTTGTCGGTTATGGCCTCAACATCGCCTTTCGTAACGCCATGCTGTAGCCAAATAAATCTCCGACTAATCAGATCTGCATATTTTTTATATTCATCATCAGAGAATGGACACATCAGTTCGGGATGTAAATGCGAAGCCATTATAAGACGTGAGTTTAGATAGAGAAACCTATGCTTAAGACTGCCACGAACCACTATTCGTCCGATTTTCTCTAGACGCCTCCGCTCTTGTGAGCTCTTATCGAGTATGAAATACGTATACTTTGCTACATCTGGATGTTTTTTATATATATAAGTGAATATGGCTTCCGCGTTACCCCTACCTTCGGGATTGTCATCTAATAGAACATACCTTTTTCGACCAAGACTAAGGAATCTCTCTAGCGAAAGTCTCTTATACCGATGCATGAGGACCAGCGTAACTATAAGACTGTCAAGAATCCGATGCGGATTGGAAGTGCCGAGCTCGAATGTATTGTCAAATACTTTTAGATACTGTCGCTCGTGCCATTTCTTTATTTTGCGTGAGTTTAATACAAAGGGAGAGTATTTAGGCTTGCGCAGGTTAACGCTGTCGAAACGACGCTTGCCGTCCGTGATACTTACTCTGTAAGATCCCGTCCGATTATATGGGATGACAAACCGGTAGTATACCGAGTCGCATATAGTAAGCTCTCCGTACCGTACACTATGTCGAGAATGACCTTTAATAATTTTTTCGGGTTTTATCGGACTAGCACTTTTCGATAAGAGCTCGAGCGACAGGCTCGGTACATTATAGTCTTGCAGCATTATATCAATAGCAACTCCTGTATCGGTCATATTGATATCTTTCATAAATACCAGAGGGGCGAAGTAGCCGCCTTCATGGGAATCAAATACTATTTCCCCCCGATTGGTTATGCCTACGGGCCTACGTTGCATTATGTTTGATAAGAACACGTATTTCTGATCATTTGAAGTAAGGAATACTGAATCGTTTATGGTGCGGTGGCTCAATAGGCCTATAACACCTCGCATCCGATCCAAGACGGCTTCATAATCTTTGACGCTTGAGAAGAAGTCGGATCTTATTGAGCTAAGGCGCGATCGTAAAATGTATATAACTAGCTCATCAAAGGCGTCTCCAACTTCGTCGCGAAACTTCCTAACCTGCTCCAGAAGTCGTATTGCCGAAATATATCCTTCTGGTTTCATCGCACTAACATTTACCATAGAGCTGTTATCGTGCCTACGACGATACCAATAGGTAACACCTTGTTCGCATACATACCCATAGCGAGGGTTCTCCTTGTATAGTCTAAAATTGAAAAGAGTATCCTCTTCGCCGTGCATTGTTTCGTCGTACTTCATATCGTTCAGTAGCTCTGTCTTATAAAACGAGCTAGCAGATGAAAGAATAAAACTATGAGGCTCATCAATAATGCTAACGATGCGATTCTTGCCACCAAGCATCTTATACTTTGGGTGGAGGCCGCTGGTTGCTTCAAAGTAAACCAATGGAATGGCTATGAAATTAATCTTTTCGCCATACTGAGTAAAGAACCCCCAAACCTCAGATAGCACGTTATTCGCTAGTATATCGTCAGGATCAAAAAAGTTGACCAACCTGCCTCTTCTATATTTTAGGCCGGTATTTCGAGCGCCAGAAAGTCCTTTATTCTTCTGTTTTATGTATACAATGTTGTCCGGATACCGCTCTTTGTATTCAATGCATATACGCTCGCTATTATCGGGACTGCCGTCATTCACAAAGATAATTTGCACATTGTCTTCAAATCCAATATCTTGCCGAATGACACTGTCGACGGCCTCGCGCAACCACTGGTCGGTCTTATAGATCGACATGATGATGCTGAACTTAAACATGCGATCGTTTGTCACGCTCCCGCCTCTTACCGTCCATTGCTACAATCGCGTCAAATACGCGCCTACTGTTCTTTTTATCAGAGAAGCTAAAGAAGCTGTCGATTCGTTTTTCATACTTTGGCGTTAATGGCTGCTCTGCCCGTATAAGCTCGATGAGCGCGTTAACAGTGTCTTCGTAGTTGTATAAAACAGGGCCAAAGCCATCATCTTCATACGAGAAGTAACCCTGATCATACAGATGCCCCTGGAAGAACGTTTCGCGGTCGAATTGCGCGTACGCAATCGGCTTGTGCAAATAAGCGAAGTCGAACGCAACACTCGAAAAGTCGGTTAGCATAATGTTGCCCTCAGAGAACACTGCCCTGTAGTCATAGGGAATGCTTATCATCCGCACAAGCGTGCCTGGTTTAAAATCTTTCATCTGCGGAGCGAGGTTTGGATGTGGATAGAATTCTGCCGTCATACCACGATCCTTCAGGGCCTGCATGAGTCGATCATCACTAATGAGCTTTTGGTAAAATTTATAGTAATCAGACTCGATAAAGCGAGGATTGTATGGACGAAGGCCTGTCTTTTGATCAGCCTCGATAAGAGTGCTGTGTCGCCAGGTTGGTGCGATGACAAGCTTTTGCTTTGGTTTATTTTCGAGCAGATCAAATCGCGGAAATCCCGTTAGCTTCACTTCATCTGTTGAATATCCATAATTTTGCCCAAGGAGCGACTCGTACTCCGGTTTTGCCGCGGCAACGAACAGTCGTATATTCTTGTTATAGCGATTGAGCCATTGCGAAATATCATCCTTGGTGATGCCGTGCTGCAAGAATACGAAGTCAAAATTGCAGATATCAATAAAGTCATTGATTCGATAAGTAAACGCGTTAATAACGAAGTCATCAGCATGCGAAGAAACTATCTTATCGGCTAGCAAGAACATCAACTTATATCGCAGACTGTCGCGATCAAGAATACGTCCGTATTGTTGCATTCGCGCATAGTCGCTGCTACTTTTCTTGATCGCATAATACGCCCTTACGCCTCTAGCATCCTCGAGTGTAGAGATGTAGCGAAAAAGTGCTTCGCCGTTATCGCTGGCTGCGTTTACTCTGTCAGATATAATCCATATACTTGACTTAGTGTTAGTTTTTATGATATAATAAATCATTCGGAACACTATCGTTCGTACTGTCAACATCGTCTCTTTGATCGGTATTAATAGCGAAATAGCTAGTTCTTTTGCAGCTTGCGTCGGTGTGTATGCAGTCCATCCAAACCGCCACACACGAGAGAACCTTGCAGCAGCGTCTCGTAATCGCATACCCAGTAAGCGCCGAGCAACAAAAACAAATTCATAGCCAACATGGAGTAGTGCTGTGCGGCGCCTCACAAGGATTGCGTGTGACCTCTTCTGCAAAAGATAGTTGCCGACTCGTCGATAGGCACCCGTTTTATCGTCAAGCTGCGAGAAGCGCCGCGTTATGATTCGCGCAACTCTAGGCTTATCACCATAATTAACGGCGACTTCTAATACGCCTTGCCTAGCAGGTATACTCGCAATAAACCCAATCCCTTCCTCTACAACATCCCCAAGAAATGTTTTGGTATTGTGAATCCTGGTTGTGGGCTTGGCAGTAAGCGTTTTTCCAGCAAGGCTGACAGAGACAGTTGTCGAACGATCGCTATAACTTTCTATATAGCCCTCAATTGTGAGAGTATCGCCCCTACGTTGTATAAATTCTATATTAACCGCGGGATCCTTTGATACAATCTTAATGATCTCTTTTCTACGTTCGCTTCGTTTGATTTTTTTTTGCGCAAGGAGAAAGTTCTTATACCTGACATGGAGATTCCTCTGACTTAGGATAATACCAGGCTCGATATCATCTACTAGTGCGTAGATAGATGCCTTGTATCGCTTGATCTGCTCACTTGTTAATGCCTGCGTTGTCTCTTGGCTAATCCGCCACTGTAAGTCATACATAATAGTGTACTGTACATATGGAATCACTTCGCCAAAGCGCTTTTTTGATAGATCAAACAGGTATTTATACACATCATTCGGAGTTCCCAGATACCAGTACGGGTCTTTTTGCGAGCTATTAATAATAGAGGTATCGGCCGCTCGCTTTCGATAATAATAACGCGGACCAGAGACGATGCCGTACTTCCCTTTATCAAGAACAAGCTCTGTGAGGAATTTTACATCTTCTGCAAACTTACGAATCTTTGCATCAAACAACTGACGCTCAAAAACCTCAGCCTTTACAAACGATGAGGCAGCCGACAACTGCGGCATGTTATAGTCTTCATAAATATCAATGACCCTTGACTCCTCAAACTTATAGTCGAGTGGATGCGGGCCAACTACCGCTTCAAAAAGTGTCTGACGAATCGAAACAAAGTCGACTTCATCATAATGCTCCTCAAAAAAAACATATACGTCGCGAAGCGCATGCCTCGATAGCTTGTCGTCAGAATCAAGAAAGCTAACATATTTACCATGAACATGCTTTAGGCCGCGGTTACGCGTAGCACTAAGGCCGCGGTTCTTGTGCGATAGATACACGATATTATCAGGAAATCGCTCTTTATACTCGAGACAAATCTTCTCGCTATTGTCGGTGCTGCCGTCGTTTACCAGAATAATTTCACAATTATCCTTAAAGGTCATAGACTGTGCCAATACGCTATCTATCGTTTCTCTAAGATACTGCTCGACGTTATATACGGGCATAATGAAAGAGAATTTATACTTACTATCTGTCATCTACTCTTATTATATCGTATCGCGTCATACACTCGCTTGGAATTATATTGGTCATGCTTATAAAAGAAGTTGCGTACACGCTGTTTATACTTCGCTTCCATAACACAGCCGCTTTCGATCGAAGATACAATCGCATCGACAAGTTCGTCGTAGGTCCGGGTCACTTTACCGAAACCGTCATCTTCATCATGGAAGAAGTCGCTCTTACTATAGGTATGTCCGGCATAAAATTCATCTTCATCAAACTTCGTATATATCACTGGCTTTTCAAGATATGCAAAGTCAAAAACAACACTCGAATAATCCGACACGAGAAGGTTGCCCTCTGCAAATGCTCGCCGATAGCTATAGGGGTACGGTGGCAATGAAACGAGTTCGTTCTGTGTAAAGTCTACTGACTGAGCGCTAAAATTAGGATGGAGATAGAACTCGGCTGTCATAGTGTTCTTGCGTAGCGCCTGAAGAATTCTATCTTCACCAAGTAGCTTGTTGTAGAACTTGAAGTACTCCGTATGCTTGAAGTGTGGATCGTATCCCCGCATACCGTCTCGATTTGTCTCTGTATTAACGAGACTTGCCCGGTAGGTTGGCGCGATGATAAGCTTTCCTTTCGGCTTATTTTCCAGATAATCATAGCGCGGGAAGCCACCCAGGAGCACCTTGTCTTTGCTGTAATAATATGGAAGCGTCAGTATCGAGTCGTACTCTTTCCGTCCGGCGGTAATAAATAGCTGTATATTCTTTTCATAACGATTCAGCCAGTCTGTCATATCATGTCTAGTGATGCCGTGTTGCAAAAATACAAAATCAAATTTCAGCAAGTTGGCAAAATGAGGCGCCTGCCGAAGGAAGGGGCTTGTAACCTCTATATCCGCGTGTGACGATACAACCTTGTCGGCCATCAAAAACTTGAGCTTATACCAAAGACTGTGCGGATCAAGCACCGGACCAACTCCCGCTATGCGACGATAATCTGCCGACTTTCGAGACAGTGCAAAATAAATATCGACGTCCGCCTTTTGCGCCATACTATAGCGAAAGAGCGCCTCCCCGTTATCACCGGCCGCCATTATCCGATCACTGATAATCCACAGTGGTCGGCGCTTGAAAGGTTTTGCTATAAAATAGCTCGCCCTCAATACAAAAGCCCTGGGGATCATCACTATAGCCTCGCCGATAATGAGTAGCGGCTTTAATAGCTGGATCGCCTTTGCTTTTGCACTTAGTGCCCGAAAATCACTTTGCCGCGTCCGACGCATCGCTCTTCGAACCGCATCAAGCCGCCAATCAAATAGCACTCGTAGTAAGAATAGTAATTCGAACCCTACGATCTTATACCATCTACGAGGGGTGGCTAGAATACTCTTTTTTTTCTTAAAAAGAATGAGTGGGCCGAGCGTCGTATACGACATGGCGCGGTAGCTCAAACCAGTGAATAGCCCCGTTTGTAATATGAGCGGACCATGATTCGCCTCTGTATCGACAAGTTGTAGTGTTGCAGGGCCAGGCGAAGGCTCGATAGTAAACGTAAAACCGTCGTCAGATGCGTGTGGGCCTTTCTTTTGCGGACGGTAGTTTTTCGCCTCGCTCTTTGACCGGCAAACAAGCGAGAGGGATTCCCCCGCAAATGACCTGCCTTCAACACTAATTACACCGTCGCTATAGGTAATAAAGTCGATGCGCACCGACTCTCGATGACTATTCTGCTGTTCCTTCATCAGTTCGCCCTGTCGTGGCAGTCTTGCGGTGTGTTGCTGAAAACGGAAACAGGAGCGGGAAATAGCCATCTGGGTCGCGCTTGCTTGTGTTCGCAAACCCAACCGCTCTATTCCAAAAGTCGTAGACTACCTTGTTTCCCTTTGTTTTCAGGCTTACTGTCAGCTGGTATTCACCAGTACCAAATATATTATCAACATTGAGCGTCATCGAATAGCAGTCGCCTGGTTTCATCGCCGGCAATTCTCCGCCCTTTGCGCCGTCACTCTCAAAACCACCAACAATATATGATCGCTTGTCAAGAATATCAACACCCGCAATAGTGCCGGCCGGTATATGCTCTCGACTCTTGACGTCGATTGTAATCGCTATTGTCTTCTTTGACGGAGAGACAGATATATCCTCAATTGTTAAACCGCCTTCGCCATGACGTGAAGCCTCTTCTTCATCGCTCTCGCTGACAGACGCCACTTCCGGTGCTTCTTCGGTATTTTCTTCTTTAAAGAGTTTAAGATATTCATCAGCAGCTTCATCGGCATCACCTTCGAAGATGATCTTGCCATCCTCGATAACAATTGCCTTATTACAGAAGTCGCGCACCGCATCCATACCGTGCGTCACTAATATCACCGTTCGTCCGTCATCTTTGAGCGTCCTGAAATAGTCGTAACATTTCTTTTGAAACGCGGCGTCACCAACAGCGAGCACTTCGTCAAGAATCAAAATATCAGCCTTGGCGCGAATCGCTACCGAAAACGCAAGACGTACCTTCATGCCACTGGAATAGTTTTTGAGTTTTTGGTCCATAAACTGCTCTAGTTCGGCAAATGATACAATATCGTCATACATCGCCTCAACCTCAGCCTTCGAAAACCCAAGGAGTGCACCATTCAGAAAAACATTCTCCCGGCCAGATAAGTCCGGCTTGAAGCCAACACCAAGCTCAATAAATGACACGAGCTTCCCTTGATGGCGTACCTTACCACTTGTTGGCTGGTATATTTCAGAGATTATCTTTAGTAGGGTACTCTTTCCGGATCCATTTCGCCCCAACACACCGAAGAAGTCGCCCTTCTCTACATTAAACGACACGCCGTTGAGTGCATTAAAGAAATTCCCGCCTTTTTCCTTCGGCCTAAAAATCTGAGTAATTGCTGTCTTAAGTGAATCGTTTTTATGATGCGGCAAATAGAAACGCTTTTTTACGTTGTGGACTTCGACTGCATGATTGCCTTTTGCCATACTTAGATATCCTCCGCAAAATACGCCGAACGCTTACGAAAGTAAAGAGCACCGATAATAAAGACAACTACCGATACGACATACGGTGCAGCAATTATGAGTACATTGTCAGTGAGAGTATGAGCGGTTTGCGTGCCGTGTGAAATACCGAAATACCGTGCATCCTGAATAGTCTGTGCTAGCGGATTGGCAAGCAAAATCTGAGCGATAGTGTGCCCATAGTGCATCTCGACAACTCGGTTAATCGGAAACATGATCGCCGACCCATAAAAAAGTGCCTGGCTGACTACCTCCCATATGTAACCAATGTCCCGAAACCTCACGTTGATAGTACTAAGCAGAAAAGCAAGCCCAAGTGCAAAAATATACAGCTCAACGACAAATAGCGGTATCAACAACATACTCCACGAAGGAGAAACTCCATCTATAGTAGCGAATACCGCTACAACAATAAGGTTGATGACGAGATTGATAACCGCCGAAAGACTTGCAGATATCACAATTATATACTTAGGGAAATTGATTTTACCAATAATGCCGGCGGAATTCACGATGGACTTCAGCCCCTGATTGACTACTTCAGAGAAAAAGTTCCATAGTACGATTCCCAGCAACAGTGCAATGCCCCAGTGCGGAATTTCCTTACCGATATGAAGAATTTCGACGAAGAATACATACAGGATGGCAAATAGGAACATCGGCCGCAGCAGCGCCCATAAATACCCGAGCACCGAACCCTGATACCGCAGCTTGAAGTCGGTAATGACTAGTTCGCGCAGCAATATCAGCGAATAGCGGTATTTTTGATGAAGCCTTTTATACATACTACTGTCCATATCATACCACGATGTTATACTAGTAGCATATGAAATCCGTTACCCTCCTTATCCCAGCTTACAACGAGCAAGAGGTGTTGTCGCACCTCTACGACCGACTCTACAAGCTGGCAGGCGAGAATCCTGACTACAGTTGGGAGTTTCTGTTCGTCAACGATGGCAGTCGGGACAAGACACTCGAAATCATTCAGCGCTACGCCGCCAAGGACCCACGCATATCGTATATCAATCTGTCACGTAACTTCGGCAAAGAAATCGCCATGGCTGCGGGCTTCGACTATGCCAAGAGCGACTGCGTCATTATTATCGACGCCGACCTGCAAGATCCGCCCGAGTTAATACCCGAAATGCTCGGCTACTGGGAGCAGGGCTATGACGATGTGTTTGCCAGGCGTCGTTCGAGAGCTGGCGAAAGCTGGTTCAAGAAGAAAACCAGCCAGTGGTACTACAAAATCCTCCAAACCACGACGCGCATCCCCATTCAGGTCGATACTGGCGACTTCCGCCTGCTCGACCGCCGCTGCGTGGAGTCGCTGAAGCAATTCCGCGAGTCCGAGCGCTACACCAAAGGCATGTATAGCTGGATCGGCTTCAACAAAAAGGAAATCCTCTACGACCGCGACCCTCGTGCTGCCGGCGAAACCAAATGGAACTACCGCAAGCTTCTCAACCTCGCTATCGATGGCATTACGAGCTTCACGACTGCACCGCTTCGGATTGCGTCGGTCCTCGGATTCATTATCTCGGCAGCGGCGTTCGTCTATATCCTCTACCTGCTCATCCGCCCGCTTTTTGGCGTGCCGACGGGCGGCGGCTACTCGTCGATTATGGCAACCGTGCTCTTCCTTGGCGGCGTACAACTGCTCAGTCTCGGCGTCATTGGTGAATACATCGCCCGGATTTTCAACGAAACCAAGCAGCGTCCGCTGTATTTTGTCGAGGAATACCACCATGGAAGAACTAGTAAAAAAGCACGCTAAAAAACTTCGCTTTGCTATCGTGGGCGGCACCAATACCGTCATCGACTTTGGCATCCTCTTCGTCTTGAGCGGCCTCGGGATGGATAAAATCCTTGCAAATTACGTCTCGACCTCTATCGCCCTCATTTTCAGCTTCTTCGCCAACAAGAAATACACCTTCAAGTCCGAAGCAAGCGCCAAACGCCAAATCGTACCCTTCCTCGTCGTCACCCTCATCGGCCTCTGGGTCCTGCAACCGCTTATCATCTGGGTGTATACGGGCGCGCTGGGCGATGACAGTCTCTCACTCTTCGTTGCCAAGCTGCTGGCGACTATCGCTACACTTATCTGGAACTACCTGCTCTACTCGCGCTTCGTGTTCAAGGAGTCGCAGTAGTGGCGCATATCGTCCTGGATACACGCATTATCGAGACCTCGACCGGTCGCTATATGCAGCGCCTGCTTGAAGGTATCAACGACACTTACGCGCCCGAGGATGGCCACCGCTATACCGCACTTCTCCCTGGGCGACATGTCGCCAAATGGCAGGAGCGACTGCCAAACATCGCCGTCGTCGGCGCTGACCAGAAGTGGTACACCTTCGCCGAGCAATGGTCGTTTTACTGGCAGCTGCGCGCACTGCGGCCCGACCTCGTGCACTTTACCATGCCGCAGCAGCCGCTTCTCTGGACTGGACCGGCCGTCACTACCGTCCACGATGTCACACTGATTCGCTTCGACAATATCGCGCCGGACGACAATCCTACAGTGTACCGCATCAAAAAGTTCATATTTCACACCCTCCTGCGAATAGTTATGTCGCGTGCCAAGGCAATACTCGCGCCTACGGAGTTTGTGCGCCAAGACCTGGGCGACTTCTTCGGCCGTAAGCACCTCGACAAAATTCATGTCACGCCACTGGCTGGTGAAATCCCAGATGAAGTACCCGAGCCGCTCCAGGACTTTGTGGACGCATCCTATGTCGCTGTTATCGGCAATGGCTTCCCATACAAAAACGTCTGGCGTGTCATCGATGCCTTTTCGATGTTGAAAAAACAACATCCAGACCTTACGCTCCTTGTTGCTGGCAAAAAAGACGAGTTTTGCCTGGAGCTTGAGCAGCGGACCATCGCCGCCGCCATACCAGACGTCCATTTCCTCGGCTTCATCACAGACGGCGAGAAGCGCTGGCTCCTGCAGCACGCGCACGCATATGTCACCGCTAGCTACTCCGAAGGCTTCTGCATGCCGGTTCTTGAAGCAATGATAGAAGGCGCGCCTGTCGTGTCGAGCAACGCTTCATGCTTGCCGGAAGTCGTCGGAGATGCCGGCCTCCTCTTCAACCCAGACTCCAGCGAAGAGCTTGTTGTCGAGATCAATAAGCTGCTAGATGACGAGTCTCTCCGCCAGGACCTTATTGCAAAAGGCCGCACCCACGCCGCCAGCTACTCCTGGGCGCGCATGGTTAGCCAGGTGCATGACGTCTATTTATCTCTGGTTGACTAGTCCGGAAAGATTTTGCGCGATTCACCAGCTGCATCCATATGAGGGTATGTGTGGTTGTTACTACTAGCTGAGTAGCCAGCGCGTTCGGCTTCGATGGGAGTACAGTACCATGACTGATTCCTAAAAGCTAGTTGAAAAACAGGCGACTCTTCATACCATGCGATTCCAGGAAGTGAGTTTACCTCTACAGGTCTGCTGCCACACGTCAACCATTTAGTATAAAAACGGATATTACCACCTAGCGGGGTCAGGTCGAATAAAATGACCACACCAATCATCACCAAAGCTATGATAAGCTTCTTATGGCTACGGCTATGTTTTTCTCTTTTTTGCTGCACCATACACACCTCCTCCTAGTATCGTAATTACGCCAAAAATAATGAGCCACTGCCATGAAAACTCCTTAGACGGCATTGCCCGAGAAGCTCCCTGAATATACGGACGGTTCACTATAGCAGTAGGAGTGGTTATCTCACTCATAGTGTTGTCTCCTTTACCCTCCTGAGATTCTTGACTTGCATATGTGAATATACCCGAGGCGCTAGCTGTGGGAGCCTTGGTCCTTACTACACAAGTATCGACATCACCAATATACCATTCGGTCACCCCATAGCATGGATCGTCTTCATCAGGAATTCCATCGCCATCAGCATCTCCTGGTACATCGTTAGTAACTCGCACAAATTGCTGTACCTGGATTGGCTTATTTTCTTCGTCATACCCAGTAAGGGTGAGGAGGTGCATACCTATACCTACCGACCTCGGTATCTTATATGTCATACGTACGGCACCGTCTCGATCTGCCGCTACCGTACCAAGTTTTGTCGCTTGAGAAAACATTTCGATTGTCACTTCGCCATTTGACTTAAACATACCAGGATTCATCGTTATCAGCCCGGTACTGCCGACGGTCACTTCACTTGGCATAACCGGAGTCCGTACAAGGCGGCGCGTCGTCCCCGTGTCGCTAGTACCCTCAATCACATCGTAGTCCATGCCTGTTTTGTATTTATCATAGATAGCTCTGGCTATCTTTTTGTGCCCTTCGGCATTTGGATGGTACATATTCGAGTCTTTTCTTAGGGATAGGTTGTGAGCAATAGTACGCACAGGTCCAGTCATATACTTTGACCCTTCGCAAATCTGTCCGCCAGACAAACTATCTTCAATGTCTATATAGTATACGTCTGTATCCCGAGCAACCTTTTTCAGTACGTTATTGAGTCTCGAAACGCTCGCGCGCAGCATTTTTCTTTCTTGGCCATTGAGGATTGGCGACTGCTGCAAGCAAGACCATCCGTTTGCGACGAATTGGGGGTAGCCTACCATGTATATCTTTGTCCCAGGTGAGACTTCTTTGATTTTTTCGATAAATTGTCGATTATGGTAATATTGACTATCAATAGAGCCGTTCAGATCGGCGAGCATCTGTTTGTTGCTCGCATAGGCGCATGTTTCATTAATAGGAGCCACTCCAAAGAGCTTATAGCTGGATGCACAGTACTCTATAATCCGTGCAAATCCTATGTCATTTCCGCCACCAGTAAAGGTGACCATTTCAGGTTTATAGGTGGCAACAAAATCAATCTGATGCAACAACCCAGGGGTAAAGTCACGCAAAGCCTTCTCTTTGATTGCTGTCTTTTGCTGTTCGGTTTTTCCGCTAAGCTCGTTCCTTTGTCCGTTATACGCTCCACCATAATAATCTGGAAATACCCTTGCACCCGAACACGCAACCGATCGCATGCGTTCACTACTGACTTTCAAATAATTCCCCAGTAGGTATGGATATGATCGATTGCTTAAATGGCATTTGTCAGTGCCTTCGGTACCAGGTATATAGTAGCTACTTCCATTTGCCCGCTTATCAATGTCTCCCTCTCCGCTACTATATGAGTCACCAAGGGCAAGGTATGTTAGGCGCGGTATCCCTGGAGTTACCACTACCTGATAAGCCTGGCTACGCGCAGGGTCCAGAGCGGATACAACAATTGATGTATTGTCTGTAAAGGCAGGATTATAGAATAGACCGCCAGTTACGCGCGTACGAATTTGCGAAGAGATGTCTATAACATAGCATTGCCCTGAATTACGTATATATGCTAGCGTGTCGTGACTGCCGCATATATCAATACCTGTATAAACCTTCTGTGTAGTGCCGTTAGCTATGATCGCAGATCGTCCGTCATTGGAAATTGCCGCTACTTCAGCATGGTCGACGTGGGGGGTGTTTGCAATCAATGTCACTTTTCTGGTCGTCAAATCTATACGGGCAGGGCCTCGTCCCAACACTTGAGTGATTGCAAATCGCTCATTTTTGGAGACACCAATGTATTCTACCGGGATAGTATGCCCCTCTCCATCAGTGAATATGTCAGCAGCCTGCATTTGTATGGTATATATCTTATGGTATGCCAGTTCGGATTGAGATATTCTTACTTCTACAAGTTTGCTTGCAATCTCATGAAGCGAGTACATCGCCAATACGTCACTTGATGACATAGAGGCCCCAAGCAGAGAACCGTCCTTTAGGAGTACAAGGTTGGCGGGATCGGCCATTAACTGCTCTATCCTATGAAAAACCGCATCGTTTGCTCGTTTAAGAGCATAGTACGTAGTATCACCTCTCCGATATACTGCCAACTTCAGAGATGTACGGTCCTCCACATAACAGATATCCCGAAGCTCTCTATCGGTATAATCCTCGACAATTGCTACCGAAGGGGTGCAATGAGGCATGTGCCACGCCTGCCAGTCTGTATCACCTTGGTTGACAATACTTACGTTCGCACTAGCCGCTCCACTCCAAGTGTTGGCTTGAGCGTAAGTAGGTTGCGATAGCAAAACTCCAGAGAGCAATCCGCCAATCATACCTACACTCACAATACGCCATAATCGATACACGATACCCTCCACTCCATACGGAATACTGGTCTCAGTATATCATCTGAATCTCAAAACCTCCCCCGCATGTCATGCTGAATTTGATTCAAGGTGACAACAGGGGCGAGAGGCGGGGTATTATGAAGACTTTTGAGCAATGACGATACTGCGCTCGCGGCCTTCGCCCTCTGAGTATGTCTCGATATCCTCATACTCAGCAGCTACCTGGTGCACGACGCGGCGGTCGGCTGCGTTCAGGTGGGCGGTGTGGGATTCGCCCGTACTGCGTACTTCTTCGATCCATTCGCGGGCGTCAGCGGCGATCTTCTCGGCACGCTGTTTTTTGTAATCGGCAATGTCGATATTGACGCGCACCAGAGTGGCATCACTGTTGCGCAGGGCGGTCGACACCATATATTGCAGCGCGCGCAGCGTTTCAGCACCGCGGCCTATAAGAATACTATTGCTATCGCTCGACGGAACCGTCAGTTCGATAACATCGCCATCAACATGCGCCTCTACTTGGAGATTCACTCCGAAAAACGACAACACGTCCTCTAAAAATTTGCGGGCAAACTCAACTGACTGCTCATTATCCATACTATTTCCTCCTTTTCTTAGCTGACGACTTGCTGTCGGTAGCCTTGATACGAGTAATGGTGGCTTTTTGCGCGTTCCGAGCACGGTCGGCGGCCTTTTTGTTGTCTTGTTCGATCGCTTCTTCGGCGAGCTCCTCGAGCTCTTCTTCGTCCTGATTGAGCAAGTGGCGCTGCTGCAACACCGCGACGCCGCTCGAGATGGTCGCATAGAGCGCTAGTGCTCCCGGCAGGTTCAACATAACGACAAACAGCATGACAGGCATCACCTTGATCATATTGCGCGTCACTACGGCGTTCATCTCCGCTTGGTCGGATTGCTTACCTTCGGCGGCTTCGGCCATGATCTGCTTGAAGGTCTTCTTGCTGTCATGCTGCGGCATAATTTGCTTGCTGCTAATGTACTGCATAATTCCAGCGAGCGCTGCAACGATTACGAGCGTGAAGCTAACCCCTTCGGGACTCAGCGCATGCTTCGTCAGGTCAATAAAGCCGAGCATCATATGGTTGAAATTGTCCGGGTTTTCGACGATGCTTTTGATCGGCCCAAACGACTCCAGGAAGTCGTAGGTGAATTTGGCAATTTGCTCGCGGTGCAGCGTAAATATCTGAATTGCATGGTAAAGACCGATGTAAATCGGCAGCTGGATCAGCAGTATACCGATTGAACGAAACGGGCTGACTCCGTGCTTTTTGTAAAGCTCCATCATCTGCAAAGCTTCAGCCTGGCGGTTGCCATTGGCGTTCTTCTTGATCTGCTTGAGCTTCGGCTGGAGCTTGCGCATGACCTTGGTTTGGTGAAGCTGCCGCTTGATAAGCGGATACATGGCAAACCGCATAAGTACGGTAAACACGATGAGCGCCAAGCCGAAGTCGCTCCATGGCATGACGCTATAAATAACCGTCAACAGGTTGAATATAGGCTGTACAATCAGTAGTTCGTAGATGTTCATTACACTTAGTATACCATTATTTATAGATGCCAGCACGTTCAAGTTGCTCGAGTAGCACGCTGCGTATGTCCGGGCTTTCTGCTGCCCATACTTCTACCGATGTAACTATCACAACGATATCGTATACATTTTGTAGTTTTGGCAGTTCCTGACGCAGCAACTCGTATACACGGCGACGAATTCGGTTGCGCACCACCGCGCGCTTATGTATTTTGCGACTCACGACCACTGCTAAGCGCGGTGCCGGGCGGCGCGGATTGGTAACTGCCTTGACGGCGAACCACTTACTGCGCATAGCCTGCGCGTTCTTACTGACATAGCGCAAACTGCCATGCCCATGAAACCGGTACTCTCGTGAAATCATTACATAATAGTATGCCACAAAAACACGCCGCAGTGTAGCGGCGTGTGTGTCGAGACGTAAAAGATTGCTATTAGATAGCGATCTTGGCGCGGCCCTTGATCCGGCGGCGCTTTAGTACAGCGCGTCCAGCTTTGGTGGCAACGCGGGCACGGAATCCGTGCGTACGTGCTCGGTGGCGTGTGTGTGGTTGGTGTGTTCGCTTTGGCATATCTTCTGAAATTATAGAGTATTTCCGATCATTTTTCAAGTTTAGAAGTGGTAAATCATTGCTTTTCCACTTTTTGGATGTATTTATCCACATTATTTACAGAGGTGGCTCTAAATTGTGGATAATTACAAAACATCTTGTCGTTATTTTCACTTCCCGCTCATAGTTGTGGAAAACTCCGCCATTTCGTATACTAAAGGGAGTTACAAACCGTGTGCAAGAGAGGGTTACTGATGAGTGAAACGTTGTGGCAAAATGTCCTAAATGAGTTCGAACTCTCTGTCTCTCATGGCAATTTCACGACATGGTTCAAACCCACTGAGCTCGTAGAGTACACTGACGAGCGCGCCACGATAGCCGTGCCAAACGTGTTCGTCAAAAGCCAGTTTGAGGCTCGCTTCGACAAGCAAGTCCGCGATGCCTTGGCGCGCAACGGTGCCTCCCCCAAGGAAGTTCGCTACATCATAAAAACCAAGAACACCACCAAACGCGCCGGTGTCAGCCGCGAAATCCTCCCGCCAACCAGTCCGCAAGAAGCATCAATCTCGAGTTCACTCCCGGGTATGCCGGTGTCGCACACAATCGGCAACTCGCTCAATCCGCGCTACACCTTCGATACATTTATCGTCGGCTCAAGCAACGACCTGGCATACACCGCCTGCCAAGCAGTCGCCGCCGAGCCAGGCACCAAGTACAATCCGCTCTACCTCTACGGCGGCGTTGGCCTCGGTAAAACCCACCTCATGCAGGCGGTCGGCCACGCTATCAAGCAACATACGCCAGCTGCCAAAGTCCTGTACGTCAGTACCGAGACGTTCGTCAAGGAGTTTCTCGACCATATCCGCTTCAAAAAGTCCGGCTTTTCCGACAAATACCGCAACGTCGACGTCCTGATCGTCGACGACATGCAGTTCATCGCCGGCAAAGAGAAGACACAGGATGAGTTCTTCCACACCTTCAACGCGCTCCATCAGGCAAACAAGCAGATCATCATTAGCAGCGACAAGCCGCCGCGCAGCATCCCTACCCTCACCGACCGTTTGCGCAGCCGCCTCGAATGGGGTATGGCGATCGACGTCCAAATGCCCGACTTCGAGACACGCTGCGCCATTCTCGAAGCCAAATCGCAGGCCAGCGGCGTGACGCTCGACCCGACAACGGTCGAATACCTCGCCTCAAACATCAAAACCAACATCCGCGAACTCGAGGGCGCGCTCAACCAGCTCCTAGCCTACGCCGAGATGAGCGGCATAGCACCCGATGTCAGTACCGCTGAAGGACTCCTAGGAGATGTGCGCCGCAGCCGGCCGCAACACCTCACGGCCAAGCAAATTATCGACCGTACTGCCAAGCACTTCCAAATAGACATCAAGGATATCTGCAGCCCGCGCCGCGACAAACATATCGTGGTCCCGCGGCAGATCGCCATGTACCTCCTCAGGAGCGAGTTGCATATGAGCTTCCCCACTATCGCAAGCGAGCTCGGCCGCAAGGACCACACCACTGCCATTCACTCGGTCGAGAAGATCGAGCGCGCCATTAAGCTTGATTTCCTTATCCGCGAACAAGTTGCTGAAATACGGGATGGCCTCTATGCCTAAGTGTGGACAACCTGTGAACAAGACGTGGATGAGTAGCGGTAAAAAATGTGCTCATCTATCCACAGCTGTAGTCTCATTCGCACGAGCAGCCACGCTGACTGTGGGTAAAGCTCAGTTATCCCCCGTAGTATGCACTGCTGCGTCCGCATGTTTTCCGACTACCGACGATGTATTTCAACAGAGGTTAGTGGGGAGTTTTCCGAGTTTTGCACACCACCTATTATTACCTTCACTGAACAAAATTATTAAAAATACTTATAGTATACAAATGGAGGCTTAAATCATGGAACTCACCGTTACACAGAAAAATCTAGCTCGCGCTCTCGCCGACTGCTCGCGCGTAGCCAGTACGCGCGCTGGTCTACCGGTACTCGGGAATGTCCTCCTCAAGACAGACAGTTCCGGACTCTACGTGGCAGCCACTAACCTCGAAATAGCCTCAACTGTGAAGATAAACGCCAAAATCGACAAGCCAGGCGCAATCACCGTCCCTGCCAAGCTGATTACCGAACTCGTATCTACCCTGCCTAGCGAGACAGTCACACTGTCACTGCAGGGCACGACGCTTAGTATCGCTTGCGGCGGCTATTCATCATCGCTCAATGGCATCGCTGCCGAAGAATTCCCAGAACTACCGGTTATCGATGAGAAAGATTCAGTTCAATACGCCATCGCCACAGAGCAACTCAAACGGTCGGTTACACAGACACTATTCGCCTGTAGTAGCGACACAACTCGTCCTGTACTGACTGGGGTGTACTGGCACTCGCATGATGGCTTCCTCTATATCGCTGGTACCGATGGCTATCGCCTCGCTGAAAAGCGTATTACCGAGACCAAGAGCGAGCTCACTGCTATCGTACCGACAAATGCCCTGCAAGAGGTGCTGCGCTCGCTGCATGACGATGTCGAGGAGGTGGAAGTACTCTTCGACCAGACGCAGGTACGCTTCCGTATCGACTCGAGCGAAGTGACGAGCCGGCTGATCGAAGGCAACTACCCTGACTACCGCCAGCTCATCCCGCGCGAAAACCCTACGAAGACCACTGTGCCGCTCGCCGAGTGCGTCCGTATGACCAAGCTCGCGAGTCTGTTCGCGCGCGACACCGGCGGCAGTATTACGATTACCTGCGACGAAGCGACGTCGGAGTTCTCTATTCATTCGACCGCCAGCGAGATGGGTGAAAGCTCCTCCAAGCTCGAGACAGCCGTCGTAGGCGGTGGTGCGGTGTCGCTTAATTCGCGGTACCTTACCGATGTACTGTCGGTGATCGATAACGATACAATTCGCATCGAGTACGGTGCTAAGCTCGCACCGATTACTCTCCGGCCCGACCAGGATGATAGCGATTACCTAGCGATCATTATGCCACTAAAGAGCTAGCGAGTAACTATTTCGCTCGTGTCCTCGGTAGTATATACTAAACAGTATGTATAAACGCCTTGCCAAGCAGCTTGCGCTTTATGGAGTGACTACAGGCTTTGCTGTAAGCTCGATTTTAAGCTCGTCTGTTTCGGCCATCACAATGGATACGGGTACTATGCTCTACAACAACAGTAATGGCGTTTTCTTTACGAATCCAAACTCAGCGGCATGTGCATCATCTAGCGGTGATACAGGGAGTGATATAGATGCGAGCGAGGCGGCAGAGGCGATATTTAAGTTCTTTATATCTACTAACTTTGCCAAGAATAGCGACATGCCGCTTAGTGCCGTACAAGCCGCAGGGTTTATGGGGAATTTCTATCAGGAGTCGCGCTATAATCCGGCGATCATCCAAGGAGGTAAGGCCTATGACGAAGCCAAGGCCCTTAGTGGTGTGGGCGGTTATGCTTTTGGACTCGTTCAATGGGATACTGGTAGGCGTATTCAACTAATGAAATTTGCAAAATATAAGAAGGCCGACTGGAAAGACTTGAAACTTCAGCTTGAATTTATTAAGTTTGAGCTGGATGGCGAACGTATTATTACTAGCGATGGTTCGGTTATAGCGTCGAATGAAAGTGCCATCCTTCGCGACTCCGATTTCCGCTCCTCCTCACTCACTATACGTGAGGCGACACTACTGGTGCGTAAGACATATGAACGGCCAGGTGCTCCACATGACGCGAATCGCATAGCGGCAGCGCAAAAAGCTTACAATACCTATAAGAGTTTGGCTCCGGACGCAGGTGCTGCAATATCAGGCGGCACGGATGGTGAGCCGCCTGTATGCGATACGGGTGTTAGTGCGGGCAATGGCAATATCGCCGAAACAGCCCGGCGGCTATCGTGGCCAGAGCGCGGGCATGGACTAAATGGCAAACCGGAATATATTGAGGCGCTCAAAACAACTGGCGTGAATAAACTGGGAGATTCCTGCTCGATGGCAGGAAATAGTTGTGATGCATTTTTGGCGACGGTTTTGCGGCTCACTGGTGTTGACGAGCAGTTCCCTTGCTGTGGCTCGTATATGCAGGGAATGTATATGAAAAACAGCGACAAATACGAGGCTATTGGTACGTTTTCGAGAGGTAGCGAGAAAGATGCCCTCAGCAAACTTGCACCCGGAGACCTCATGTATCGGACGGGGCATGTCAAGATATATCTTGGTGATGGCCGCGAAGCCGGTGCCTCGCACTGCAAGCGCACTGCCGAACAAAACGGCCTTATATTCGATGGAACCTACTATGTGTATCGTGCAAAAGTAAGCGGAGCCTCTGCATTATGACGCCGCGGCAAAAAATTATCCTCATTGTGACGCTGTTTGCGGGGTTGGCTGTACTCCTGATAGGCTTTGCAGTGTATCGTTCCATTGTGTATAGTGCGACTATTAGCATTACCTATGCTCCTGAGTCAGCCGTGGTTACCTTGAATAACAAGAATGCTTCTAAAGGTGAAAATCGGGTCAAGCCTGGCAATTATGAAGTAAAAATCACTCGCGAAGGATTTGCCGAGTACAAGACAACTGTCGAAGCAAAAGAAGGCCAGACAACACTGGTAGAGGCAGTATTGGAATCAAACGATCCATCGACAGCAGATTGGTATCAGGAACATGAATCCGACTACACTCTTGCTCAGTCGATTGGCGACGGACAGGCGGATCGTAATTACGAAAACTTCATCAAGAAGTTTCCTATCGCCAAAGACTTACCTCTGAACGGCATTTACGGCTCATACCAGGTATTTTACGAAACAGCAGATAATACCAAGGGCTACGCGGTTATTGTAAGCTATCAGACCGAAGCTGCAAAAAAGGCTGCTATTGCGGCGATTAAGGCAAAAGGCTATAAACTCGAAGATTACGAAGTATTCTATCAACCAAAGATTACTACTGTGAATAATGTAGCTATATCGGGCATTGTTGCATTATCAGATGCAGGCTATGACAAGGCCGTGGTCGACCTAGCGGCCGATAGACTGACGCGTGCGTATGATACTTATGCCGGCGAAAAAGTGACAAGCATTGAATTCTTGGACGACCTTAAGCAGTCGATTGACGATGATAGCGATACTTCAACTATTAGCTTTACGTTCAATGAACAGTACAAGCGCCGTTTGATTATCTATCGTAACGGTCAAAACTCCTACACTATTAGTGTAAGCGCGCCGAACGGCTCTGACTCAACGCGTATCTACTGACTTTGGCGTGCCGGTGAAGTGGGGTTCGTCATTTGATCTACCCGTTTTACGCAGAGAGCTTTGATTAACATCATCGATGAAGCCAAAGCGGCTGCCGTTTTTCTTCATCCATGTGATACTCGAGGCGTAGAAGTCGATAGACCGCCCCATATTATGGTTGGAATACTTGGTGTTTGAGTTCCAACCACCGCCAACGGCCTTAATCCATCCTGGGCACTCTTTTGGTCGATATCCATTGTTCATCACAATCGAACACTGCTCGTAAAAGCTACGGTAACTGATAGTGGCCTGCAAGGTGTGGCCTTGACTCTTGGCATATTGGGCCATTTGGAGTGTTTGTGCTGCAATATCCGAATTGACGGTGATTTGTTTGATTTTGGCAGCTGTTGTGCCTTTGTAACGCGCGTCCGACCAAAGCGCTGAAGCTCCTGTAGTGACAATTCGCGTCCCTGGTATAGAACAAAGCGTGATCGCCTTTTTAGCAGGGTTATTCAGCTCATGGCCTTCTGTAATGCCTTGAACAAGTGTCGTCCCTGCCGGGCATTCGCCAGAAGCTGCATCTGGAGGGGGTGCGGTCATGCTGAGACTGGCGACGACAGGCGTGTGGTCGGACGCACGCTTGGTATTGTCGTTAATGACATTCTCCCAGCCTGCGAGCGCGATATCTTTGGAGTAGAAGACGTGGTCGATATGCCGGCCCTTGCCGTCCTTGCTGATATTGAAGCTATTTGGCGACCCGTGAGAGGTGGCGTACTGGAAATTCGTGGCTTGGCCTTGCTGGTAGGCTATCTCGCCGGCGTCTTGGAACCCGGCATCGCGCATAATCGTGCAGGGTATCTCGGCAACTGACACTCCCTTATCGTTGCTGGTCTTTTCGCAGGTGGCATTGAAGTCGCCTGTGACAACGACCGACGAGCCGGGCGGCGCTTCTTTCTTGATGACTTCGACGAGCTTCTTGGTTTGGTCGCGGCGTTCTTTGGCGTTGTCGCTATCGGATGACGTATGGGTGTTGAAGACGTAGAATTCCTTTTGGGTACTGTCTTTGGCTTGGAGCCTGACCCACGGAAATACGCCGACGAGGCCCTTGCGGGCGTAATTGTATGTGCCGCTATCGACAAGCGTGTAGCCGCTGTCCTTCCAGAAGATAGGCCGCGCCGCATAGTCTGTTTTGTCTTCCGGGAAGCTCTTGTAGGTGTCGCCGAGGCCTTTTCGGAGGAGGTCGAACTGGCTTTTGCCCTTCTCGCCTGCGGTGGTTACTTCCTGAAAGCCAATCACATCCGGACTGGCCGACTGGACTGCCGAGATTGTATCGTTGAGGCGTTCGCGCCACGGGATACCGCCGTCGTTGTCGTTGATGACGCCGGCATGGGTGCCAAGGATGTTGTAGCTCATGACATTTAGGTCGATGCCATTAGTACTGCCTTCGCTTTCGCTCATCTCGCTATCCTCGATACTTGCCTCTGTAAGGCTATACCGCTGGAGCTGTGCCATTTCTTCGGTTTCTTCGCTGCACTTTTCCTTGGAGGCCCAGTCAAAGTCTTCATCTTCGATAGATAGCGAGGAAATACCTATCTCGTTGTTGTCCTGGCAGTACGTAACGAACTTTTCAAGGTTGCTGCCTGGGGCGGGTGCTACACCCTCTTCGTCGAGGAGGTTGTGCTCTTTTAGGTAAGCGTCATTTTCTCCGTCAGATATATCGAATACACGCGGCAGATTACCATAAGGGGCTGCTTCAGACGAGTCGCAGCTGAACCCCATAGTACGTATAGTGACATCTTCACACTCGTGGAAATTGTCGGCAGTGAGCAGTGACTGCGACTCGCCAATGGCTAGTGCGCTTGGGATGAGCGACCACGAACCAAATAGCCGTTGGAAGGCCAGGCTGCCGCTCTGTATGCGCGACTGGTCGGGGATGACGCGCGTACCTAGGGTGTTCATGATAGAGCCGAGGAAGGAGTACTTGTTGTTGATGTCAAATGGCGTGGCGCGGGCGTCGGCGATTTGCGTCTCTCTGTACGTTCGCTCGCTGTCACTGATGGCGTTGTTGTAGGCGACGAGGGCCTTTTTCTTCAGCGGGACCAGGCCGTTGCTGCGGTTGACGTTGTTCATAAGCGTGGCTGCACCAATACCGAGGATGGCGCCCAGCGGCGGGCCGATGACATCGGCATTGGGGAGTCCGGCGATGGCGGTGTCGACTACCCAGGGGAGGACGACGTGCTCGAACATTTGACTAGCGATAGTGCTCAGAGCAAATCCGCCAAGCATCGGAGCTGCACATGTCGTTACAAATCCCGCGATAGTTCCTGCTACCGGTACGGCACTTCCTGCGGCAGTGCCGATGCCGCATATTGTCATTTGGGCAGCGAGTGCTTGCCAGCTACCGGCACTGCGACAGACAGCTCTTGCTGTTTTGGCGCCGCCAAGCCCTGATGCTGACGCAATGCCGTTGTCGATGGTCTTGATGATGTTGTCGGCGTTTTGCAAGATAGGGTTGTTGAAGAGGAGGTACGCCTGAAGCGCGCTTGATATGCCGGTGTTTTTGGCGCCAAACATTTCTTTGACCTCTGGCGCGCTCATGGCGCTCTGGCCGGTTTGGTCTTGTGCGGTTATTTGGTCGCCGAGTGCGGAGACGGTGTCCGGCTCGATAGACCCGTTGTCGCGTATTTGGCTCCCTGCCTTGAGGAATGGCGTAATTATCTGCACTGCCGTGATGAACCGCTGAGCCTTCGCAACGTTTAGCGCCAAGTGCGCGCCGTTATACATGGTACATACAGCGCCGACGACTGCTGTAGCACCAGTGGCTTTGGAGCCTGCTCTGAGGCCTTTGCCGAGCTCGTCGGCTTTTATCTTGATTTTCTCTTTGGCCTTCTCTTCGTCGACAGTGCCTTCGTCGCCTATTCCAAATAGCTTGCCAAGGAACTTTTTGCGTTCGTTGGAGTCCTTGGGTGCGTTTTCCTTCATTGGGAGCTTGTCTAGTCCGAGTGGTATGAGGACGCGTTTGAGCATACGGCCGCCGTTGAATACCAGCGAGCGCACATTGTGGACGCGCCCTACGAGGCGGGAGAATTCGAGGTCGTTTGACAGGTGCTGAGTGAACTTTTTGCCGCTGTCTATCTTGACGTTGTCCGGCGTCGTAAAGCTTTTTACAAGGTAGCGGTTGCCTACTTTCTCAGCGTCAACCTTAAATTTACCGGCTTCGTAGAGCAGCTTCTGGCGCTCGCTAAGTGTGCCGCGCTTGCAGGTAAAGCTACTGACGTTTTTGGCGCAGGCGGCAGCGACTTTGTCGTTGTTGACGGTAAATTCCATCCGTTTGGCAAATAAAGCAGCCTGCGAGCGCGAGGCATTGGCGCGAAGGTCGGTGGCGTTTTGCGCAAACGATATAAGAGGGTTGGATAGCGGCGAGAATACAATGAACCCAAAGATCAAAAGGCCGCCGCCAATCAACCCGACTCCCGGGCCGTTTTTGCGGAGCTTTTGGTAAGCTTTGCCCCATGGACCAAGGGCTGTCTCGGCGGTTTTGCCAGCGAGCTTGCTGGCGTTGTTGCGGATGCTGTCCATGTTGACGAACGGGATGTTTTTGCTGCCCGCCTTCTCGCCTTGCCTGAGCTTGTCGATATTGCTGTTTTCCTGGCTCGGGTCGGCATCTTTGCCAAGGCCGCGCTCTATATCTGCCAGTCGGGAGCGCTCTGCCTCGCGCAGTATAACCGGGTTGGCTCGGTTGTCGGCCTGGGAATCGTTTTTGTAGGAAAATGGGGCTGGCATAGGGAGTGTAGTGTATGGTTATTATGCAGGCGGTTGCTCTGCTGCTCCGTATTGTTCAGTAGCGGGCGGCGCGCTTTGGGCGGCGGTTTGCTGGCGAAGCATATCGGTCGGGTTGGTTGTAATGAGCCCGTCTTCGGTAGGACTGGCAACGATCTGGATATGGACGTGGTTTTGTCCGGCAAAGAACAGCCCCTGCCCTACTGGGAAGTTGGCCAGACGCTTGCGCTCCTCTTCGGTGAGCTTGAAGACGTCGGCGAGCACGTCGACAGCGCTTGACGACTGCTTAAGGAGCAGCTGCATGGAGCTGTTGGCCACAATGGCGCGGCCCATTTTGCTGCCCATGAAGTCCTCGACGTCCTGAGTAATGGTCGTGAGGCCTAAGTGGTACTTGCGGGCGCGCTTGGCAAGGCTAAACAAGAAGTTGGCCGAGTCGTCATACTTCATGAGCTGCCAGGCCTCGTCGACGATGAGCATGCGCTTTTTCTGGACGGTGCGGGTGATGTTCCAGATGTGGCTCAGCACGATATACATGGCGATCGGCCGCAGCTCGTCCTCGAGGTCGCGAATATTGAAGACGACCATGTTGTTGTTGATGTCGATATTGCTTTGCTGGCTAAATATACCGGCAAAAGTACCGCTGGTAAACTTGCGTAGCCGCTGCGCCAGGCTAGGTCCGGTGCCACCCATATGGAGCAGCGTATCGTAGAGGTCGGCAATGGTGGGCGGCGATGAGTTGTGCGTCAACGGGTCGCTGGTGATGCCGGCGCGGGCGTAGGTATCGATGAGTGCTTGGTCGAGGTCGGCTTCTTCGGCAGCGGTGAGGCCCGACATCATCTGGCCGTCGGCAGTGGTCTGCGAGCTACCGAGCATCAGGCGGAACAGGCCGTGCAGCGTCACGAGGTTGGCGCGCAGGGCGTCGTCGGCTTCCTCTGTGTCGATGACGCGCGGCAGATCGAACGGGTTGATGCGCGTGTCGCTATTGAGACTAAGGCGAATGTAGCTGCCGCCGACCGCGTCTGACAGGCGCTGGTATTCGTTCTCGGGGTCGATAATCAGGATGTCGGCACCCGTCATCATGCTGCGCAGCGCCTCGAGCTTGACCGAGTACGACTTACCGGCACCAGACTTGGCAAACACGACCATATTGGCGTTTTCGAGTGTGTAGCGGTCGAAGATGACTAGGCCGTTGTTGTGCATGTTGATACCATACAAGATGCCCTTGCCGTCCGACAGATCGGCGCTGGTGAATGGAAAGCTGGTACTGATGGCCCCAGTATTCATATTGCGGCGGATTTGCAGTTGGTCGGTCATTTGCGGCAGGCTGCTGTTGAGGCCCTGCTCCTGCTGCGACGAGGCTACTTTGCTAAATACCAGCTGCTGGCCAAACATCGTCTCGATCTTGCGCTGGACAAAGCTCAGCTCCTCGAGGCTATCGGCATACAGAGTGATGTAGAGGCCATAGCGGAAGAATCGCTCGGCACCGACCTGTAGCTGGTCGCGCAGCTCCTCGGCGTCTTGGAGGGCGGCTTCGAGGCCTGGGTCGCGAGTGCGGCCCTTTTCGGCGTTGATGGCCATCGAGGCTTCGAGCTGGGTTACCTTCTTGCGCAGATTGGTGAGTACTACCTGGCTCTCGACCGGGTAGACGAACATACTGATATCGAGTACTTCGTCGACATTGATCAGGCCGCTTAGCCAGCCGGTATAGAGCTCGCGCGGATAGCCGTAGACATAGAGGGTGCGGCCATACTTGGTGCCCAGGCGGAAGTAGCTGGCGTGGATCTCCAGGCTGCTCGGCGCGATCAGGTCGCGCAGCGTGTTCATGCCGCGCAGGAACGCCTGCTCGACTTCAGCTTGCTCGCGCGCCTTCTGCTGCGCAACGATATCCATTGGGTCTTGTCGTTTGGCCATTACTGCATACTCCCCTCTTCTAGGCTTGGCCGGCGGGCTTCGCCTTGGCCTTTGCGGACATACACCGAAGTCGTTTGCTCGAAGTCGCCGAGCGGCTGATTGACTGCTGTGTCGGGGTTGTAGGAGTTGTAGTACAGCTCGCCAAGCTCCTTGGTGGTGAGCTGTGCGCAGCGTACGCCGAGCTGGTAGAGCCCGCTCATGACGCTGTCGACTCTGTTTTTGATCTCATCCTTCGCTTTGCTATAGGTGGCCTCGTCGATGCGCGTGACGGCTTGGGTGTTTTGCTGGAAGAACTTGCCAAAAAAGCCCTTGCCCTTGTCGACTAGTTTGCCAGCATCTGGCAGCGGCGAAAATGGCACGACGATAAAGAACTTCTTGTCCATAATATTGGCCTCTTGGGCCAGTTGCTCGATAAACGTCAGATAGTCGTCCATAAGGACATTGAGCAGCATGTTGTCCTGCGAGCGGCGAATGCCTTCGAGCTTGTCGATATAGGGCGCGATGTCAACGCGGCGCGACTGGATGAGGATTTGCACGTCAAACGACAGCGAGTTGAGGAAGTTCTGGTAGCTATACTCCACGCCCTCGCGCTCGCGCGAGCTCATGAGGTCGAAGTTGATCGATTCGCAGGCAACCACGGCGCGGAAGCTGCCGTCGGCCATAATGATCATGCCGTCGCGAATCTCTGAGAAGAGCAAGCTGCGCTGAGTAGTGTTTTGCGGCGGGGCTTGCTTGGGGGCTTCGGGCGCGGCTTGGCCGGCGGCTGCAGGCTGGCCAGGGAGCGGTACCGGCTGAGGAGGCATAGCTACAGGAGCACTAGCCTGCTGCATAGGCACAGGCTGTTGGCCGGGCGCAGCGGCTGGCTGCGGCGGTACCTGGGTTGGCTGATTATTTGGCGGCACGCGCTTGGTTCTCCCACTCCTTCTTGTTGCTCAGTACCGATATGGCTATCAGCGGAGCGATATGACGACCTCATCGTCACTACGCTTCTGCTTTTTCTTGATACGTTCGGCCTCGTGGGCGATCGTCTCGATAGACAAATCAGAATTGTTTGCAAGGCTTATTATATCAGGTGACACCGCATCGTCGCTAGTGGGTTGTGGGACAGGCTGCGGTGCGGGTGTGGAAACAGGTTGCTCTGCTTGGTCGTCGGTGTCAAACGGCTGGATGACCGACTGGTGCATGGTTGGATATGGGTTGAAATGCACATTGGACGGCTGGCTCGGAGCTGGTGTAGGTGTAGCGACAGGCGTCGGTTGCGGCTGAGGCTGAGGTGTTGGGACTGGCTGCGGCGCAGCAGGCAGCTGCTGTACAACGGGCGTTAGCGGCGGCGTTGTGGGCCGCGGCTGGCGTATGCGCTCCATCATTGCCTGGCGGCGACGGGCGTCGGCCTGGTCGATCATGGTCTCGAATGACCGCGCTACCTGGGCGTTGTCGTCCAATGGGTCTTCGGTGGCGCGCGCCTCGTTGTAGATATCTGCCTGCATAGAGCTATTGTCGCTCGGCATGGTGGCGTGGCGAATGGACCAGCCGCGCGTGTCGGCAATGTCGGCGAGGTATGCCAGGCGCTTGGCGGCCTCGGTTTCGCTGAGGTTCTTGGTGCGCTGTACCTCGACCACCTTCGGGGCGGTGATTTCTATTAGCGACTCTATGCCGTCGGGCTGCCACATGCGCCGGCGCGGCTTGAGGTAAAACGACACCATAGCCGCCAGATACGTCTCCATAGGCTGGTCCTTGCGCAGCGGCAGTGCCAGTGCGCCAAAGAACAGGATGATAGGCACCGGCAATACCGCCAGCGGCATAAATAGATTGGCGAGCGCCCACGCCAGAAATATCGCCCCAGCCACAATAAACAGGTAAATAAACTGCCGAAAGCTAAACGGCCCAATGAGCTTGTCATCGGCTTCGACATCCTGGGCGACTTTGTAGCTGGCCATATGGTTCTATGATAGCACAAGAGGTTATCCGGTGCTGTACGCAGCCGAATCCCTAAAATGGTCTCATTTTAGAGATAAGGTGAGTTATCATATCATGACATCTTAGCGACATCCTCATACATTGTCTTGTAGCTCTTTGCGCCTGGCATTCCAAGGATAGCCTTGAAGAGGTCTTCTTGATTTTCACTGAGACTGTCTTTGTATTGGACGCTTCCCTTCCACTCGTTATACGTGCCGCGTATCTTCTCTAGATCATTTGCGGATAGCTTGCCTGCCTGTGCCATATCGTAGTACATTCTCAGCTGATCTGGATCACCCATGGGGGTGGTAGCCAGTCGCTCGACAGTCATGTGGCTCATAATCCTGTCGCGTGACGCATCATAAACATTTTTACCGTCAACGGCCACCTCTCCACGCTGATTGGCGCCCAACTCTCTTGTGCTAAGGCCTGCCACCTTAACTTTTCTGTCGTCGCTCACTTGCTGCACGACGGTTCTGAGCTTATCTTCAAGGGCGACCCTTCGAGGAGAGCCTTTGGGCAAGGCGTATATTTGCTGACCTAGGTCTTGCAGCTGGCCTAGGAGCTTTATTTGCTCTTCTACGTGCTGGCGAGAGGCTACTAGTCCGGCATCGCCTGCTATTTCTTCGACGCTGAGTGCTTCAAATTTGGCCAGATCATCGAATTTTTCGCGCAGCACTTCGCTCTCGTCTTGCGAATGAAGCGTCTTGATTGCAGCCGTCGTCTTGTTGAAGTCGTCTGCCATATTTCGCTTTGCACGTCCCTGGGCTATGATGTCACCATGCTCGACAAGCCCGCCTGCTCTAACTGCCTCATTGTTAGCATTATCCAAAATGCGCTTAGCCTCTTCTGAGATGTATTGTGCGCGATTGCCTTCTGCTGCAGAGTCTGAAAGGCTTTTCTCCTTTGCGGCCAGCTTAATCCTTTCGGCAGCCGCGGATACTGCCGCCGATTTGTTGCTCTGCGCGTCAGCAACGCCTTTGTCGGTGCGATAGCCTGCGACTTGTTGCTCAAGGTCGGATTTCGCCTCGGTAAGCTCTTCGTTGCTGGCAGCCTGCTCGACGTAGATCTCGTTGTTGTCTTTCATATGTTTGGCATCAAGCTCGGTTGCTGCTGACGAGCGTGTGACTTCGGCGGACTTTGCGGCGGAGATAGCCGCTGCGCCGCCATTGACATCGTCTTTTATGCGCTCGGTCTCGACGTCTGACTGTTCGGCCTTGAGCCAGTCTTCGGCATTCTTTGCCGCTTGTTCTATACGCCTGCTGCCGGCGTCTTGCAGGCGGGTCTGCCCGGCTTGGCTTTGGGCGACTTTTAGATTACTGGCCGAATCTTCGCGTACCTTGAATGAGGCTTTGCCTTCGTCGGTGGTGAGCCGTATAGCTTCGGAATCGTTTTGCTGGCCGGTGAGCTTGTCTTCACTGTTCTTGAGGACCTCAAACGCAGCCTGGCCCTGCGGGGTGGCGAGACGGCCGGTTTCGACTTTGTTTTGCGCGGCTTTGAGTATGTCGGAGCTGTTGCCTACGCCGTGCTCTATGGCTCGGCTGACAGCACGGGTTTGTAGGCGCTCGGTCTTGACGTCGTTTTGGGCGATCTTTAGCTCGCCTGCGGCGTCTTCTTTGATAAACTCTACCGCCTTGCCTGCGTCTGTACCAAGACGAAGCTTTTCTGAGGTATGCTGCTGAGCTTCGAGTTGTCCCTCGGCATTTTTCTGGAATTCGTACGAACGCTGGCCCGCTACTGTTGTGAGGCGTTCTCTGTCGACATCCGCCTCCATACCCTTAAGGAACCCCTCGCTGTTCTGGCGCTTTTGTGTCGACTGGCGACCCTGGGCTGTGGCGAGACGCCGTATTCTGGAGATATTTTGATCTGTCTTGAGGTCTTCCTCGGAATTTTCTAGGGCATGATCAACAGCTTGACCGGCTACGCTACGGACTCGCTCGCCTTCGACTATATTCTCTTGCCTTTTATGGAGCTTCTTGGCATTGTCGCGTGCCTGGCGGGCAGCAGACCCTTCGTGAGTGCCCAAGCGAGTCGTTTCCATCTTGGCTTCGACACCCTCGGTGCGCTCTTTGGCGTTGGCCGCCCTTTCGTGGAGTGCGCTGAGCCTATGGTCGCTTTCGATGGTGCTTTGCTTGGCTTCTTGGAATTCGGCTTCCTCTGCGGCTCTAGAGAGTCCGGCACCAGCAATGGCGCGCTGGAGGCGCTGCATTGTCCGCCCGCGACGAGTAGTAGACCCAAAGCCTCGCCGCAAGAAGCTGCCACCTATGTGCGCGCCTGTCGTCGCACCAGCACTCCTGAACTGCTTGCCTGCTGCACTGCGAAGCGGGTCGCGTGCGAGGCTATTGACTCGCTGCAGTGCCCTACTGCCCGCTTCGCCAATAAAGCCGGTTGCTTTGGTCATGAGGAACCAGGTAAAGAAGAGCGGCACGAACTGTATGCAGAATCCCATAAACAGGAACACGCCCTTGAGCATGAATGCACCATCCTTGGCCGTGCCAAGAGTAATAAGGATTGACGCCGCTAGCTGCGCTCCACCATACAAGACCGCGAACAGTGGGAAGAATATGAGCATGGTCGTGAATAGTTTTTGCCACTTATCGAACAGTTTTTTCGTGCCAGGCAATATATAGAGCGCGAAGGCGATCGGTGCCACAACGATGAGGATAATGACCAGCGCCTGCCGAGCCGCCAAGATGAACAAGCCGACAAATATCGCCGCAAATGCTCCTAGTAGCAGCGATACAAAGAGGAGGATGACACCAATCGCTAACTGTCCCGATATAGCAGCAAAAAGGCCTGTAATAGTCGTGCCAGCCAAGGCTACCACCCCGCCAGTAGCGAGAGCTCCGCCTGCAGCTAACGCCCCGCCCGACAAGACGATCTGTGTCAGCGCAACGATCGCATCGCCATCCAGATGCATTGGTGCTAGGCCTGCGAGCACGCCATAGAGCGACTTGCCAAGGAGGTTCGACACATCGACAGCTAGCGCACACACCCAGTACGAAATGTTGATGAGTACCGCAGCCACGACGAGCCGCGGCAGCATTTGCTTGATGGTATAGTTGGACAGCATACTACT
This sequence comes from uncultured Candidatus Saccharibacteria bacterium, assembly GCA_964525315.1. Lineage (GTDB taxonomy): Bacteria > Patescibacteriota > Saccharimonadia > Saccharimonadales > Saccharimonadaceae > SZUA-359. Next base: position 11,873 of record CAZGGJ010000007.1, on the reverse strand, counting down.
TCCTGCCTCCACCGGTGATTTGCGAGTAGATCATGATGATGAACAGCCCGACGAACACGACATTGGCGATATTGCGCATGGTGCTCCATGCAGTGTAGAGAGCATTGTCTTTGGTTGTTTGGGTAGATATGGGAGGGATTTCGAGAAAGAACGTCATGACCTTGTACGCGAACCCGACAAACCCTGCAATAGCCCACGACACACCGCACACCATCCAGCCGATCCAGTCGACGGCGCAGGTGGTGGTATTTTCCTTTTTGCAGTCTGCCGAGTCGGAGCCAGAACCCAAGCAAGCACTTGGTGTACTATCGGTAATGTTACCTTGTTTGACTTGCTCTCCATATGCATTTGCGTATGCGCCGCCGGGCTTGATAAGGTCTGCCAGCTGTCCACATGTTCGGTCGGCATCGGGATTGGTCATCGTCCATACGCCAGTAGTAGGACTTTTATCGCCAATATAGTACGTCTCGGTGGTCACGAGCTTCTTGCCGTCCTTTTTAAACGAGGGCACTACGTAGACGTTGATGCTATTGGCTGGACGAGTGGTGAGTGCCTGAGCACCCCACGCACATCCATTTAGCAACGTGTCGCGATAGTAGACGTATGCCGCTGCCCCATCAAGGGTTGGGGATCTTCCTCCATATACAGTATTGTTTATATAGGCGTCTATAATCTGTTTCTTAGAGCGAGCGTCTGTTTTGAGCTGGAAATCGCCATTGCCCTGTGCGCAGTCGGTTTTGTTGGCGCGCTCAAACAGACCCGAGTCACAGGCAGCAGTGATAGGAGCGACACCCCAGTGTTCAAAAGCTCTTCCTAGTAATTCGTTGTCGTTGGCTGCACATATTTGGCGGCCATCGTCGCCTATATCGCCCAAGAAACTGCGAGCGAAGTAGCTGCCGGTAGACTCGTTCTGAAAAAGAGTAGCAGTATTGACAAGCCATGAGCCCGATTTGACGCTTGATTCATCGAGATTAAAGGGCCCGCCACCCACTCGCGGGTTGTTGTAGACTCTATCGACGCACTGCGAAACCGCTTGGCTATACCAGTACGAAGCTGCGAGCCAATTGGGGTCTTTTCCGCTGGCGATAGGGGCTGCACTTACTGAGGTTGGCGATAGTACAGAAGTTACACTCGATACGGCGATTACCAGGCACATAGCAAACAGAAATACGCGGCGTCTCAGCACTCCACGTAGCGACCTCTTTTGTCCAGCTCCAGCAAAATAGCGCATAGTGCTTATATTTAAGCATATGCGCTATTGTTTGAGAAGCGTGCTAGAGCAGCTCGGTTACGGCTTCTGCTTGAGGGCAAACGCTTCCGCTAAGCGTGCCTCTCCGTTGTGGAGGCGATCGAATGTAAGCACGTGGTCGAACCTTCTACCGTCTCCAATGTGCTTGTTGAATTCGGCGGCATTGTCGTGCTCTATGCAAGTTACCCGTACCACTACTCGATCCTCGTCTTCGCTATCGACCTCAGCCTTGACCACTTCTGTCCACGCGCGCCAGCGCGCGTCAGTATATTCTTCCCTCGCAGTTGCAAGATAGTTGTCAAACATTTGGCCGGTACGAGTGTGTTCAAGTCTAACATAGCCATCAAGCTCTGAATGGTTCTGCCAGCCCTTGACGAATAGTGCATCGGCATACTTCTTGACTGCCTCGCTGATAAGCTGTTCGCGATATTCTGTGGGATCGTCAAGTTCAAGATATTTATCGACTAACTCTGGGTGCGAGAGGCTGTTTTCCAAGCCGTCGATTTTTTTGTAGAATGCCACGGCAAGCTCCTTTGGCGATAGCTCAGCACTAAGGGGCGTGGGCTCGTAGTCGCTGTTATTGGCTTCGTTTGTGGGCTCGATATTCTTGCTTGGGCTTGGGTTGCCGCCGGGATTCTCGGTGCTGCCGGCCACTGGCGGTTGGCCTTCGGGGATGCCTTGTACGGGATTGTTACATGCGGCCAACATAAGTGCGCCGACCGACGTAATGCCTACGAGTCCGGCTTTACCCGCCCTCTTGGCTTGTTCGAGGGCACGCGTAAGCCATGATGGCTGGTCGGCTATGGCTTCGGCCGCCACTGGTTTTGTAAAGGGGTATTGGTCGTGCGTAGTTTTCATTGCTGTACTACTTCCTTTGCTACTCTGTAGCGGTTAGTGTTCATGATACGATGAATACTTACTATTCATTATACATCATTATTCGCAAAAAATCAAGTACTTATGGCTAATTTTATCCACAGGCACGCTAGATGTGGGGGTCGGGTCAAGTGCTATGTGCAAGAGCAATCCCTCGCGAACAAATCCCGACTACACAGCTTCTTTACTACGCTACGTACGTAATACGGACATATTACACGGTATACGTCTTTATCTGGAGGGCCGTTCTCTAGAATCATGACTAACGACGAGTGGCGACGACGTGGAAGCGACCCTCTTCGTCGGTCTCTGCAAGGCGTAGTTCGATAGCTGGATGGGTCCTCTCTATCTCTGCTAGCTTGCGTCGTACGGCCGTTTCTTCTTCGCAGTAGCCTGTGCATGCATCGCGGCGATCGTGGAGTCTGAGGGCTGTATTAGTCGCTGCGAAGTTCGCTCCGTTGGCGATCTCGACCTCCAGACGGGCTGCGACGAGGGGCAAGTTGAGTCCTTGCACTAGATTGTCGAGGCGTGTTTGACGCCTCCACGCCTCCTCTGCGTCCTGCCGTTGCTTGTCATCAGCTTTCCTTTGTGCGGTTAGTTCTGTTTGCTGCGCTTGGTCGAGCCGGTCTAATTCGTACTGGGCTGCTGCCCGGACACGGTCGATGGGACGATCGGGGCTGGTAATGTTGCGGAACACATGCGTGCGAAAATCTTCGCCGAGATTTTGTTCGTCATAGTCTTTCTCTTTAGTAGTGGGAAGTCGGGCTGTAAGCATGGCGAGTGCTTGGCGCGGCGGGTACTCATCGAGGTCAAATGCGGCCTCAATGCCGGGCGCTGCCGGATATTCGACATCGTCCTTGCTGCGGGGGTAGCGAGTGGATGACCTCCCCTGTCCGTGAAGGATAGTGCCGGCAGACGATAAGAGGATTTGCTCTTGATGGTCAGTAGGGCGATTGTCGGCGTCGTACTTTACTTCCTTGAAGGAGAGCATGAAGGCTGGCCATACCTGGCCGGCATATTCGTAGTGATCTGCCGGGTCGCCCGCAGACACATAGTGATCAAGTGGTGCTAGGCCGCGCTCGCGAAGAAGCTCGATGTAGTCAAGGACGAGGGCTTTTACCTCTGCCGCCTCACGGGTTGCTTGCTGCTCTCTCTGCTCGGCCTCTGCGTCTGCGGCTTCTTGGCGTGCAGCCCGAGCGTCACTGATGTTGCGTTCAAAGGTCTTAAGCCTGCTGCTTAGAGATGTCATGTTGTGGATCTCCTGGTGTCAAGTGCACTCACTTCTGCGTAAGCCGTTTCAGGGATGGTGTCGTAGCCGCTTCGGTCGCCGTTGTTGTCCATGACGATTGGGTCGAGGAACTTGGTCAACTTCGGCGCGAGGCGCTTATTGAGAATTGGATCTTTCTTCCATTGATCATAGATGTCCACAATATTATCCATGGTGTCCTGGTCAAGCTTGCCCGCGCGCGCCAGCTCGTAGGTGAGGCGTAGGTCGTCTGGGTCCATCTCGGCAAGCTTTTCGACTGCCAGGTGGGTCTTGAGTCGTTCGCGGTGCGACTCGATGAGGTTGTCCGAATATATACCGACCGTGGCGTCGCCGTCATTTTGGTCACTAACGCCGAACGGCTTTTTCTTCCTGTCGGCCATGACTTGCTGCTGCATGTCCTTGACTTTGCTGACTTTTGCCTCGGCCGCAGCAATAGCATCGGGGTCGCCGCTTTCCTGTGCAGCTTCAAGCTCGTTGTTGGCTTGACGGCTCAGCTCGCCCATGCGTCCCCATAGCTTGATGTGCGACTGCATGTGATACCTGCCGGCGACTGAGCTAGCGAGTGCGGCGATGCGTTCGGTTGGTTCATCAAGAATATCCTCGCTGCCGAGACCTTTTTCGCTACCGATCTTATCACTGAGGATTGTGTCTTCCTTGACCTGAGATACCAGGGTGCGCTCGGCGGCGATGGCTTTATTAGCAGCCTCAACAACGGTTTGCTTGGCAGTTGCTTTCGCCTGGCTGACGCCGGCAGCACCAGCGATACCGCCGGCAACTTCGGCGATCGTTTCGGTACCGTCTGGAATGTGCTCGCCTTCAAGAACTTGCTTGGCATACTCTTGGTCGGCGATACTGGCAGCGGCATTGCTTCGCTGGGACTGGGCACGTTTCTTGGTGTATGAATCGCGGAGCTCCTTGGCTATCTCGGCGTCTTCGCCAGTGAGGTTCTTGGCACCTTCCTCGGTGCGCCATTCTTGGGCGAGTGCTTCTTCGTCTGCTTGCGCAACCGCGAGCTCGTCCTTGGCGGCCTGAGCTTGCATATTGATGCGCTTGCCCGCGTCACTTTCGATGAACTCTGTTTGGGCGCGGCTTTGGTGAATTGACTTGGTCGCTTCGACTGTGCGCTCCGCGGCCACCGTGTCGGTATTGAGCTGCCTAATACTGCGTGCGGCAGCTGCTTGGTCTGCGCGCGTAATGTGTGTAGAATCGCTACCATGGAGGCGAACGTCTTCGACAAGCGAATTCCAGTTTGTCTCGGCGAGGCGTTGCGAATCTGTAGCGCTGACTTCTTTGAGGCGAAGGGCTTTGACGGTATCGTCGGTGCGAGAAACGTTGTCCCAGTGCGCATCGGCGCGCTTTTGGACGGTGTTTGCGATGGTCGCAGCCTCCTTCTTGAGCTGCTCGGTCTTGGTGAACTGCTGCTGTAGCTTGCGTGCTTCAGCAGCGCCATCTTCCCAGTCGGCTTGGTAGGCGCGTTTGCCTTGAGCTTCGACACGGCTCGCCTGGAACTGGGCGTGCTCGGTGTCGCGGATTGTCTGGACTTTGGCATCGCGGATTTGTAGCCAGCCGGCATCTTGAGCGACTCGCGTGTCAAAAGTTCGCTGGTCGGCGGCTGTCATGCGCTCGTCGAGCACCTTTGCGCGGCCTTTCGCGAGGTGGGTTTCGGTGCGCATGGCGCGAAGAGCGTTGTTGTTCTGTTGACGAGTACTCCACTGTTCGTCCGTTGCGGCGTCGATGCTCTCCTGGTGAGCACCGGCCTCCTTGGTGTTGACGCCAGCGGTAACGGCCTTGGTGCGCATGTCGCGCCAGTACTGGTCTGGGCTGGTGTTGAGTCGGCGTTTGTAGTCCTTGTCGTTGCGGGCGCTTATCGCCTTTTCGTGGATGTCGGCAGTCTGCTTGAAGTCGTCAGAAAGCTTGCGCGTGGCGCTCAGCTGTGCGAAGTTGAGGCCGGTATGAGGGTCGATACCAGTTCCTCTGTCGAGGCCGGCGTTGAATTCGAGCGCGCCTCGGTTGTCGAGCGCGGCCTTGTTGATGTCCGAGGCCTTGCGGTAGGCATCAGCGCTCATGTAGAGTGCTCTGTGGCGACGCTCCATAGGCCAGTTGCCGCTTCGCAGGCGCTCGTGCCAGTCGTTGTCCGCCCGGGCACCGAGCATGCTGTCGGCGCTTGATTTGCGGTGTTCGCGGCGGCGCTTGTTGCCCTCGAGGTGTGCGCCCAGCATGGCTGCCGGGTTGAGGAACCGTCGGTTATGCCCCTCGGCTGCGTGCTGCGCCCATGCGGCTTTCTTCTCTATAGCGTGCATATCGGCTTTGTCGGTGGCCCAGTTGCGTGCGCGGTCGATGAGGCCGCGGCTGGAGCTATTGGCAAAGTTGGCCACCTGGCCGAGAATACCGGTGCTGAATCGCACGAGCAGCGGCGTAATGATAAGCGGCACCACCTGGGTGGCAAGCCCGGCGATAAGGATGTGCAGCCGGCCGTGAGCAGTCTGCATAATGAGCGTGCCGGCGATTTGCGCCCCGCCAAACAGCAGTCCGAACATCGGGAAGAAGAGGAGCAGCGTCATGAACGACTTGCCCCACTTGCTAAAGAGCGAGCGAGTATTTGGCAGCAAGTACGCGACGAATGCCAGCGGCGATATCGCCACCATGACTACGATGATGGCCTGGCGGGCGGCCAGGATGATAAATGCCACCAGTATGGCACCGGCAACCGACAGGAGCGCGGCGAGGAGTGTGAAGCCGAGCGACACAGGGCTGCCTCCGGCCGCTACCGCATAGCCCAGGAATGATGCTCCGGCAGCGCCATTGGCCAGGACGACGTTGGTCATGTTGCTCCAGTTGATGTCCGGGTTTTGCAGGGTCATGCCGCTATGGATGCTTTGGGTAATAGCGTAGGCCGAGTAGCCGAGCGTGTTGGACAGGTCGACCGCGAGGCTGGACACCCAGAACGACACGTTTACGAGGATAACGGCGATGATGAGGCGCGGGATCATGGTCTTGAGGCCGTGGCTGGAGATGCCTAGACCGGTGATTTGTGAGTAGATGATGACCAGGAATGCAATGACAAAGCAGATGTTGGCGAGGCTGCGGATAATGTCCCACAGCTGGTATACGCCCGACGGGTTTACCTTGCCAGTCTTGGGGTCGGGCGCGTCGAACATGGTCATCGATGGCACCAGGAGAAAGTCCTGAAGCACCTTGTAGATGCCATCGACCGCCTGCGAGATGAAGTTGGAGATCGGGCAGATCATCCAGCCGAGTCCAATCGTGACCTGCGTGTCGCAGGTAGAGGTAGTCGGTACCGGTCCTCCGCCCGGCACGACAGTAACGGCCTGCTGGTTGCGCGGCTTGGTGTACGAAGTGATCAGTTGGCTCGAGGGCGCATAGGGGTTAACCAGGGTCGTGCTCGAGTAGTCGTAGACGATAAGTGTACCCGAAGTGGCCGCGTGAGGGTCGGTGCCGCCCAGATAGATGACGGTCGCTACATTGGGGGTAACACTGGTATCGATGCTTTCGTACTCGTGCGGACTCCCCGGGAGGTCTTTGGGATTGGTAGTTTGCGTGAAGGTCTTACCATCGTACTGGAGGGTATCGCCGCTCCAAGTGGCGTCGGCAGCCAAGGCGGTCGATGGCGCCAGTATCGTCGCAAATATGGCCACAACAAGTGTTGCGGTCAGCTGCAAAAAAATACGTCGAAGTGTTACCCTCGACGCCCGTAGGTTTGCCAGACTCCACATAGCACTTATCATTATAGCACTTTGATTCCAAAAAGTCAATGCTTTTATGAGGTAAACTACCAAATAACCACTTGCGCATCGCCCCAGAGTGTCGTATGGTATAGGTAGTATGAAAATAAAACAAACAGTTCTTACTCTGATGAGCCTCGGCGTGCTGGTCGGCGGCGGACTGTTGGTAGCCTCGCCTGCACTGGCTGCAGACAAGCTGAACTGCTCGGTCTTGCCTCAAGATATCTGCGATGCCGCTAATGAGCCGGGCAAGAACGACATTTCGAAAACAGGCACCTGGAAGCTGCTTATGTTTGCTCTCAACATCCTGACTGCGCTCGTCGGCGTGGTGGCAGTGGGCGCACTTGGCTGGGCCGGGTTCCTCTATGCGACTGCCAGCAACAACGCCAATCAAGTCACCAAGGCCAAGGAGATGATCCGCGATGTGGTGATCGGCCTTGTGGCCTACGCGCTCATGTATGTACTGCTGCAGTTCCTCATACCGGGAGGAGTCTTCACATGAGAAAAGCCCGCCTCATCCTCGCCACGCTTGGCATGCTGCTCGTCGGTGCGAGTGCGCTAACTGCCCTCTCGCCAACCCCGGTAAGCGCTGCATGTAACGACAAGCTACTCACCTTCCCGGCCTGGTACCGCGGCCTTGTCGACGGCAGCTGCGAGATACTCCCGGTTGGAAATGCCAAGGGCGCTATGCGTGTGGACAAATTTATTGCCAAGGTAGCGCTGAATGTCGTCGAGATTATCCTGCAGCTTGTCGCGTACGGCACGGTAGTGTTCCTTATCAAGGGCGGCTTTGACTATATGCTCAGCCAAGGCGATGCCAACTCTATGACCGGCGCCAAAAACACCATCCTTAACGCGGTAGTCGGCCTCGTGATATCGCTCATGGCGGTGGCGATCGTACGGATCATTGCGGAGTTGCTGAAATGATGCACGCACTCCAACTCCTCGCAACTGCTATCAAGAAGGTCGACCCCAAGGACATCGGCTACGATGGCTTCGTGAAGTCGGCCAGCAACGCCACGCTTGGCACGGTGCTGAACGCTATCTATGTCATTGCTGGCGTGGTGGGCGTGCTGATCATTGTCTTTGCCGGCTACAAGTTTGTGACTTCTAATGGCGACGCTAACCAAGTCGCTGCTGCCAAGAAGGCCATACTGGGCGCTGTGATCGGCATTATTATTGTCATGATCGCCTTTACCGTCACGCAGTACTTAATAGGTGTGTTACAGTAGGAGTATTATGATGAAACGCATACGAATATACATCGCTGCGCTGCTTGTAGGAGTTGCTGTACTCGGGGCAGCTGCAGCGCCGGTAGCGCGGGCAATCGACCTGTTCCCTGCTTGCGACAAAAAGGACAAAACCGCGGTCTGCGAAGCTGCCAAGAACGATGACGCGCTCGGCATCGTCGGCACCATCACCAACCTTCTTATGTGGGCGCTTGGTATCGTGTCGGTTATTATGATTGTTATCGGTGGCTTCAAGTACGTTACTTCCAACGGCGATGCCAACGCCATACAGAGCGCCAAAAACACCATCCTCTACTCGGTCATCGGCCTCGCGGTCGCGATACTTGGCCAGGTGATTATACAGTTTGTGGCCAAACAATTCTAAGGGACAGAAAGGAAACGACCCTATGCTACGAACCATCCGCCAGCTCTTCGCCGCCGCGCTTATCACTGCCGGCTTGGCCATGCCGCTACTGGCTGCGCCAACGGCGAGCGCCCTTGTGCCCTGCAGTGGCGGCAAAGACTGTGTGAACAAGGGGGCCAGCAAGGTCAAAACTGGAGCGACCAAATCGGTCGGAGAGACGATTAGGGATATTACTAATATACTGATCTTCGTTATTGGTGCCGTGGCGGTTATCATGATCGTGGTTGGCGCGTTCAAGTTTGTTACGTCAGGCGGCAGTGCCGAACAGGTAAAGAGCGCCAAAAACACCATCCTCTACTCGGTCATCGGCCTGGTTATCGCTGTATTTGCTTATGCGATCGTCAGGTATGTCGTCAAATGGGTGACCTAAGGGCGTGTAAAATACGCGCAACCTCTGGTATATCTCCGGCAACCGTGTATAATATAACCGTATAAGCAAATGAGCATTTGATCAAAACGAAGAAAGGATGCACTCCATGAAACAATTTATTACCTCTCTCAAAGCACTCTTGGTGGTGCCGGTGTTGGCGCTCGCCTTTACGGCAGTCGCACCAGCTGCAGACACGTATGCCAACACGTACGGTAAGTGTGCGACGGTCGACAATAGCGGCAACGGGCTGTCTTTGGGCGCTGGCGTAGACTGCGCCAAAGGTCAAGACCAGCAGAAAGATCTCTTTGGGCCGAACGGTATCTTCAAGAAGGTAACTGATGTCCTACTCTTTATCATCGGTGCCGTAGCCGTCATCATGCTGGTGATCGGCGGTATCCGCTACACCGTCTCGGGCGGCGACCAAAATGCCGTCACTGCCGCGAAGAATACCATTCTCTACGCAGTTGTTGGTATCATCGTAGCCATTCTGGCCTACGCAATCATCGGCTTCGTTACGGGCAGCTTCGCAGCAGGCCAAACAACACCATAACAACAGGACCTATAGTTAGCCTTCAGTACCTCCCCGCTCGGGGAGGTTTTGCTGTTGCGTAACCGAGCTCGACATAAGTCGAGCTCTCAAGGGGCGGGCCCACCCGCCCCGCTCATATTATTGGAGTAAATCCAATAATATGAGCTCCCCACCCCTAAAGCCGCCACTAAAGCGGCGGTATAGCAGTATCACGTGATGTTTATGTGGAATTGGGTCTTGCACCATACGAAAGCACCCCTCTCGCAGAGGGGTGGCAGTGTATGTTGAGCCTGTAGGCGCTACTGAATCGCGATCTTCTTGGCTTGCTCTTGCTTGATTTTGCCAAAGGTGATGGTCAGGACGCCGTCCTTGAGTACGGCATTGACTTCGTCTTCCTTGATGGCGACTGGCAGCGCGAGCGTACGGCTGAATTCGCCCCAATAGCACTCTTGAATGTGCCAGTTGGTCGCGTCGGTGTCGTCGCCGCTACTGAGCGTGCCGCTGATGGTCAGGATGCCGTCGCTAATGCTGACATCGAGGTCCTCGCGGTTGACGCCGGCAGTACGAGCTTTGACTACCAGGTTTTCGTCGGTTTCGTATACGTCGACGGCGAGCTGGCCTGGGAAATCGTTTTCATCCTCGCTCCAGCTTTGATCGTCTTGGGGTGCGGCCGCAGTATCATCTACAGGCGCTGATGTGTCATCGAGAAACGCAGCTGCGAGTTCATCTTCGATGAGCAAATCGTCGTTTTGTTTACGGGCCATGATATCCTCCACTTTCTCTAGGCTCATGTTTGTGACGTCTAGTCTAGCAAAATTATACCTGTCTTTTGCAGTATAATCAAGATTACAGAGGTGATAAACGTAAAAATAACAATGATAAGCACACTCTTCGATATCTTGGCTCCCCACTACTGTTATGGATGCGGTCTGGCTGGAGCTGTCTTATGTCATGATTGTAAATATAACATCGTTTCTGAACCTTCAAGTGTTTGTGTCAAATGCCGTACGGTCATTACTACGGGCCGTTGCCGGCGATGTCGCGGCCCCATCAAGGAGTCGTATATGGTGGGACCCCGAGAGGGCGTGCTGGAGTATATGGTCGATGCGGCCAAGTTCAAGTCGGTACGCGAGGCGGCCGATATGCAGGCTGAGCTGCTCGCAGCGGTGCTGCCGCGATTTGCGAACGCAGTCGTTGTCCCCGTGCCAACGATTCATTCGCATGTTCGCCGCCGCGGTTACGACCATACCGCGCGCCTGGCTCGTCGACTGGCGCGGCACATAGACGGACAGTATGCCCCGCTCCTTGAGCGCCGTGGAAATTCGGTCCAGCATGGTGCGCCGCGTGCTCAGCGCCTCAAGCAGGCTGCCGAGGCGTTCGCCATACACTCCCCTGTCGATGAGCATGCTCAGTACCTGCTAGTCGACGATGTAACGACCACTGGCGCGAGTATTCTTGAGGCCGCCAAAGTGCTGAAAACTGCCGGAGCTCGGCATATCTATGCCGCGGTGACGACGTATCAGGTACTGAAGTAAGTGCACTTGCGTGCTCGTTCCGCGTGGTATACTGAGGGTATGAATGACGACGTCGCAACGCTGATTCTGCAGAAGCTCGATGGCCTCGAGGGTGAGATGAACGGTCTCAAGAACCGGTTTGACAGGCTCGAGACAGAAGTTGGCTATATCAAGCACAATATGGCCACCCAAAACGACATAGCCAAAGTTCGCGAAGATATGGCCACCAAAGAAGACATCGATCATGTGCTGAATGTCCTCGACAAGCATACCGAAATGCTCGACACCGACGAACTTGAGCGTCTGGCGCTATCCAAGCAAGTCGATCGCCTGCAGGACTGGGCCGAGCGCGCCGCACCGAAAATCGGCGTCCCCATCAAGCATCAAGGCTAGAAGTTTCACCTCTGTAGTGGTATACTGGTCATTGTATTCATGGAGAGGTGACCGTGCAGTGCAGGGCTGCTCGCAGACAATCTATGATTGTTGAGAACAGTCCAAGCGGAAATAGTGAGGATGTGCCGGCGGCACACCGGAACGCCGTGGATACGAGGTCAACTGTAGATATGTGCTGAGTTTGCATTTTGACAATCTCTTTGGCATAATCGGTATACATTCATGGAGAGGTGACCGAGTGGTTTAAGGTAACGGTCTTGAAAACCGTCGTGGGGCAAC
>CAZGGJ010000006.1:0-60332 GCA_964525315.1 uncultured Candidatus Saccharibacteria bacterium | reverse complement strand
TCTGCACCGTCTTGACCATTGTCGCCTTTGGGGCCAGTGAAGCCTGGAGGACCTTGCGGTCCTGTGGCACCATGGGCGCCGTCTGTTCCGTCGGTACCTGGTGTGCCTTGTGGGCCGGTAGCACCAATACTCCCTCCCGGCCCAATTGGACCCGTCGGACCTGCCACGCCTGGAGTGCCGGCGGGTCCAGTTGCGCCGGGGGTGCCGGGAGTACCTGGGGTACCAGGAGTGCCTTGGTCTCCTTTGGGACCGGTCGCTCCTGCCGGGCCGGCAGGACCTTGAGAGCCTTGGGGTCCTTGTGGGCCGGTGGAGCCAGGAGTACCACCTGTGGCGTTTAGCTTTGTACGAGCAGCGGCATCGAGCTGTGATTCGGCAATGGTGCCGTTCTTGATGGTACCGTCAGTGTTGTGGGCTACGGAGAGGTAGTCGTTGAGGACGGTTCCCCAGTTACCTTTATCTCCTCCTGGTATTGGTAGGCGTGGCATGGTTGTTTTGGCTCCCCTAAAACATACTAGTTGTTATGTTCATTATACGCTTATGGTTGCTTTTATGGTACCCCCCCCCCCTGACAAATAGTCAAGAGGTGTGGATAACTATACGTCCATAAACACAACAATGCGGTCGGATTTGACATGCATGAGGGCGCGGTGGATTTTGATGGTCTTGACAGAACCTTCACTTGGCTGGATGGTTAGTTCGCACGGGACGAGCATACACAGAAAGTTGTGGTGCTTGGGTAAGATATCGAAGGGCCCAGTGGCATTGACCGCACTCACGCTGTGCGCCTCGCCTTCGAAATACACCTGAAATGGCGCGTAAACTTTCACGGCCATGGTCGGCTTGCCAGTTGGCTTTGCTGGTTTGTCGGGTTCGGCTGCCGCGGCGTCGGGTGTGCTCTCGTCTTCGGCCATTATGCCTCCTTTGGTGCAGGCTGTTCCTGGCTATCGGCATCGGCCAATTCCTGCTGCATACGCTCGGCGGAACTAGCCGGCTGCGCTTCTACGGGAGCTGCTGTTTCGGCGGGCTGAGGCGCATCTGCACCAGCCGGCGTACTCGTCTCTTCACTCTGCGGCTCGCCTTTTAGCTCGCCCTTGCCAATAATCGCTTCGACCCCGTCTAGCGTCTGGGCGCGCGTCATATGCTCGCCGGGTACGCCGGTGACCTTTTCCATGACATTGAAGCGCTGCTTGAAGAATTCGATGAGCGCCTTGGCTTTGTTGTAGTCATCGCGGTCCTCGGCCGACAATTCCGACTCGCCAATGATGGCGATGATACCCTTGAGCGACTCATACTTCTGCAAAATCGCCGTGGCGCGCGTCGCCAGGTCGTAGTGGCGTTCACCCACCACTTCAGGGGTAAGGAGGCTGGACTTTGAGGCAAGAATATCCACTGCCGGACGAATTCCCTGCGCGGCGACCGCGCGAGAAAGGACAATCGTTGAGTCAAGCTCGTGCTGAATCATCTGCACGGCCGGGTCGCTTAAGTCATCGGCCGGCACATAGATGGTTTGGAGGGCCGTGATGGAACCATTGGCGTTGGAGGCCAAGCGGTCCTGGAAGGTCTTCACATCGCTAAACACCGTTGGCTGGTAGCCACCCTCGGCCGGAGTTTGGTCCACAATGGTACTTACCTCGTTTTTGGCCTGGATATAGCGGTACATGTTGTCGGCAAAGAGCAGCACGTCTTTCTTCTGGTCGTCGCGGAAATATTCGGCCAGGGTGATGGCGCTCAGGCCAATCAATGAACGCTGTACCGGGTTTTCATTCATCTGACCAAAGAACATAGCCGTCGTCTTGAGCAGGTCGTTATCGCCAAGTGTCTTATAGAGTTCGTGGCCCTCGCGGATACGCTCGCCGATGCCCGCGAACATACTGATAGCGCCCGAGCCTTCGGCTACGTTGTTGATGATTTCCATGGTGAGGACCGTCTTGCCCACGCCGGCACCACCAACGATGCCGATTTTGCGGCCTTTGACGAATGGCGTGAAAAAGTCGAGCACTTTGAGCCCCGTCTCGAGCACATCGTCGGGACGGCTCGCGAGACTGGTCTCCTGAAAAGCCGGCGCAAATATCGACCGCTTGGGCATGGCATCGAGCACTGCCTGGTCGAGCTGAGGCTTGCCATCGATAGGCCGGCCCATGGCATCCCAGACGCGACCAATCATGGCATCGCCTACCGGTATCTCGAGGCTATGGCCGCTGCGCGACACTGCGTCGCCTTTGACGATGCTATAGTCGCCGCCAATATTGAGACAGACCGCCACATCGCCGTGCGCGAGGCTGCTGACGAGCAGCGGCGACTTTTTCTCGTTGTCGACATAGAGCATTTCGTTGAGGTCGGGCATATCCTCGACGAACTGCACCTTAATGACAAGGCCCTTCAGGCTCCGTACGACGCCTTTTTTGTAAACGGTCTGCGGCTGTACTGGGGACGGCGGGACCGTCAGGGTTGGCTGCGCTACTACTGGGTTTTCGTTCATGATGCTCCTCCCGCACGTATCTTTTTGAGCCCGGCGAGTGATTCTTTGAGGCGAGTGTCAACTTGGCTGCGTTTGGCGCGGTTGTATTCAGTGTGAAGTTGGTTGGCATTGTCGATGGAACGCTCCTTGGCAGCCGACATGGCCTTGAACCGACTGGCAACTTGCGCGAGGCGGCTATCGTAGATGAACTGCGAGATAGTCAGGCGAAGAATGGAATTTTCCAAGTAGGCTGCTACGGCGTACGAGCTCGGCTCGAAAATATACGTCTTTTCAGTCACCAGGTCGTCGCCGGCCGTCGAGAGGTCGGCCACGCGGCCTTTGCTGGAGACAACTTCGCTGAGGTCGACGTCTTTGATGGCTTGCTGGCTCAGCGAAATGTAATTCTGGTAGAAAATCCGGCTTCTTGAGTACTTGCGGATGATGTCCATCAGCGGGTCGACATTGATGTAATCACGCTCAGGCAGGTCGAAGTAGTACGTGTGGTCAACATGCGCCTGGTGCAGTTTGAGCGCGCCATGGTGGCCGATGACGAGCACGTCGTTCTTGGTTTCGTCGTAGTGCTCAAGGAATTTGCGGATGAGGCGCTGGTCAATGTCGCCGCTCAGGCCACCCTTGGCTGTGATGAGAATCAGCAGCTCTTTATCTATCGGCTTCTCGCCCTCGACGCGGCCAAAGTTGAACAGGGCATCCACACGAATCTGCTTGTAGATGGTCCAGACTTCGTCGAAGAATTGGTTGCTGATGAGGACCTTGTTCTTCGTCTTGGCAATCTGCATACTGCTGAGACTTTCGAGAGCCGATGTAAGACTTACAACGGAGCGGACCGAGGCTTCTTCTGCTTTGATTTCAAGCGGCCGCCTCACGATTTCTTCTCCTTTTTGTCGTGCTTCTCATGCTTCTTGTCCTTCTTGTCAGATTCGGCAGGCTCGGCTGGAGCGTTCTCGGCCTCGGCTGCTTTCGCCGCCTCTTCGGCCTGGCGCTGCTTTTCGGCTTCGGCTTTGGCGGCTTTGTCTATCGCTGCTTGCTTGGCTTCGTCTATCGTGGTTACCTCAGCCTTGAGCGCGGCACAAAGTTCGTCGAAGTTGCCGTTCATGTCTTTGTCTTCCTGCAGTTTGGCGGCATAGTCGTGTACTTTTGCCTTGAGGAGCTCGAGGTTGACGATTTCCTGCGGCGCGCTTTCGAGCACGATGGTCATGAGGAACTGCTGCTCAGCGAAGTTATAAATCTCGCCGATAGACTGGTTCATGAGCTTGAAGAGCACCTTGCCCTTGTCGTAATCGGCCTGGGCTTGCGGACTCAGCTCGGTACCGAAGTGAGCGTACTCTTCAGCCGTGCGGTAGCCGGCGAGTGTTAAGTTGAGCTTGTCGGCCAAACCTTTTTGGCGTTTATTCTGCCCCACGCCACCGACGCGCGTGACTGATAGTGCCGTACTGACGGCTGGACGCATGGTGTCCTTGAATATCTGACCGTCCAGAATCCACTGACCATCGGTAATCGACATGATATTCGTCGGCAGATACGCGGTAATGTCGCCGCCCGGCGCATAGACAATGGGAACGAGTGTCTGACTGGCGTGATTGCTCTCTGTCTTGCCGCCACGCTCAAGCAAGCTGGAGTGCGTATAGAACATATCGCCTGGGTATGAGTCGCGTCCCGGGCTGACCCCAGCGATGAGGGAGATTTCCCGGTACGCCTGAGCATGCGCGGTCAGGTCGTCATAGATGACGAGCGTATCCATATTGCATTGGTGCCAGAAATACTCGCCATGCGCCGCGCCAACATACGGCACCAGATAGGTGAGGATGAGCGACTCAAACGAATTCGTCACGACCACTACGGCTTTTTTGAGGGCATCGTTCTTCTCAAGGGTGGTCACCAGGTCGGCCACGTCGCGCTGACGCTTGGCTACGAGGACATATATAACTGTGAGGTCGGTATTTTTCTGATTGATAGCGACCGATGCCGCGAGGGCCGTCTTGCCTACTTTGCTGTCGCCAAGCATTGCCATGCGCTGGCCGCGTGCCAAGCTATATTCGAGGTCCAGAATCGTGATACCGGTTTCTACTGGCGTATCGAGGAGCTCACGCTCATATAGCCCCGGCGCTTTGTGGAATACATCCCACTCGCCGTCCGGCTGAATCGGTCCTTTGCCGTCGATTGGCTCGCCAAACACATTGACCACCCGACCGATGAAGTTCTTGCCTACTGGCGTCATGATATCGCGCGACTCGATGACGCACACACCGCCGACATGCAGCGGCGATGGGTCAAGCTTCATAACGATGACGTGGTCTTCAAAGACTTCGTGCACATAGCCGCGGGTATCGTCGTCGAAGCGCACGGTCGCATGTACATTGGTCGGCTGCAGTCCACGGACACTTACCATGAATGAATCAATCCCGATGATTTCACCGACCGGATTGCCAGCTGCGACGAGCTTTTCGAAAAACTTAGGCCCTTCCACGAAGTGCTCCTAGCTCCTTAGTGAGAATCGCCTGGCCGCCCCTCAGCGCACCCTTAAGACTGAGGTCGAACACTCGGTTGCTCGTACGGACATATACGCCCGCCACTAGGCTCGGCTGCAGCCCGACAGCCAGGATGGCCTGCGGGTGCACCGACGAGCGCAGCCACTCGGCCAGCTGCTGCAGGCTAGTGCGGTCGGCTTCGGCAGCAAATGTCATATGAATGGTCGGCGCATGCTCCTTGAGCTGGTTCATCGTCTTGATGAGCGTCTCGCGGGTATGGGCGTCGTTGAGGTTGAGTTTATTGACCGTCAAAAAGTCGGTGAGTGTTTGCGACAAGCTGGGTATCGCTGCCGATTGAACGCCGCTTTTGGTCCGAACAGCAACCGTCACTAGCGCGCTATCGAGCACTTCTATCTCGTGGATGAGCCGCGCCAGGTCAGGCCGCGTCACAACGCCGGGCGGCAATATAATACCAGCGTAGGCAGGCGTATCGCTCATAGTTTCATGTCGTCCGTCATGGCTTGCTTGCTCGACTCAAGCTGCTTGATGATAGACGGCAGCTGCGCCTTGATGTCGTACTGGTCGCCCAGCGCACCGAGCAAGTAGTGCTCGACCACTGCAGCCATGTTTTTCTCAAAGGCGTCCACCAGCATCGCCTCTTGGTTGGCGACGTTTTGCTGCAAGACTTGGCCAAGCTGCGTGTACTGCTCTTGCATTTGCTGGACACTGCTCCTCAGCCACTCTAGCGCCACCCGCTGCGAGTCCTTCATGGTGGTCACTTGGGCTTTGCTTTCCTGGTAGGCCGTGTGCAAAATAGCCCCTTGTTCGTCGACATGGTGCTGCAGCGTGGCGCTCAGCTGCTGGTGCTGGCGCGTCAGTGCCTCGGCGCTCTCAGTCATGGTTTTGAGCGCGGCATCCTGCGCTGCCTTCATGGTTTGGCTGTATTCGGCGAATTGGTGGTCGATTTGCTGCGTGACATGCGCCTTCAGCTCGGTGTTGAGCTGCGCGATGGCCGCGTCGAGCTGCTTGGTGACATGTTCCTTGAGCTCGGCGTCGATAGTGTCGACAGTGGCGTCGAGGTCTTGCTTGAAGAGCGAGCCGTTTTCGGTGATGATTTTTTCAAAATACCAGCGGCCGCGATTACGCAGCTCCTCGCGGAAATATTCGTCAAAAAAATGCTCCTCGTTTGCCGAGGTGTCGTCATCATCCGACTGCTTCGCTGGTTTGTGTTGAAATAATCCCACTCGTGTGCCCGCCCTTTACCGCTATAGCTTCAGTAATAAATATACCGCAAACAGCCCGATAACCAAAATCAGCAGACAGGTCAGAATCACTTCCACCAGTGCGCGGAAAATCGAACGCTTCGACATAGGGTTGCGGCCGATAGAGATGATGCCGTTGCGCACCCCGGAGTAGAGAACCACAATAGCCGCAATAAGGCTGACTGCCGTAATACCGAGGCTGATATAGATACGGATGGCGCTGACTTCCTTTTCGGCGACGGCTTCGCCAATGCGCTCCAGGAAGTCCGGCACCTGGGCCTTGGTGCTCTTGTCGTTGGGGTTGCGCTTGATATCTATCGTCACTGGGATAGAGCCCAATATGACGGTCTTGCCGGTACCGCCTGACTCGTCCTTCAACGCTGTCTTACCGAGGACGGTGCCTTTGCCATCGAAGTTCGCCCCGGCGCGGCCAAATACCGTCTTCTCTGTCGTGCCCGCCTTCATCGCCACGCCATTGAGCGATGACAATGTCACATAATCACCGGTAGCAATTGCACCGCCCTGCGTGCTGACGAGGACATTGTAGGTACCCGATACTGCGACGAACGTCTCGTTCTTGATGCTGTCATTAGAGAGCACAAGCGGCAGCTGCTTACGGTCAACTACCACGCCGAACATATTCTGCAGCTCTTTCTGGCTGGCTACCTTGACCGCGTCGGCGTTCTGGCCGGTGAGCTGGACAATGGTACCGATATCGAGCGGGCTATCCGCTGCATACCCGCGTACGCTGCCCGGTTGGGTATTCTCGGCAAATGCCGGCACTGTCACGAGACTGGCAAGAACAATTCCGAGACCTATGAGTAGCTGTGCTCGTTTCACTGGTGTATCTCCGTTATGCGCCTCCCAAAATATATGGCGCTTCATCTGTCAGTATAGCATAAGCCAAATAGCCTGTGCATGCGTGCTACGCCTTGCAAAATCTTGTCGTTTTATACCCCCGGATGTGCTAGAATAATCATAAGCTTTGATGGACCACCACACGTCCAAGTGAAATAAATATTTTTTGCTCTAAAACAGAGAAAAAATAAAGAAAAACACCCAAAAATGACAGTGTGGTCCCACCTATCCACCGTTTTTAAACAGCGCCATGCACTGCGACTCGCAGGGCTTCTTACGCTATTCGTTGCGTTTATTACAACGCTATTATTGAATAGTGCCGCGTACGCTGCTCCAGGGGTGAACCAAACATTGAATTTCCAGGGACGCTTGCTCAACTCATCCGGTGGCACCGTCCCCGATGGCAACTACAACATGCAGTTCAAGATTTACCAGGATGGTACAGCTACCGCCCCTGGCACCCAGAAATGGACCGAGAGCCACCTCAATAACGCCAGCCACGGCATCACGGTCAAGAACGGCTACTTCTCCGTTACCCTCGGCTCCGTTACACCGTTTGGCAACGATGTCGACTGGAACCAAGACACCCTCTACCTCAGTATGAACGTCGGTACGACCGCTGGCAGTTGTACGCCATTCAGCTCCTGCGGCGGCGATGGCGAGATGATGCCAATGAAGCGCCTGACCTCTGTGCCATTCGCCATGAACGCTGGCAGGCTTGAGGGCCGCAGCGCCGATGGCTTCGTCCAGAACTCGACTTCCCCGCAAAACGCCGACTTTAACATCACCGGCACCGGCACCGCTGCCAACCTGCAGGCGGCCAGTCTCGATACCGCGAGCGCTGGCACGCTGACCATTGGCGGCGCTAACGCGACGAACATCACTATGGCCGATGATGTAACGGTTGCTGCCGGCAAGAGTCTGACACTGGCTGGTGGCGCAACCAATACTCGTCCAGCGAGTCCTAGCGAGGGAACCCTCTATTTCGACACCGACACCAAGCAGCTGCTGGTATACGCAAATGGCAAGTGGCAGAGCAATCAAAGCGCCGGTGCTACTAAAGTAGTCGGCACTAGCGCAAGTGGCGGCACCAGCAGTGCGGTTGCAAGCTTGAATGCCGATGGCGCTGACTATGTAAACACTTCGACCACCAGCGCCCAAACTACCATCAATAGTGCCCTTAGCGCAGTGAGCAGTACTGGTGGCAGCGTCTACCTGATGGAAGGCACGTATATTATCGATGGCAGCATCTCAATTCCGAACAATGTCACCCTGATTGGCTCGGGCAGTGGCACGGTCATCAAGCTCAAAAACAGCATCAATGCCAATCTTGACGCCATCGTTGCCACCGACACCACCACCGGTACTGGTGTCACCGTTACTAACCTACGCATCGATGGCAACAAAGCCAACAACTCAAGTGGTACGCAAAACGGCATCTATTTCTATAACATGGGCGGCGGCTTTGGCGGCTCAGCACGGCAAGGCACGAAAATAAATACTGTTTGGATTAGTCAGCTACGCAACTACGGCATTTTACTTGAGAATTCCTACAACAGCATCGTCTCTGGCAGTCATGTGAATGCCAGCAGTATGGGTCTCTATATCAAGAACGGTGCATACATGACAATTAGCGGTAACCTGCTACAGGGCAATACAATACGGGGTATTTATGCGTCGCCAATCAATCAGAGCACTATTACTGGTAATACTATGGAGTCCAATTCACAATATGGACTGGCGATAGATGGTACGAGCGCAAACAATACGATTACCGGTAATACGATTACTACCACCGGCACAGGAGGACTTTTCCTTTCGACGGCAAGCGACAACACCATCTCAGGTAATCGCTTCCGCAATAGTGGCGGCACTACGACCAACCAAGCGGTCATCCTTTCAAATACCTCGACTGGAAATACTATTACCGGGAATGCCGTTACCGACTCATCGGCCACTACTACCAACTACGCTATCGACGTCCAAGATGCTGGCTCTACCGGTAACTACTTTGCCGATAACACACTCGGCGGCGGCTCTATCCATGACCTCGGTACCGCTAATACTTATGCCAACCAAGTGGACGAAAACGGCAAACTTATCAACAAATCAAGCGGCGGCGCCAGCGTCCAAACCAGCACCAACAGCGCTACCGCCTTCCAGGTGCAAAACGCCGCGGGCGCAAGCGCCCTAACCGTCAATACCACGAACAATTCAGTACTGGTGGCCGGCACACTCGACACTACAACGGCCACGACACTCAACATCGGTACGACAGCGGCAACTGCTATCACACTAGGCTCCGCAAGCAGCAATGTGCTGACCGCTGTCAACGGCCGCGCCCTCGTCAAGTCGACCGCCGGCAATAACAGTACGACGGCCTTCCAGGTGCAAAACGCTTCGTCAACCGCGCTCCTCACCGCCGACACCACCAATATGCAAGTCATCATCGGTAGCGGTGGCAATACCATCACATTGTCGGCGAACGGCATCACGCGCACTGGCACCGCTCGTAACGAGAAAAAGATTACCCTCACCGCCGAATACACCGGTGCCGTCCTTGACGCCGGCAATCCAGGTAGCAACAATGGCACTATGACCAGTAGCGTCGACTTGACGAGCCGCATGAACTACTACAAGTGGACCACCTCACAGAGCACCAACCAGAACTACGATGTTGTCGTACAGGTACCGCTACCGAACGACTTCGACGGCTGGACGGCAAATCCGCTCGCCGTCTCGACCTACACCAATGACACCACCAACGGCACCATCACGCTCGAAGCCCGCGACAGCACCGGCACCATACGCTGCAATTTCGTCAATGTCACCCCAGGCAGCATCAACGCCTGGACCACCAACAACTCCGCTTGTACACTCGGCACCGGCACCTACACGGCTGGCGACTACATTACCCTGCGCCTGCGCATGCAATCGCCCAATGGCGGTGACGTCCGCATCGGCAACATCAGCTTGAACTACCTCAGCAAGTACTAGGGGAACAGCTGCTAACTACTCTCGCTTCTTCTGTGTAAACATCAGTTCGCCTTGCTCGACTGAAACAGCCGCATCAGCTGCGCCTCCGTCAACCAGCCAGCTATTTGCAGCCTTTGGCCTGCCAGCTGGCGAGTTTGGCTGGGCTTGTGGCTATGACGCCGTCGGCACCGCTTTTGACTATCTTGCGCCATTCGCTCTTCTTGGAGCTGTTTTTGGGGAATACCTTGATACCTTTGGCATGGTACTGCTTGACCACAGTTTTGGTGATTTTGGTTTTGTCGAGCGCCACGAACTTGTAGCCGGCTTTCTTGAGCTCTGCTGGCGTCATCGGGAAGTAGCTCTGCATCTTGACGCCAGTTACCATGCCCTGCTTCTGCATATCCTCTACGCCGGTCAGGTTGTGCCATTTTTCGTGTGGCGACTGGTAGAACCACACCTTGGCTTTCGCTGCTTTCACCCAGCCAGCTACTTTTTCCGGCTGAGTAAATGTCCACTTTATCTCGACCATAAGCGTCACTTTGGCGCTGCCCGCCCACTTGATAGCCTCTTCGAGCGTAGGAACTTTTTCGCCGCCCTTGGTGCGCAGCTGCTTGACCTGCGCGTAGGTCGTATCCTTGACGAGTGCCGGCACGCCAGTCATGGTCTTGGGGTCGATGGTCCGCGTCCAGGTCGGGTCGTGCACAACGACCGGTACGCCGTCTACCGTATTCCAACTGTCGATTTCGAGTAGCTCGGCACCATCTTTTTTGGCGGATTTGAAGGCTTTGATGGTGTTTTCGTTGGTTTTTGCGGCCGAATAGTGCTTGCCGCGGTGACCTGCTACGATAAACTGACGGCAGACTTTTTTGCTTATCTTGGATGCTGCTTCCGCTGGCGTTGCCGGTACCTGGCTCGCCGTTACTGCCACCACCAGTGCCATACCTATTAGTGCTACCGTTCGTATGCGCTGTACCGAAAAGATACCCGAAATCATGCTGTTTACTCCTCGCAAAACTAATTTCGCATATTTTACCACTACAAGGTGTTGCTGTCAAAATTATTGAACTACAGGAAGAGTTACGGCCTCATAAATCCGGCGAGATGGGCTTGGTAATCGGGCCTACCCTAGGTCTACCGTCCGATAGCTGCCGTCGCTCTTGCGTACGCGAGCCCGCAGCATGTTTGAAGCGTCGTCATGCCATATCTGCATTTGACTCAGCTGGATATCTGCATCAACAGGAGCCGTATTTTTGACTGTCTGGATTTGTGTGCCGCCCGACCACTGGATTGACCGGCCAGAGACACCACCATCATAGGTATTGCCTTGGTCCATGATAGTAATAGAGTTATTGGTATGCGGAATCGACCCGCCGATTGAATCAAGCCGACAGTTATTGACGACAAGGTGAATGATGTTGCCTTTGTGAGTAGACGAAGCAAAACGGATACCATAATCCATGAATACGCCGCGGCCACTCTCACTTTTATCAAAGGCTGTTCCTGTGATGACATTTCCGTCGCCGTACATAAAGAAACCTGACCCAGTGCTCACACCTGCCTGCCTCGACCACCCATTCGAGTCGGATATGACCGATGAGAAGACATTATAGCCAGAACGAATCATAAATCCATGGCCAAAGTTGTCTTGCGAGGTCGAGCCAAGAAATACGTGCCGACCTCCAGACACCCAGAAGCCACAACCATTTGCGCTCGATGTGCCGCCATTGCTGGTCGACGCGAGCGAGCCGCCGAACCAACTTGTGCAGTCGGTGAAGTGATTGTTCGAGCCGCCAATCACCCAGCCATGAGACGCAGCCGAACCGACAGTACAGCGCATCCATACATGGTCTGCACCGCTCGTCCAGTACCCACTAGCGTTGGCATCAACTGTCGTACCTGGGTCCATTACCCTAATATCTTGCCACTGTGATGCGCGGTTCGGAGCACCCGAACCACCGCCAAGCGTGGCCACGCCGTGCGACGCGGTTGACTGTATCATGACACGATACGCCTGACAGCCTGTGTCCGAGTGCAGCACACGGTTGGCCCCGCCATTCGTCCACTCATACTTCAATCCCATAACACGTGCGCCATTGCCAGCCCTACCATGGAGGAACAGGTCTTCGACAAAGGCAAATTGGACATCATTGTCAAAGAGCTCTATCATGCCCGCAGCGCCATTACTAATGGTTGTACCCGCTCCCCCTACTGGGTTGGCATCTGGTGTGAGCGATGGGCTATAGGTCACAAAAGATGGCGCCGCATGAATCCACGTTTGGTACATGCCAGACCCTCTGAGCACCGTATTGCGGCGCAGCTTGATGGAGCCTGCGTTGTTTGTGCGTCCATGTCCAATCATAAAGTTGGTACCGACAAGCTGCACGACACCAGCGTTACCAGCAGTGTACCCCATCGTTCCATAAAGGTTCGATACAGTTGTAATGGCCTGATTTATCTCTACCTCATCATTGGTACCATCACAGACATAATCAGCGACGGCTTTTTGTTCGGTGGTTGCATTCGCTGCAGCGACAGTAACATGGGCGACGACGTTGTAGCCTGGCGCGTTTCCACCACCTGCTACCGTACTATTCACCCAGTAATTGCCACTACGCTTAATGACCTGACCTTCTGCTGGGCTACTGAACGAAACATCTGATGCTGCACTAATTGTTCCGCCTACGCCTGGACTTCCCATATACTTCTATTCTCCTCTACTATGCTTACGCTTTATTTCCAGTTTATCAAATACGGATGGTCCATCAGTCCTCGCATGGCAGTGAGTTCAGCTGGCGTGCCATTGCTGCCATGGATAGCGCCCCAGGTGCCGGACGAAAACCACAGAGCGCCACGAAGCTTTGGCAAGGCTTGCACCTCGGTAGCGATGGAGGTTATCCAGGCAGGACGGCGGGCATCGCCAGTCAGAGCGCCGAATTCACCAAGCAATCGAGGCTTGTTGACGGCACCACTACCGAACAGGCCGCCATCGATGGCGTTGTACATCGGGCTGACAATCTGCGTGAAGGAGCGCCAGTTGCTCCCGGAGTTGTTATACGGGTCCCACATAATGACATCAACCCAGTTGTCGCCCGGGTACATCTGGCCGAGCCTGGTCGCATTGCGCGACAATGTCCAGCCAGCTGGGCAAAAGCCCCAGAGGATGTTGGGAATATTGAACGTTTTGCCGTAGTCGACAATGTAACGGGCGTAGGCAATGTATTCCTGCGGGTCGGGCATAGCAGGGTTACTATACGGTTGAGCATTGTTGTAGGTGATGATACCGGGCGAGAAACCTTCGAGGACATAGGGGTTGTCGTCCATCTCAACGCCCATGTCAAAGAGAAAGGTCGTGCCGTAGGTTTCAGCAGCCGTCTTGAGGCTGGAGAATATTTTGTCCAGCAGCGGGTCCATAGAACCATTCAGGTATTGTGAATATTTGAACCCAATATAGCGCTGACTATCGGCTGGATTGATGTAGTCCCAGCCAATCGGCGGCATGCTGGGATGCTGTGTATACGCATTGTAGTTGAACACGCGAGTACTAAAAGCGTAGCGAAACAACCCGCCGCGGCTGGCCAGTTGTACTTCGCTACTTTCAGGCCAGCTTTGCCACATATTGCTATCGCGGTAGCGAATCATACCATCGAACTGGCGGCCGAGGTCCGACTCAAGCGTGAGGAGATTAGGAATGGAGGAGACATACATACCAAGAAGAAAGCCCTGCCCTGCGTCAGGGAGACCGGAACTTTTTCTAACTGGTTGCGCACGGCGTATCCGTGATGCAAAGCGGCTCATGGCGAACCTGCGGCTATGTAGTGCACGATGGCTTTTCCGGCTGCCCAATCATCGGCGTCATTGCCCATCCAGGCCGGTCGCAATCCAGCCGACGGCTCGGTTGGACCCGACGCGAGCACCCGAGTTACCTCGGGCCACGGGAGCATTGCTGGTGGTGTGGTCCATTGACTGGTTGCCCAATCATAGTGCCACACCCATATCTCTGAACCAGTCTCGATGAGGTCGAGCGCGCTGCCATTCCATACCCCCAAAAGAGCACTACTCTGTGCAACAGCAGCATTCCACAAAGCGATTGAGCTATCCTGACCACTACCTCCACCACTCAATACATCGGTAGCATGACGGCCAATCCAAGTACCTACCGTATCGACAGCTTTGACACGAGAAATACTAATCTCGGGAAGCGACGGTATCGTACCGACACCTTTCCCAAACTTTAGCATCGTCGTCGTACCACCCACATCGTTATTGATAAGTCCTGAGTCCCAGCTTGGTACATCAGAACCAAGCGGAAACACCGCCGCCCGGATAGTACTGTTAGTCGTATCAACCTGCATCTCCCAGCGTACAACGGTCGAAAAACTCAGAAAGCCTGTCGCCGACTGAGCGACCTGGACATTATTATTAGCTATCAAACGAACTTGGCCAGGCGCACCCGTCCCTGCTATATTCATACGCGAATTTTGTGTGCCACCCGCTACCTGCGAGCAAAGTAAGGTTGCCGAAGTTGAGGCCCATGCCGAAGGCATCGTCATGTACGCGCGCATCGTAAACCGAGATAAACTGAGGCTTCCCCAGCCAAAGTTGTCACTGGCACTACTCTGAGGCATAACGGCCCGGTCAAAGCCGCTATCAGATACAACGTTCACCGTACCAGTAATAGTCGCACCCGCCGTAGCCAGGGCACCAGAATTCCATTCTAAAACAGTCGCCATTACGAAGCCCTCTTTCGGACGATGAGCGTCCCTGCCGGCAGTGTCGCTGGGATATCTGAGGCGCTCTGAGTAGCATCCAATACGTACACGCTACCAACCATATTGCCACCTTGCACCATGCGCCCGTCTTTCCAGCGGACACCCCACATGACATTTGATGGTGTCAAATGCTCACTCGTCGTGATATTGGGAGGACTTGTAATACGGCGGTCAACCACCTCGAGGGCTCTTCCGCTACCAGCCGATCCAGTGCCGTCACTGATTCCATCGCCAGTACTACGAATCGCCCTGACCAGCGAATCACCCCAGTTATATGGGCTAGTGCCACGAATTGCACCCCACTCATTGTGCCAGTACTTGACGATGCCGTTGATGGCGATTTGAGCAATATCGGGATTATCGGTAGCCAGAGTATAGGTAATATTACGACTAAATTGTGAGCCCGACGGAATGGTTGACATAGTAACATTGGTAGTCACTTTTCCATCCAAAGCCGTCTGCAACCCGCTAATCCCCCCAATCGTCGTCGCCCCAGCCGGCCCAGTAGCGCCCATTGGTCCCGTCGCCCCAGCTTGTCCTGGGGTACCTTGTGCGCCGGTTACTCCACTCGTGCCAGCCGGTCCTTGAGCTCCGGTAGCACCTTGGGTACCAGCCGTGCCTGGATTCCCTTGGGTTCCTTGCGGTCCTGTTGGACCTTGTGGACCGCGTACCGTACCAACGTCTGTGAAGGCAGTACCACTCCAGACATGGAGATGACCATCATCGTTGGTCAGGTAGCCTTTGCCAGCATCAGCAGGTGTCAAGCCAGTGGGAAGGGCTGCAGCATTGGCGACACTGCCGGTGATGGTCACACTGGTGCCATCATCGCCTCGTGGGCCGGTAGCTCCTTGTGGTCCCGGCACCGTGGAGTCGGCACCATCACTGCCAGCTGGGCCTTGCGGACCAGTTGCTCCTTGGGAGCCAGTTGGTCCTGTCGCTCCAATACTCCCTCCCGGCCCAATTGGACCCGTCGGACCTGCCACGCCTGGAGAGCCGGCGGGTCCAGTTGCGCCGGGGGTGCCGGGAGTACCTGAAGCCCCAGTTGCACCTGGTTGACCTGGAGTGCCAGGGGTACCTGCGGTACCTTGTGCACCAGTGGCACCGACGGCTCCAGTAGCACCGGGTTGGCCGTTGGTGCCATTGGTTCCTTGGGGACCTTGCGGTCCCTGAGGACCAGCTGGACCGGTGGCTCCTTGGGTGCCACCGCCGGAGTTGAGTTTGGAGCGAACTGAGGGGTCGAGTTTGGGTTCGGTGATGGCGTCGTTTTGGATAGCGGTAGGTTTGAGGGAGCCGTCTGGGTTGTGAGCTTGGGAGAGGTAGTCGTTGAGGATTTTGCCCCAGTTGCCTGCGTCTGAGCCGGGGATGGGTAGTCTTGGCATGGTTTTGTTGGTTACTCCATAAGTTAGGTTATGTACTTATTATACTGCATGGCACTTGTGGTTATTTACTCACTATGGTACCCCCCCCCCCATGCGGGGTTGTCAAGGGGTGATGCTTACACATAATGAACGACGCCTATAGTCATCCAAATCAGTTACTTCACCAGCGAAGCACTGATAGCAGCGCGAGCGTTCGGATAATTCGTCTCATTGATATTTGCCGAAATAGCTCCGTCATTGCGATTAAACATCACAGCAAATTCGAGCTCAAGCGCCCGTATCTGCGAACGGAGATTGCTATAAAACGCTGCCATCGCCGCATCGCGAGCCGCTGGGTTGGCACCGACGCGCGTACCCGCGCCAAACTCTGGGATGCATATCGGTATGGGGTGAGCAGCATACCACGGGTGAGCTTTGACTTCGTTGATTTTGGGTTGCACCAGGCTGGTAAACGTCGGTGTGTCGACACGCATATACGGGTCAAACCCAAACACATCAGGAAATGCCGCCCATGATGGGTTATTCGCTACCACGCTAGCCAGCAGATTGCCTGCCGTTCGGACAGAGTACTCACCGTTGTACCCGGTGGTTGCACTCATATTCCAGCCCGATGTCCACCAAACGACTTTGGTATTGGTCAGCCCCAAGTCCTTTAGCTCTTTGGTAGTGCGAGCAACCGCCCGTACCCAGTCGTCAATCGTCACTGATTGGTCGTACTTGGCCTGAGGGTCATCAAGACCACCATCGGGAGAACGCGAATCACTGTGCCAGAGATAATTTTCACCCTCGTGGTCAAACGCAAAATACACCTGGCGACCAACCGAGGCAGCATAGGCATCAAGGCTCTGCAGATGTCCCTTGACGGTCAGCCAATTGGCGTAGGCACCGCTGCCCTGAGCGTTGTTGGCGTTCGCAATGTCCTTGGTGCCAATCGAACGAACACCCGACCCAAGGCCGGTGTTCCAGGTAACCAAGCAGTCCACACCAAATCCCATGCGAGTTCTTAGGGCATTAAAATTAGTCGGTAGCGCCGCTATCTGTGAGGGTTGGCTATCATGGTAATCTGTTGCAACATCTGGATAATTGGCAAACACCTGCTGCGTGCGACGAACACCCTGGGTAATCGTACCCGTCGTGTCGTAGTAGGCGATACCATCGTAGATACCAAAACGACCAACCGAAGGCACAGTAGCGCCAGCGCGCTGCAAACGTCGGGCAGCGATACTCATGCCAGCAGCTCCTGTCGGTAGCCGCGGCATCGGCGGTAGCTCGTGCTCGATATCCCCTCTTCCGCTACCCTTTTCTCACTTTTTACCATAGGCATAGTGTAGCATATGCCAATTTATTTCCTTGTATGTTTAAGCTCTACCCTTGGCACGTATCGAGCGGGCTCAAAGTACCGCCTTGCAAGGTTTTACCTCCGCGCAGGCGAGTGTCGGGTGTGGGGTGTGCACCGCTATAATTTATGGTCAAGTCGCTGAGATACGCATTGGTTGCGTTGTCGTTCGCGAGGCCGCCCATGACACTGTCGTCGAGAGTGATATCTACCAGCACATAGCGCGCATACGCTGGGTCAGCCGTTTGACACGGTGCACCGCCAGGGATAATCGAGCCAGACGGTACAAGCGTACCAAAGCTACCATCATCACGCGCCGAACGGAATCGCACCGGTGCCGCTCCTGGCGCGTAACTGTTTGCTAGCTTACCATTCCATGTGATGCTGGATACTTGCGCCAACGCCCCAAGGTCAACCAGCTTGCTGTAGCGCCCCTGCCGAGCCATCGCCATCAGTGGCGCATAAGAAGTTGAACTGGTCGACGCCGCACCTGAACCTCCCAATTGATAGATGCGACCGTCATATACGATACCTGTTGTCTGATATGGCGTATAGGTTGTGTCAGTTGATGGCCGATACTGCCATTCGCCAATAGAGCCATCTCGGTGCACTACCGCATACTGGACATCACCATAACCAGCCGAGCAGGCCGTCGTCGTGCAGCCGCCGTAGAGGTACACAAAGCCATTGCTGTACCCAGCCGCAAACTGCGCTCGGCCGCCGCGGAAACTCGTGGTCTTACGCCAGATACCAAGCGAGCCGTTGCTCTGAATTTCTGCCATCTGGACGTCACTGTAATTACCAGTGGCATCGCGCCCACCGAGCACATACATATACCCAGCCGCCGCAAAACAACCAGCACTCGAGCGGCCACCCGCAAGCGTATTGCCACTATCACCCCAGGACCCCAGTGAGCCATTACTATTAATTGTTGCATACCTTACATCATTATGATAATTCGTGCCATCGTAGCCGCCAATGGCATACAATCGGCCATCATACGCCACCGTACACGCGCCGACACGTCCCGTATCACCGCCAGTACCAGTCACAAACGAATTTGCCGTACTAAACGCACCACTAAGAGCCCCCGTGTCGCCTATAGGTGCAGACTGAACGTCACCATACCGTGTGCTGTTCGTGCCTCCACCCACAACATACAGATAGCCATTCCAGGCTGCTACCCCTGGGAGGGCTCGACCGTTACTCAAATTATGAGCATCGGCTGTAAAACTGTCTAGACTACCATCCTGATTACTAACGGAGCTATACTCAACATCTGTCCGTGCGCTCGTGCCGCCATTAGTGCTGCCGCCAACCACATACACATGGCCGCCATACGCCGTGCTGCCACTCATACTGCGGCCAGTTGCCAACCCGCTACTACTCTGCCACTCCAGCGTCTGACCTGACCCCACAAAGAACCGCTCTGACCGAGTAGTATCAACAAGCCGCCCCGATGATGCCGACCCGATATCTTTCCGTCCGCCAATGACATAGAGGTAGCCATTCGCCTCGACCATACCGAAGCTAGCAATCGGGTAATTATTGCCACGGTCATACGTAAATATCCATGAGTCAAGCGAGCCATCGCTGGCAATCGATGCCACATAAAACCCTTGCGAAACGCCACCACCAGTCGAGGTAAAGCCACCACCCATATACATATAGTCACCTTGTACCGTGGCCCCGAACTCATAGGCATCGTATGGCAAACTCGTGCCGGTCGACCAAGAATTTGCGAGCGTCCCGTCATCGTTGATAGTAGTGTAGCGTACAGCCGTACTGCCCGACCCGGTCGGGCGCGAACCGGTCGTTGCGCCGTTATTGAAACTAGGCAACGCAAGCGTCGTGCCGCCCAGTACATACAGACGATTCCCCCACACGACAGTTTGATGCCGGTTCATCGCACTCGGCAAGGTCGTGGTGCTATTCCAAGTCCCGACACTGCCATCACTGTCAATGGGTGCATAGCGCACTGCCGACGAGTTACCGCCTGAACCGATACCTCCTGTGACATACATATAGCCGTTGTAGGCAAAAGCGGTGATGCCGCCGCGACCAGCCGTGTCGAACGATGTTGCATTGTTGGTCCAGTTGCCTAGTGAACAGTCGTCATTGATAGCCGCGTACTGCACGGTATTGTAGTATGTCCCGGTTTGTCCGCTATAGCCGCCGATACTGTAGAGGTAGCCATTGTAGGCGACAGCGGCGAGGTCGGCACGCCCAAGGCCGTTGAAACTTTTGTTCGGCCAGGACATCGTCGGCACGCCGTTCGCATCCATCTTCGTATACTGCGTATAGTTCACGTAGTTGCTAGCATTTGCCGCGTAGCCGCCCAACAGATACACACAGGCACCATAGGCAGCACTAGCACCACGCTCACGATTGGAGGTAAATGTGGGTGCTGCTACCGTCTGGTTAATAATTCTTCCTTCCGGTTGGAGCGGCGAGTATTCAGCAGTGCTACTTGGCCCGGCACCGCCAATATAGTACGCATAATTGCCATACAGCGCTGCGCTCCCTCCCCAGCGTCCCTCAGTCAGCCTGAGCGACGAGGATGACCATGGGCCGACTTGCCCGCTTGCAAGCAGCGGCACATAACGCGAAAATGTGCCGCTTGCCTGGTCGCTCAACACATACAAGTATCCACCGTAGGCTGCCACACCCCCCGAGTGCGTGGCAGCTGGTAGCGATGCGGCAGCCATCCAACTCCCGAGCGTACCATCATCATGTATCGCTGCATACTGGACATTGCTGTAAGTTGTGCCAGCAGCATTGCTCATACCACCCATTAGGTATATGTATCCGCCATACGCACCAGCCATAGCCGCAATCACTTGGCCAGACGAGCCATAGCCAATACTCGTTGTCGTTTGCCAGGTGCCCACCGTACCATCGGCTTTGAGCGGTGCGTATTGCACGGTGCTCGTCGCACCAGTAGAGCCATTACCACAGCTAGCAGCAGGCGTGGTCGAACCGCCAAACGTATAAATGTATCCGTGGTAACTAGCCGTTGCACCGCGGCACACCGCAGTGTTCATATTTGTTGTTGCTTGCCAACTGCCTAGCGTACCGTCGCTATGAATAGGCGCGTATTCGACACTCGATGTTGCAGTATTCGTCGAGGTATTGTATCCGCCCCATACATACATGTATCCGTTCCAGGCAGCTGCGCCATGATAGGCGCGCGGGGTATTCAAGCTACTGGTTGCCGTCCAGCTATCCAAGGTACCGTTGCTCTGGATGGACGAATAACGCACGGCCGTACTCGCCGCCACTCCGCCAAGTGTATACATATAGCCATTTGCTGCTACGGTCGCAAGGCCTTGCGTCGCTACAGGCATCGCGGTCGTCGTATGCCATAAGCCAGTACCTACCCGTAATTCAGTTCGGCTCACCTGGCCGTCGGTACTATAGTCGATACTATCGCCACTCCCAGCCGCAAAGTCACTGCTGCTTGTCACCACAACACTTGGGTCGATGCTGAGGGGATAGCTCAGGTGCTGTAATTGCGTAGCTTTGATGGTGAGCGTATCGCCTGCTAGCACAAACCTGGCGGCCGCACTCGCCTTGTGCCCGCCTTTTTCTACGATGACTGGAGCGGGTAGCACAAACAGCAGATGGTCCTTAGGGGCACTTTGGCGCGCACTGAGAATCTTTTCCCTATCTTGGGTAGCGCCTATGGTGCCGAATAGCGTCGGATTAGGCGAATAGACGCCCAGACTGCCGTCATCACGCACCTTTGCCTCTAGCTCATCTGGAAGATTCAGGGTATAGCGGAATTCTGCCGTATCGCCAATCGGCTTAGTGAGCACGATATCCTCCTTCATACCGTTCGTTTTGGCCGTATATATCAGCTGTACATCATGCTCGGCAGCATAGATGATATGAGTGTCGGTTTTTCGTAATTGTGCGACGTTAAATTGGGGCTTGAGGGTAAAGGAAAGACTAGTGTTGGTGTCGTAGTAGGTAACCCCTTTGCGGCCGTCGCCCGGCATGTCAACAGCATAGAGACTCTCGTCCTTCTCGCCGCTACCGCCTAGTTGAGCCTTGAGTTGGGCGAGGCTGGGCATTTCGGCTGTTTGTGCGGCGGTGGATTCTATAGGCAATCCGTCTTTGTTGAACTGCCAGCTATCTTTGGTAGGGTTGTACGTTAGCTTGCTTGCCAGCGCCTTGTTGGGCTCGCCGACGAGTGCGCGAACCTCATCTGACAAATGATATGACTGGTTTTTGAGTATGATGTCGATGGTCGGAATACACGCTGAAAGGAGGAGCACCCCTGCTAATACTATATATCGGAGTCGCGGTAAGCGCTGGTGCCGCGCCTTCAGCCTGGTCTCTACCTTCACAAACTTTCGCCAAACAGCACTCTTCTTTAGCAGAGAAAGAAATGCGTAAAATAGCTGGCCTAGCCTTTGAATTGTATGCTTTATAGTTTGCATTTACCCCAAATATTCCGCTTATGCGTCTAGGTACTAGTATACCATTGTTGGCGAGATACCGGTTGCTGCAATGCGATGCTGCTGGGAGGTGGGTTTCTGTGCTTTAACGTCGCACAATTACGAAAAAGCGACGCAAACATCGTCTACACAGCTGAAAAAGACGTCCAACTCGTCTACACGCCCAAGGCAAATGGCATGAAAGAAGATATTATATTGAATAAGCCAATTGGCGATGAGGTGGAGTACAGCTACACCCTCAGCCTCCCCAAAGCGCTCAATGCTCGGATACTGGACAACGGTAGCATCGGCATATACAGCGTCAACCCCGCGCTCTATAGCGCCCAAGCGGCAACTACTATGGATGCCGAGAAGCTTCGTAGCGCTCGTGAATCTGCGCCCAAAGACTACCTTGTCTTTGGCCTGCCCGCCCCGGTCATTGTGGATAGTACCGGCAAGCGAGTCCCGGGTAGTTTTTCGCTGGCCGATAACACTCTCACTGTTCATGCCCGCGGACTCGAAAAGCTCCACTATCCGCTATCCATCGACCCGAGTGTCGTCGTGACAAGCAGCAGCGATTTTACAAGTGGCAACAACGAAGGCAATATCAGTTTCGATACAGGGCAGATTAGCCGCGCCGAGCTCACCGGAGGCACTGTCGGCACGTGGGCAACAACGACAGCGATGAACAGAGCAACCGAAAACCACGCAGTAATTACCTACAACGGCTATATGTACCGTTTCGGCGGGTTCCAGCGCGGTGGTGGTGGCGCTTATGCGGAATCCTACTCTGCACCGATTAATAGTAATGGCACGCTGGGGAGTTGGACGCGTATCATCGACCTGCCATATGCATACAGCCGACCAGCAATTACCACCTACAACGGCTATATGTATATGGTCTCGGATATAGCTTGGATAGGCTCGTCACAGGTGGTTGCTACGACCTACTACAGTAAAATTAACGGTGATGGCACGCTCGGCAGTTGGACCCAAACCACCAGCCTGCCGCAGGCAATTGCCAGTCATGCACTGGTTGCAACCGAAGGATATATTTATACGCTCGGCGGCTCGCCCACCAGCGGTGGAGGCTGTGGTGCTAACGGTGACTGCATGGATACGGTCTATTATGCCCCTTTAAATGCTGATGGCACAATTGGCAGTTGGGCTACTACCACTAGTTTTGCAACGGCTCGTGCCGTGGCAACGGCAACAGCATACAACGGCTATATTTATATCGCCGGCGGGGCCAATACCGGTTGGCTAAATGACGTGCAATATGCTCGCATTAACAGCGACGGGACGTTGGGCAGCTGGATGAGTGCCTCATCGTTCGCTAACGCCCGTTATGGTCATCAGTTCATAGCCTCAGGCGGATATATCTATTTGTATAGTGGTCGAGGTAACGGCGGCACGAGCGGATGGCACAACGATGCCCAGTATGCGCAAATCAACGCCAATGGAACCCTAGGGAAATGGACGGCAACGACAAGCTTCACGACCCCGCGAGCTTACGGAGCAGGTGTCGCCTACAACGGCTACCTCTACATTATAGGTGGTTACAATGGGTCGGTGAATTTCGATGATGTGCAGTACACAAAAATCGACCCGGCAGGCATAGCTAGTACCAGTACAACGACCACCGCGTTTGGTGCAAGTCTCAATAATACGACTGGCGCATGCTCAATCGCCTACAATAACTACGTTTATAATATCGGTGGGTACGGGCCTTCTGGCTATATCGCACAGGTAGTTTACGCACCTATCAACAGCGACGGTACATTGGGGACGTGGGCAACAACAAATTCGCTGGCCAGCCCTATATCCGGCGGTACCGGCCTTGGTTCCCAAAGCTGCGCCGTCATAGGTGGCCGCGTGTACACCATCGGCGGCCGAACACGCACTGCCGGCGGTGGCGTGAATGTCGCGTCTATCCAGTATGCATCGTTCAATAGCAACGGCACGCTCAGTAGCTGGACGCTCAACCCGACCGATTATGCAGGAGATGTAAATAACCAAGCGGCAGCGGCGTATAACGGCTACATTTACTCGCTCGGCTTCGCCGGCGGTGGCCTTTCGGACCGCGTGTACCGTGCCAGCGTCAACAGCGATGGCACGCTGAGCAGCTGGACCCGCATGAGTGACCTCACTCGGACGAGAAATTACGATGCACTCGCCCTATATGGCGGCTACCTCTATGTCGGTGGCGGCCAAGTTTCGGGCGGCACTACCGATACCGTTGAGTATGTCAAAATCAACGACGATGGCACGCTCGGCACATGGACCACGACTAGCTCAATGACAGAGGTAAAGCGGCGTCAGACCATGCTCGCTATCAACGGCTACATGTACGCTATTGGCGGCGAAGATAATTCTAGTAGTCCACTCTCGACCGTCGAATACGCCAAAATCAACAGTGACGGGACACTGGGTACCTGGACACGCAGCGCCGACCTCACAGTCACCTTCAACAACGGTAGCGCTACGGCCTGGAACGACACCATCTACGCCATCAGCGGCGAGCACAATGGCTCGCGCAGCAAAAATGTCCTCAAGCTGACTGTCAATAGCGGAGGGACGGGGACTGCGGGCTCGTGGACCACCGCCGCCAATAGCCTGAGCTCGGCATATCCGAGCGGCATCGCCTACAACAAGCTATTCGCGTATGGCGGTTACCTCTACACGGTTGGTGGTATCAGCAACTCAGCATATATGAGTTCTGTGTGGTCAGCTCCGCTGAATCCTGATGGTTCCACTGGAACCTGGACCCAGCAAGCCAGCTTGCCAAGTGGGCGGTCCAACTTTGCCCTTGGTATTTGGGGTGGATATGTCTACGTGTGTACGGGTAGTAAGTCAGGTGGCGTCAATGCCAACGATTGCACCTATGCCAAGCTCCAGTCAGGCGGCGGACTCGGCACCTGGTCGACCGAACAAACCATGAGCCTTGCAGCTGGCAACGTGCCCGTGCGTAGCAGCCCTAGCGGTACTGCGTACGGTGGCTATATGTATGTGCTAGGCGGTGCGGATAGCTCAGTCTACAATACCGTTTATTACGCCCCGCTCAATGCCAGCAATGGGTCAGTTGGTACGTGGCAGGCGGGTCCTAATTTCACTACCGCGCGTACTGTTGCGGCCACATTTGCTGCCAATGGCTATCTCTACTTACTAGGAGGGAGCACGAGTACAAGCGGTAGCTCTGGATATCTTGATGATATCCAGTTTGCACCGCTCAATCCAAGTAATGGGTCGATTGGTACGTGGCAACCCACGACGTCCCTGGCTCGTCCACGTGCGTTCTTCGTAGCTGATGTCGCGAATGGCTATGCCTACGTCTACAGCGGCACCAACGCCTCGGGCGGCCTCAACTATCCAGAGCAGGCACCGATACTGGCGAGCGGTCAGCTTGGTCCCTGGCAACGGTCCGGTAGTGCCACCTTTGCCAACACTCGCTTTGGTGCGGCCGGCGCTATCGCCAATGGCTATATCTATCTCAGTAGCGGCCGTAACAGTGGCGGAACATATTTCTCGGATGTGCAATATGCCCCACTCAGCGTACAAGCGCGCACTGGCCGCTACAGCAAACTTATCGACCTCGGTGGCGTGAGTAAGCTGAACAGTATCACGTATGGCGGCGCTTTGCCAGGCGGAGCTGCAGCCATTCGTTACCGTACTGCTGGTGACAATGGTGTGCTCGGCACGCAGCAACAAGCAGATGCAGGCTCGCAGCCGGCCAGTGCCTGTACAGGCGCCTACGGCAATGCGCGCTACGTTTGGCTCGACATCACGCTCGACGACTCAGAAAGCGCCGTATTTCCCGACAGCACACTTGCCTCACTCACCGATATTACGATTGACTACAGCCCTACACGGCCTTCGCCCGACCAACGCTTACGCGGCGGCAAGACACTCGTCAATGGCAACCTAAGTCCGCTGGATACATGCGGGAGTTAATGGGAGTACTATGCATATCGTTTCACCCCTGATGCCGCCTTGAAAAAAAGGACGCAAATAAGTATTATAAGAACAATCTAACCATAATCGCAATCAACAGCTAGAGAGGATAGAGACAATCATGGGAAGCCTGGGAGTAGGCGGTTCACTCAGCGCCGCAACAGATGTATTTTTCAACAGTCCAGCTCAGGACGACACAATTAAATATAACAGTGGTCTCCATATGTGGACCAACGGCACCGGCACCGCCGGAGCACTCACCCATGCCGGGTTGCTACCAGGTATGCCGATATACGTCTACTACAGTGGAACGAACTGGACCGATGCGGCCAATAGTACCATTACCGCGCGGCCGACAAGCCGCACCGATATCCCGATAGTGCTCGTCGACACGACGACAAATGGCAGCGCACCTATCCCTAACTGGGCGCTGCAACGTGACTTCGTGCTGCAATCGCCTGGCGGCAGTGCTGGTGGGAGCACGGCAATCTTTCAGTGGTATGGCACTGGCATCGCAAACGGTCACACGATTGTTGCTTCCGATGCTGGCACTGGTGACTTGGCCGTCAGCACCACCGAAGGCTCAACGGCGCCGAGCATCACGACTGGCGGCACGGTCACGCCAGCTGTATCGTTTGCCCAGGCGGTCGGACAAATCTGCACCCTCAACTGGACAAATGCCGGCACTCACACCGCAGGCCGAGCACGGTTCTTTTTACAGACGCCTACATCATGGTACAGCTCCACCCAAGCACTTGCCCGATTTACCAATACTGGCGGCTCGACACAGTATCTCGGTGTCTCACTCCGCGGCTCAGGCACGCCAGGTGCACTTTCGCTCAATGACACCACCAATAACAATGTGCTGACAACGCCAAACAATACGCTTTCGCTATCGACATGGTACCGCGTAGAATTTGCCGTCGACCAAACAGCTGGCACGGGATATCTAGGCGTGTGGGATATGAGCGGGGCGAGCATATATGATTCAGGCGCAACTTCCCTTTCGGTCGGCTCCGGCGGCTGGGAACGGTTCCGTTGGGGACCAATGGTGGCGGGCGTGACAACATCGCTCCTGATGGCGAAACTGAAAGTCACTGAAGGAACGACAACGGCGATAGGGGCAAACTAATGGCGCTTGATACCTGGATAAACTATGACGGAACTCACTTCCGCAACTTCAGGACGAGTGGGAGCGGCGGCGATACTGACCCCGAACCTGTCGAAGAACCATGGTCGCTCTACCGCACCTACAATTTGACGACAGACGAAGGCTGGACGCATACAACGGGCGTCCGCACCACCGACGCAGCGTATAACCGCAAGCAGCAAACAACCTTTGCGTCGGACGGCATGCGCATTACTGCCGAACGAGCATCTGAAGGCGCGACGATTTATAGCTCTGACGCCCAAGCGCGGTATACACCAGTACCAAACATGTTTGCTGTCGAGGCAGAGATTGATTTGGGCGGCTATGACACGGCGAATGACTGGCTGGGTATGGGCTGCTTCCCAGCATTGTGGCTACGTCCTACGAGCGGACTCAAAGGCGAAATCGATGTTTGGGAGTACATCGGCAACTACGCAAATATCGGCTCTCCGGAAATGAAATTTACACTTATCAAAGTCGGTAGCTCGCCGTACAACCAAGGCAGCCGTGAATTCGCCATTCCCAAAAACAAAATGACCGGGAACGACTTTCGCGGTACGCACACCTGGCGCATGGAGAAAAAGCCAGGCAGGTGCGATTTATGGGTCGACGGCAATTACGTAGGCGGCATCACGCAGGCTCAGTTTGACAGTTACACCTCTGCCGGGTCGTATGTTGACCAATTTGAAAACGGTACGCCGTGGTACCTACGTCTCACCTATCAGTTCGGCCCTGCACCCAGTGGCAACTGGAACGCCGGTGGCTCCGTCCCCTCGGTGTGGCGAAAGTCAGTCATGCATATCTCGCGTATGCAAGTGTGGGAATATACGGGGAATTAGGAGGAAGTATGAACGAAGCAGAAACAACACCGGTATGGTACGTACTTGTAGACGATGGCAATGGTGGCTTGGAGAAACGCGGCTTGATACTTTCGCTCGTCGCTGAGCTGCAGTAAGATATCTGCTGTCTTGCAGTAAGCAGTGGCCTCTCGTTACTGCTTACTGTTTTTGTATTCAGCAATGGTTTTGGCAACCTTGCCATCAGCCTTCAGGTTCTCGATGATGAGCACTTGGTCGCGGCTAACAATCATCTCGTCCTCAGGGCCGTGAATTTCGTTGCCTAGCTTGATGAGCTGCGCGCTTGTGTCGGCGCTAACGGCTTGAGGGTCTTTGGTATCTTTCTTATCATCAGTACCATTCTGCGTCTGCAAATAGAAGACATCTGTGAGCCGCAAGTAGCTGCCGCTTGGCTGCAGTTTGCCGAAATACACTTGGCCGTTGGTAAGGAATATCGCTTGGTACTTGTTCGTATCAAGGCCAGAGATAGCGTTCTGCATCGGAGACCAGACGAACCATCCGGCGACGGCAAGTACCACGACGATACCGCCGATGAGGTACGGCAGCCAGGCAATCTTTTTTGACTTCTTTTCTTTCACGGCATGATGCGTAGCAGCTGTCGGCCGAGCAGCCGGCGTACCCGTCTGCGATGCTTCGCTACGCGGCTGCGTTGCCGGCCGCGCCACTGGGCGGCTAGCCTGCTGCGATGCCCGATATGGTGGTCTATCCATCCTTTTTGTCTACTCCCCTTGTGCTAAACACTTGTTACTCCCAAGTATACCATAAGCACTGTGGCGATAATAGCTAGTACGACTGCGCGAAAATCCAGCGCTCTGCGGCCGGCTCGCCCGTGACGAAGTCGACTCCTGTCGTGCCGTCGTTTGGCAAGCGGCAGCGGCTTGAAGCTTTGGTTGCTTCCTTGACCTGCTTTTCGACCTCTGGATTGTCGTTCCAATAGACTTCAATGAAGCCTTTGTGCTCCTGTAGGGTTGCCTTGAACTCATCGTAGTTCGTCACACGGCGAGTGTTTTCCGCGAGGTAGGCGGTCTGGCCGGCGAGCATTGCTGCCTGGATAGTTTCGAGCCATTCCGGCAAGTCGTGCGCTAGGGAGTTAGCTGCGAGCGAGCGCTCTTCGCCGTCGAAACGAGCTTTGACGGTCGCGACATTGCCTTCGGCTTCTTTGGCACCGATTTTTACCACTAGCGGCACGCCCTTTACTTCCCACTTGTTGAGCTTGTAGCCGAAACTCTCATCGTCCCTCGCATCGAGTTCTACGCGAACGCTGCCTGCAAGTTGGTCGCGCAGCTGCTCGCAGTAGCGGAGTACTTCGTCATCGGTGCGCACTGGTACGATAACTACCTGCGTCGGTGCCATGCGCGGAGGCAGCACTAGGCCGTTGTCGTCGCCATGCGCGAGAATTAGGCCGCCCAAGCTTCTTGTCGAGAAGCCCCAACTCGTCTGCCAAACATGCTGGCGCTCGCCCTTGTTGTCGAGGAACGAAATGTCCTGCGCTTTCGAAAAATTCTGGCCCAGGTCGTGTGAGGTGCATGCTTGGAGCGCTTTGCCGCTGGGCATCAATGCCTCGAACGTTAGCGTATTGTCGGCACCAGCAAATCGCTCGGCTGTCGACTTGTAGCCGACGAAACCGTCCATCGCGAATAGCTCACGGTAGACCTTGGCATACATATCCATCGCCCACTGCTGCGTATCGACTGCCTCTTCGTGCGTCGCATGTGCCGTATGGCCTTCCTGCCACAAAAATTCCGATGTACGCAGGAACAGCATCGTGCGCTTCTCCCAGCGAACGACGTTATTCCACTGGTTCATTTGTACCGGCAAGTCGCGGTAAGACTGGATCCACTTAGCATAGCTCTGGTACATGATCGTTTCGCTGGTCGGACGTACGGCTAGCTTTTCCTCTAGCTCTTCGCCGCCGCCATGCGTCACTACGGCGAGCTCGGGGGCAAATCCTTCAACATGCTCCGCCTCTTGCTCGAGCAGGCTCATGGGTATAAACAGCGGGAAGTATGCGTTGCCAACGCCGCGCGCCTTGATCATCGGATCCATCTTAGCCTGCACCGCTTCCCACAGGGCATAGCCGTACGGCTTCAAAATCATCGTGCCTTTTGCCGGACCGTAGTCCGCCAGGTCGGCAAGCTGCACGAGGGTGGTATACCACTCGCTAGGTTGTTCGGTTTTGGGTGGGAGGAGTTTCTTGGCCATATAGCTACAATTATATCAGGTCGAGACTCCTAATACGATTTTGCAAAAATAGCAGCTCGGCCTTGTTTGCCAGTAAAGGGGTCTTGGCGTTCATCATAGCCGTCTGGATAAATTCGAATTGTAATACCTGTCTCACCCTTCAGTCGCTGCTCAGCGTTACGGTCTCCAGTCCACCCAGCAAGCGCCATATGGCCCGCCTCAACTGCATCCGTCAGTTCCGCTGCATGCTCTACTGCAACTACGACGCGCTGCTGCTCATCCTTCGACTTTGCCAACAGCTCGCCCGAAATACGACCAAGTAGCCCTTTCACTTGTTGAGTCATGTCACCACCCAACGAGAGCACACCCTTCTCGCCGCTATGCCGCATTGTGTAGCCCACCATGCCGCTAGTCAGTTCGCGAGCCCCAAAAACTAGCTGCAGC
Organism: uncultured Candidatus Saccharibacteria bacterium; assembly: GCA_964525315.1. Taxonomy (GTDB): domain Bacteria; phylum Patescibacteriota; class Saccharimonadia; order Saccharimonadales; family Saccharimonadaceae; genus SZUA-359. The sequence goes on along the minus strand of CAZGGJ010000006.1, from coordinate 29,783 downwards.
GGACTGCCTGTACGTTCAGTTGCATGCCATATAGCGCCAAGCCTGTCACTAGGTTCTCGTGGAGCCACTACTGCACGCACGCCGAGTTGCGAGCACAGCTGATTTGCAGCACTAAGCATGTCCGTCCGATCAGAGTCATTCCTCCATGCGGGAATAATCGTTGCTTGCTCCGGGGCTACCTGTGGAGGCAGGACAATGCCTTTAGCATCACTATGCCCCATAACCATCGCGCCAATCATACGTGTCGTAGACCCCCAACTTGACTGGAAGGGGTGGCGTCGCTCGTTATTCCTATCGGTGAAGAATACACCATCATTGGAAGTAAAGGTATCTGCCAAGTTATGGGCCGTTGCTAGCTGCAGTGCGCGACCACCAAACTGCATTTCCAGGGCATAGGTGGCGACAGCTCCCGGAAAGCGCTCATTGTCCGACTTTTCACCGCTAAGAGCGGCAAGCGAGAGATGCTCTGCTAGAAATTGCCGATAAAAGTCCGCCATCTCACGCGCATACACATCAGCCTCTTCAGGAGACTCATGCGCCGAATACCCCTCTTGCCATGAGAACTCTGTTGTACGCAAGAATGGACGGGGGCGCTTCTCGGCACGAAACGCGCTACCCCACTGATTTATCACATAGGGGAGGTCTCTGTAGCTTTGCACTTGACTACCCAAAAGTCCAGGCACTACTACTTCCGACGTAGGACGAACAACCAGTCGTTCATCAAGTTGCCGAGAGCCCGCATGCGTCACTTGATATACCTCAGGCGCAAACCCTTCGATATGATCAGCCTCACGCGTCAAGAGCGACATCGGAAAAAGCGTCGGCAGCATCACCTCTTGAACGCTGCGCTCACGCAGGCGGCTTGTCATTTCATGGCGTATATTGTTCCAGGTATCGGTAGCTCGAGGAAGCAGTGTCCAGACTCCCGGGGTCGGGCCATCAGCTATAAGGCCGCCCTCCCTAATAATTCGGTTATACCATGTTGAATAATCTTCGCCCGTAGTAGTAATGTGTCGGGATGCTCGCTCTGCCATACTCATAGTATATTATACACGTTATATATACTACTGTCAAATACTATCGAGCCCTGACAGCCTGTTTACGAAATAACCCCTCTGGCCGCACAATCAAAAAGATCAGAAGCACCGCAAAGGCGATAACGTCTTTCCATTCTCCCGAAAACTGCCATATGACAAGCTGTTCAATAAACGCCAGCAAGAACGCCCCGACTATCCCGCCATACCAGTACCCAATCGTGCCAATAATCGCCGCTATGACGCCCTTTATCAGCCAGCTGAAGCCCATAAGTGGCTCAATTCCCGTTTCCAGACCGATAAGTACACCTGTCAGCCCTACGAGTGCCGAAGCAATAAAGAATACTCCACTGATAACCCTATTGCTATCGATACCTATCGCCTGTGCCAACGATGGACTATCGCCAATCGCTCGCACTTGCCTGCCAAAACGTGTCCACTTTAGGATAATCGCCAACGCTGTGCTAGTAACAATAAGTGCACTAACGATAAGTATTTGCGACATCGTAATCGTTACACCAAACACCGAAAACTGCGAAAAGCTATATCCGAGACCAAGAATTCGGAATTGATTCCCAAACAATATCGCAACCACAGACTGAATCACTGTCATCACTCCAATTGAGGTCACCATCATTACGAGTGGGGTTGACTGTTTTTGCCGAAGACGTTTATAGAGGAATGCGTCCGTCGCCCACCCCACTATACCTGCGCTTATCGCCGCGCCCGCCACCGCAAGCCATGGATGTAAGCCTATCGCCTGCGTCAGCCAAAAGAACGCGTACCCCCCTACAGCCAATAACGTTCCATGCGCGAGATTGAAAAACCGAGTAGGTCCATAAAGGAGATTAAAGCCGGTCGCTACTAATGCATATATAGAGCCAGCGATAAGGGTGCTGATGAGTACTTGTACAATCATTCCTCTAAGGCCGCCTTACTCATGAGTGCGTTCGCAAGGACATCTCTTGCTTTTTTCCCTGGCGCACCCTCGTATGCGATATGCGCCCTATCAAGTACATACACCCTGTGGGCTATATCCATAGCCGACTTGATGTTATGCTCGACAATTACAACGGTTGTCTTCCGCTCTCGATTGATCGTTTTTATAATACGCAATACCTGTTTCAGCATCTTCGGCGACAGCCCAAGACTTGGCTCGTCCAAAAGGAGTAGTGTAGGATGACGCATCAGCTCACGAGCAATCGCTACCATTTGCTGCTGGCCGCCCGACAGTTCTCCGGCGGACTGGCGTGTCTTTTGCTTTAAGTCCGAGAAAATATCTAATACTTCATTCACTCTTTCTTTACGGAGAGCTCGTGGCACGTCCATACCACCAAGCTCAATATTCTCCAGTACGGACATCGAAGGGAAAACTCGTTGACCCTGACCGACAAGCGATACGCCAAAGTGAGACATCTTTCCGGGTGTCGGCTTCTCCACCCGCTGCCCTTGCCACGACATTGCTCCCTCCGCAACTGGAGTGAGACCGAATATCGTCTTCAGGAGTGTTGATTTTCCTGCCCCATTTGGACCAAGGAGTGCAACTACTTCTCCTTTATAGATTACGACCGGCCTACGGTCAAGATTGAGCGCTTCAACACCGTGATACTGTACTTTTATATTGCTTAAGCATACCAGCGCACTGTCGTTGCTACTGTCGCCCAACGTACACTACCTTGCCGTTACGAATCTCTTTGATGCCGGCTTTGTCGACAAGCACGCCATCATTGTCAAAATAGATATCGTCTCCCACGGCACCGTTATGCTTTTCTTTTGTCAGCGTGCCAAGTGCCTTGTTAATCATCTCATTGCTTGGCACCGTCTTGCCGTCGCCCGCCTGCTCTGCAGCGCGCGCAAGGAGCTGAATAGAATCGTAGACATTTGCTGCATACGACGAAGGTGTCTTACCGCCGTACTTGTTCTTCATTTTTTCGACAAAGGTACCGCTTGGGTCTGCAGGATCAACATACCATTGTCCTTCATAGAGGCTTAGTTCATTGCTTAGGCCAAAGGTCTCAATACCCGTAATCGGTGTCTTGATGCCTAGCTCGCGAAGCTGCTTAACAATCAACTCAATCTCAGGAGAGCGGGCCATAATGAAGTATATCTCAGGATCGGTAGCTGCCAGCTTCTGAATCGTTGTTCGGAAGTCGCGGTCGCCACCCTTGAAGTATTCGGTAGTATTAGCGATAGAGCTCTGCTTCAATCCCGCAGCAACAGTATCTGCGACCGTTTGAGCACCAGAGTTGCCGCTTTGCGACAGCGTCGCCACTCGATTAATCTCTTTACTCTTTAGTGCGCTCACGAGTGTTTCTGCTTCACTCTTAGGGCTAACGAAATTGATGTAATTGTAGTCGCCTTTTGCCGCTCCGAGATCAGACGAAATTGCAAAGTGCGGGATTTTTGACTTCTCGGCAATAGGCGCGAGTGCCTGTCCGACTGAACCCGAGAAGGACACAACGCCCGAGGCCTTATCTATACTTGTTAGTTTGTTTAGCGCGGAAACAGACTTCGTAGGGTTAAGTTCGTCGTTCTCAAAGACTAGTTCGTATTTGTACTTCGTGCCGCCCAGTTCTTCGACAGCCAGGCGCGCACCGTCGCGTGCAGACTCACCGATAAATGCGAGGTCGCCGCTAAGCGGTAGTATGACTCCGAGCTTAATAACCGGCTTGTTGTCACTCGATTGCTTTTGTTGTGAAAGTTGATATCCGACCACGGCCAGAATCACAATACCGAGGACAATACCCATAATATATAGTGGACTGATTTTCTTCTTGACTGATTTTTCCATGCAGTCAGTATACAGACGTTTTTACTTTTTAGCAATCAAATGAATCATGTACCAACATATACATCTATCACCGCTGGTAAGTTCATGACTTCGACTGGATGACCCGCTGCCAATACCTTTCCGTTTGCCAATACAATAGTAGTGTCGGAAAGCATACGCACTAAAGACATATTATGGTCAATCAGTACAACCGCCTTGCCCGCAGAACGAAGCTCCAATAGAATATCTCGTACGACTGCGATGCGCGCCTCCGACAAACCAGACATAGGCTCGTCAAAAAAATATATAGAGGCATCGAAGGCGATCGCTCTAGCGATACTTAGTAATTTTCGCTGGCCATAAGACAGCTCGGAAGCCATCACGTTTCGTTTCTGCCATAAACCTACCTTCTCAAGCAGTACACGCGCCGTTGCTTCATATTGTACAACTGACCGCTCTAAAAGGGTGGCGATAACCCCTCGCTTTGTCAGTACAACTAAAATCGTATCAAGTACGGACATCTGCTCAAACAGGCGCGCATCTTGGAAAGTACGGCTGATGCCATGTTTGTTATTTCGACTCGGTACTATCCGCTTCAACGCGTGGTCATCGCTCAGAAAAATAGCCCCTTTCGTTGGAACTGTTACGCCAGTTACCACGTCAACAAGAGTGGACTTGCCGCTGCCGTTTGGTCCAATCAGACTTGTAATTTTTCCCGCCTCAAACTCTACCGAGACTCCGTCAACCGACTTCACTCCACCAAAATGCTTCACTATATTATCTAGTCGCATCGCCCTATCCTATAGCCTGTACTCGCCAATTAGTCCTTGCGGGCGATACAGCATAAGCACTATCAAAATCACCCCATAAAGTATGTTCTTCGTGTCCGCTGCAATCTCCGCCGGCAGGCCGACAAAGCGCAGTAGCTCGGGGACAAGCACTAAGGCAATAGCGCCCCAAATTGCCCCTTTATTGTTTGCGATACCGCCTAGAATCACCATAGTGAGCACCATGATAGACTCAGAAAGCGTAAAAGAAACAGGACTAATAAACGATGCGTACGCTGCAAAGAAAGCTCCCGCACTAGCCGCAAGCGCTCCGCTAATAACAAATACAACCAGCTTATACCGAGCAACATCAAATCCGAATACCCCAATGGCGCCTTCGTCCTCACGAATAGCCCGAAGTACTCTACCAAAAGAGCTCTTTGCCACCCATTGACATATGCCATAAGTCGCACAAAGTAACAGTAGTGCTAGTACTAACATCTGCCAATTCTCCGAAAGCTCTAGTCCGAATAGAACCGGCCGAGGAATATTTGCGATTCCAACAGCGCCGCCTGTAAGACTATCTCCATTGATGAAGAGTCCGGAAGTAATTGCCACAATCCCTAGTGACCCGAGCGTAAAATAGTCTCCCTTAAACCGTGCCAGAACAAAATCTACCAGGAGCGCAACAATGGCACTAAAAAGCATCGCAAGTGGCAACGCGAGAAAAAAACTCATACCAAAGTGTGTCATAGCAAATGCGGCGCAGTAGGCCCCCAATCCCATGAATGCTGCTACCGCCATTGAAATAAGCCCTGTATATCCCGCAAGTACATTGAGAGACAACGCCAAAATCGAATATATAACGATAACTACTGAGAGATGAATGAAATAGTCCATAGTCCTTGAGGGTACACCTGGTTGCTATAGTATAATATACTACCTTGCCATAAACTCATACAGGTACTGACCCAGACACGCTATCTCCACCTTCTAATCTTGATCCGATACTCGAAAAGGCCATAGAAAAAAGCACTCTTCATGAGTGCTTTTTTCTATGGCTCCGGCAGCTGGGCTCGAACCAGCGACCTAATCGTTACACTTATCCCATACTTTCGTATGCGCGTGGACTATCTCATCATCCATGTTTCAGAATGCGGGGCGCTAATGAGTGATTATTGTTGGGCTCACACTCTAGTCTCTGAACCTTCCAAGACCTCTTAACCCAGTCTTGGCTTGGCTGCGGATTATCTTATCATAAACATGACGTAGACTTCCCGCAATTCACCCCGTTTACACTCTACAGTTACCTGCAGAGGCTGCCTTTGACAGCGATCCGCTCTACCACTGAGCTATGCCGGAATAGTAATGGAAGGTACGTTTCGCGAACGCGCGCGAAATAACAGGAGTTATTATACCGCCCCCGGCCCCTTCTGGTCAAGCACAGCAATAGCCGCAGCCACAATATCGGCCTTCTCAGTATCTTCGGCGTCACGTAGTGCTTGCTCTTGCTGCCACAGCCAGCGCATACCAGCCGATTCGGCTTGCGGCGTCGCTGGTGTGACGACCTCAAGCGAACGGGCCGAGTAGCCGTCGCCCTTGCGCAAGTAGCCTTTGGCGATGAGACCATCGACATGCGCTGCCACCGTACTCACCGACTTATACCCCAGCGCCCGCATGACTTCGCGGTAGCTTGGCCCGTAGCCGTTGCCCTTGATAAAGCCGTCAATAAAACTAAGCAGTTCTTGCTGTTTTTTGCTTGGTCGATTGTCTGCCATGCACGCCTCCTCCTGCAATTACTATACCCGCGAGCCCCCACCACACCATAGACACCGTATCATCTGCCCAAACAGGGAGGAGTACACCCACCAGCGCCAGCCCGATGCCGCTGGCAAATACCGTCAGCGCCAGCCAGTCGGTGCGTCGCTGCCACAGCCGGCGCAGCACTAGTACGAATAGCATCACAAATAGTCCCAGCCCCAACCAGCCGACTTCATGAGCAATATACAGATACTGATTCTCGACAATATGCGGCGCATCAGTATACAGCGACGCCGAGCCGGTACTCCCAATGCCGTAGCCAAGCGGTGACTCGCCAATCTTGGCACTGCTATGTATCAGCGAGTTAAGGTGCCCGTCATTGGAGGTAGTCTGCGCACCGGTTGTCGGGTTGTCATGCAAGATGATGTTTTGCACAAAGTAGCTATCGCGTGCCATCCAGGTGCCGATACCAAGGACGAGCACAGCCACAGTAGCTATCACAATACTCCTGAGCGAAAGCTTACGTCCGTAGCGAACCAGCACCACGACCCCCAGTGCTGCCAGCGCACCTAGCCACGCGCTGCGCGATTGGCTCGTCCATAGTGCCACGAGTGCGCCAATAGCCAAAAACGCATGCATATATCTGACACGGCCATTCGCTCCTTTTCGCCCCACCGCTATCCCATACGCCACTACGCCGGCTAGCACCATAATCGCATAGGCGCCGAGCGGGTTTGGCCCGCGCAGCGTGCTGCTATGCCGCACGAAATCGGGATTGTCATCGACGGTCATGTAGGGCTGTATTGTACTGTCGCCATAGCCCAGCACTGTCAGAAAATCACGCGGCAACACTTGCTGCACGCAGGCAAACCCCACCACAACTGCCGCACCAGCGACCCCTACTGCCACAAATCGCTGCCGATAGCGCGGATAGCGCCGAAGGAAGGCATACACAGCCGCAAAGAACGCCACAAATCGCAGGTCTATCATCAGTCCGGCAACTGTCGCGAGCGGCGCTATATCACCGACCAGCGCGCTGACTAGGTGGAGCAGGGCATAGCCGGCTATGCACCAGAGCAGCTTGTCCGAAAGCAAGCTATGCCATGCTTTATGGCGCGTATAGTCAACGGCCAGGAGTACAATTACCGCAAGAAGAAGGAGCTCCTTCCACGCCTTCACCACCTCGCCTACATCCGGCCAGTGACTCCCTACAATCACCGTTAGCGGCGCATGGACGACAATGCCGCCCGCTATGATAAGCAGCAGCCAACCGCTCAGATGTTCAAGTGAGACGCGCTTCATTACCTCTATTGTACCCGAAAGTGCTACAATGAAGTCACATATGCCGACGCGCAATACCAAATTTTATAGCCTTATTCTCCTTCTGGCTGATTTTGTGGTGCTGCTCGCGGCCTTCACTATCGCGTACGTCTTGCGCGTCCAGATAGACCACCGTCCGCTGCTCACGCAGGTATATTCGCTCGACTATCTCTATATCGTGCTGACTATCCTGCCGTTTTGGCTGCTGACATTTGCCTTCATCGGTCTCTACTCTGCCGATACCTATAACCGCCGCTTGCGCGAATGGAGCCGCATCGCCGTTGGCGTATTCATCGGTATCCTTCTTATTATCGGCTGGGAATACATCACGCGGCAGACATTGTTCCCTGCTCGCCTTGTGGCGGTATACGTGCTCATCAGCTCGTTCCTGCTTGTGGTACTCGAGCGCGAGCTGCTGCGCTTTGTCCGCTCGTGGCTCTACCGCTATGGCCGCGGCGTGTCGCGCGTGCTCCTCATTGGTAATTCACCCGCCACACTTGACATCGCCTCAACGCTCAGTGACACGCGAAAAAGCGGCTACCATATCGCGGCTATCGCCGGACCGAAAAAGCTCGTTCCTGCGGGCCTCCGTGTCGACCATTTCACGAGTGTCGAGATGGCGCTCAAGAACATCGACCGCCTGCGCATCACCACCATCATCCAGACCGACCTGTATGACAGCGAAGAGCGCAATCAGCGCATCCTCACAGCGGCGCAGGTGCGGCACATCCAGTACAATTTCATCCCGGGCGAGCCAGAGTTTTACACCGGCAAAAACACCGTCGACGTCTTCCTGGGCTACCCGCTTATCACCGTCCACCAGACGCCGCTCATCGGCTGGGGCGAGATAGCCAAACGTATCTTTGACACCATCGTATCGTTCCTGCTGCTCATCATTCTGTCGCCGCTCTTCCTCGTCCTCATACTCCTGCAGAAGCTGTTCAATCCAGGCCCGATATTTTATGTATCAAAGCGCCTCAGCCAATTCTCCAAACCAGTCAGACTCATCAAATTCCGCACCATGGGCGCGCAGTACGGCAGCAAAGACGCCGCCGAAGAATTCCGCGACATGGGCAGGGAAGACCTCGCCGCAGAATACGAGCAGCACCGCAAAGTCGCCGACGACCCGCGCATCACACGCCTCGGCAGATTCCTCCGCGACACCTCGCTCGACGAACTGCCGCAGCTCGTCAATGTCCTGCGCGGCGACATCAGCCTGGTCGGCCCGCGGCCCATCTTGCCCCAAGAAGTCCAGTTCAGTCGCGCCCGCGCCGCCCTGCTCCTGAGTGTCCGCTCCGGCATGACCGGCCTCTGGCAAGTTTCAGGCCGCAGCAACCTCAGCTTCGAGGACCGCATCGAGCTCGAGCTCTACTATGCCCAAAACTGGAGCTTCTGGCTCGACATCAAAATCCTCTTCAAGACTATTGGCGTCGTTCTTAATCGAACTGGCGCAAAATAACTAGCGTATCGCAGAAAGTTCTTAATCAAGCACTTGCATTTTATGATACGGCGAGTATATACTGCGTTATGGAATCACTGGGCCAACGGCGACCAGATATTATGGTATACTCTGCGACACTTCGTGAGCTTACTCGGCAGGAAACAGCCGAGTTTTTGCTAGCCGAGCGCGTGCGATATGAAATCGACTCTACCGACTGGGATGATAAGCGAAAACATAAGGCACATCAAGCGCTTGAGCTGGCTCTTTACTGCCATAGCGGCGATACGCGCGATGACAAACCATATGTCACACATGTGCTACGTGTAGCCGCGCGTATCATGAGCTGCGACCATTTCGCCATCCGCGATAACCCTCAGATTGTTATCGCAGCCCTGCTGCACGACGTTATTGAAGATCGTCCTGAGACATTACTTGACGAATTACCACTTGACCACACTGATAAATCACCGGCTGCCTTAGCAATGCTGCGCGACCAACAACATCGTGCACTGCTAGTTGTAAAAGAAATGTTTGGCCCCGAAACCACAAAAGACATCAAGCGAGTGAGCAACGAGGTGCACGATGATACTGGCACGCTATCGCAAATCCAGAAGCATCATCGTTACCAAGCTAAAGTAAGGCAGGTATTCGAACAAGGTGGCCACCCAGCTATTATCAAGTTGTCCGACTTTGTCGACAACTGCGTTGGACTGAAGCACAATCCCGATCCTCGAAAGCGCTTCAAGCTTGCCCAGAAATACCAGCCGCTCATACCGACTGTTCGAGACTACGTCATTTCAAGTCAGCTTGGCCAAGAATACAAACAACACTTGCTCGATGAGCTGGCTGCAGCTGATAGTTACTGCAGTGAACTTATTGCCTCAGCTGGTCTTGCGCAGCCCCTCGGTTTACACGCAGCCTAGCCGGCATCGAATGCTACAATATAGAGTATGCCTGCTCCTCGCATTGCTATCGTCTGCGATTTTCTCACCACACTTGGTGGTGCTGAGCGCGTGGTCATGGCCATGCACGAGGCGTTTCCGGATGCGCCGATTTATACGGCTATCTACAATGAAGACAAGCTGCCCGAGTTTCGGGCGCTCGATGTTCGTCCGTCGAAGCTGCAGCGCATTCCTAGGAAGCTCCGCGCATTCTACAAGCTATTCCCTACCATGGCAGTCAAAGCCATGCGCCAGCTCGACCTCTCTGAGTTCGATATTATTCTCACCAGCAGCTACCTACACGGCCACCAAGTCACCAAGACCCGGCCCGACCAAGTCATCATCAACTACTGCCACACGCCGCCGCGCTACTACTGGAGCCACTACGACGAATATCGCCGCGACCCCGGCTACGGCAAACTGAACCCATTCGTGCGCGCCCTCATGCCGCTCATGATTCCACGCCAGCGCAAGCTCGACCTTCAGGCTGCCGCCAAAGTCGACGTCTTTATCGCCAACTCGTCCGTCACGCAGGCGCGCATCAAGCAGTACTATAACAGGCCCAGCACCGTCATCTTCCCGCCAGTGATGACTGGTCGCTTCACACCCGAGCGAACACGCGGCGACTACTACGTGACAAGCGGCCGTCAGCTACCGTACAAGCGCTATGACCTCGCCGTCGAAGCCTGCACTCGACTGAATCGCAAGCTCGTGGTCGTCGGCAACGGACCGGCACACGAGCAGCTAACGCGCGTAGCCGGCCCGACCATCGAATTCCGCACCGACCGCTTCGGCGACGCCAGCGACGCCGAGCTCGAACGACTGCTCAACAGCGCCCGCGGCTACATCTATGCTGCCGAGGAAGATTTCGGCATCGTCCAGGTCGAAGCGCTCGCTGCTGGCGCACCAGTCATCGCACTGGGCCGCGCCGGCACGCTCGACATCGTCGACGATGGTGTCAGCGGCGTCCTATTCGCACAGCAAACCGTCGATGACGCTATGGCCGCCATCAAGCGCCTGGAGACTCTCGATATTCTCCCGGCCACTGCCCGCCGCAAAGCCAAGCGCTTCGACCAATCGCTCTTCATCACCAAACTGCGCAAAATCGTAAGCGACCACTCATCATGAGCACCCCGCATAGCACCGCCCGCCGTTCCGACTTCGACTTTCTCCGCGTCATGGCCATGCTAGCCGTTGTGGCTATCCACTGCGTCATGCCGATTATCATGCTCAAGCTGCCAAACGACGATAGCTGGGTTGGTGCCGACATCATCGACAATTACCTGCGCTGGTGCGTACCAGTATTCATCATGTTGAGCGGTGCTTTACTGATTCGTCCGCAAACCTTCAGCCGCATGAAGGAATTTTACCGTCGCAGAGCCCTCCGCGTCCTCGTCCCGCTTCTCGCTTGGTCGGTGCTCTATGGATTATGGACGATTATCTTCCTGGGGGCCGATGTCTCGCTCAGCGCATTTTTGCAGGCCTTTGCCGCGGGCTCGCCGGTTGGCGGCTCTCACCTCTATTTCCTCTTCATCATTCTTGGGCTTTACGCACTCGCGCCGTTTATCAGTCTGTACGCCAGCTCGGTATCGCCCGCTACATTTCGCCGCACCAGCCTCGCCTTGCTAGCAGTTGCGAGCGCATGGCTTCTCATCCAAGTCCAAGTGCTTGGTCGAGCCGATGACTACACTATGCTCACATGGGCGCTGCCATTTGTAGGCTACTTCATGCTTGGCCACAGCTTGGCAGATGTTCGCACCACCAAACGGCAAAATGTCCTCTTGCTCGTGGGCTTCTTCGCGTTCGGCTTGTTCAATGTCATTGCGAGCGTTTACACCCGCTACGAAGATAATATGTTCTACCAAAACTACATCAGCCCGACCATCATAGGCCTCAGTATCTGCGCGTTCCTCGGCGGCAGGGCCCTCTATACGAAGATTCGTACCGATTGGCTCGACCGCACTCTCGCCTGGCTCGCCCAGATTTCACTCGGCGTTTACCTGGTGCACGTCATGATACTTGAGACACTCGCCCACTCCCTAGGATTCGACAGAGGCTCGCTCGCTATTGCCGGGCCGGTATTTGTAGTTGTGCTACTCCTGTCGCTCGCCATCGCCGGCATCATGCCCCGCATACCGGGTATTCGGCGGTTGGTTGGATAGAGTCTATTCGACCGTCACACTCTTGGCGAGGTTGCGCGGTTGGTCGACGTCGTTGCCGCGCTCGACTGCTACGTAGTAGGCGAGCAGCTGCGAAATGATGTTGAAGAGCAGCGGCGTTAGCAGCTTCAGCTTAGTCGTAATGCGCACGACTGTCTCGGCAGCGACGCGTCGTTCGGTGTCGGTGATGACGATGGCATGAGCACCGCGAGCGTTCATTTCTATGAGGTTGCTCTGCGACTTTTCGTACAGCCAGTTGTCTTGCAGGAAGAATACTTCGAACATCGAATCATCGACCAGCGCGATAGACCCATGCTTCAACTCGCCCGCCGCGTAGCCTTCGGCGTGCACGTAGCTGACTTCCTTGAGCTTGAGCGAACCTTCCATGGCGATAGGGAACAGCGTGTCGCGGCCGACATATAGCGCGTGGTCATAGTGCGCGTAGCGCTTGGCAATCGCTTGGACTTCGCTGGCGTGCTTGTCGAGGACTTTCTCGATTTCGCGCGGCAAGGCATCGAGCTCGGTGATGTATTCGTGGAGCTCTTTGGTGCTCGTGCCCTTGGCCTGCGCCATCATCAGGCCAAATATAGTCATGGCGGCCACCTGCGACGTAAACGCCTTGGTGCTTGCCACGCTGATTTCGGCGCCGACGTGCAAGTACACGCCGCCATCCACTTCGCGGGCAATCGTGCTGCCGACAGCATTCACCGCACCCAGGCAGCGCACACCGCAACGCTTGAGTTCCTGCAGGCAGGCAAGTGTATCGGCTGTCTCGCCGCTCTGACTGACAATGAGCGCGACGGTATGCTCCGGCACATGGAACGAGCGGTAGCGCAGTTCGCTGGCGATTTCGACCGACAGCGTGACATCGTCGGTAAATTGCTCGATGAAATAGCTCGCCAGCATGCCTGCAAAGTACGCCGTACCGCAGCCGACAATCATCACATGCCGCACCTCGCGCAGCTCGTCCGCGCTCATGTTGAGTCCGCCAAGCTTGGCAGTCATCGTCTCGGGCGACACGCGTCCGCTCAGCGTCGAGCGCAGGCTTTCGGGCTGTTCAAATATCTCCTTGGCAAGGAAGTGGTCGAAGCCCTTTTTCTGGATAGACTGCAGGTCCAGCTCGAGCGTCTCAACCTTGGCATCCACATGGTGCGCCTCGATGTCAGACAGCTCCACGCCGGCGCGCGTACAGCGGCCAATCTCGCCGTCGCTCAGGTAAATCACCTTGTCGGTGTGCCCGATAAGCGCCGAAGCGTCGCTCGCCACATACGTCTCGCCTTCACCCACGCCGATAATAAGCGGGCTGCCCTTGCGTGCGACGACTATCTCGTCTGGATTCTTGACGCTCACTACAGCGATGCCGTACGCGCCTACTACCGTCCCAAGCGCACCACGTACTGCACTCAGCAGGTCGCCGTCCTCTTGGTATACATAGTCGACGAGCGCTGCGAGTACCTCGGTATCGGTGTCGCTCTTGAAGTCGTAGCCGTGCTTCACTAGCTCGCTCTTGAGTTCCTGATAGTTCTCGATAATGCCATTGTGCACCAGGTAAATATCGCCCACGGCATGCGGATGCGCGTTGCGCTTGCTCGGTGCGCCGTGCGTTGCCCAGCGAGTGTGGCCGATGCCCACGGTGTCCTTAGTCATGTGTTCGGCGACCTTGCCCTCAAGCTCCGCCACTTTACCCTTAGCACGCAGCAGCTCGCCTCGGCCCTTGGCATCGAGCGTCACGATGCCGGCGCTGTCATAGCCGCGGTACTCCAGTCGTTTCAACCCGCCAACCAAAATCGGTTGCGCCTGCTTTTCGCCAATATAGCCAACAATTCCGCACATAGAGCAGTACTTCCTTTCTATTTTATAGTCGTATGCTAGCCACTATACGCCTTAAAACGAAGAAGATCTACAATTTTGTAAAAATGTAAGAATTACAACTAATTTATACTTCTTTCAGCAGCTTCGCGCACTATCCTTATATGACGCTGCGGGTCAATCACCTCGCCGACTGTAGCATGACCAGTCACAGCCTTCACTCTCTCAGCACCTAGATTGGCGCCCTTTATATAGCTGGCAATCAGCTCCTCGCACATCTGTGGAGTGTGCAGTGCTGTCCTCGCCACTCCTCGCAAGATTGGAGTGCTTACATCCTTATGGAATACACCAGCAAAAAAGTCCCTAACATCGTCTACTATTCCTCGTCTATTTCTATCTGGGCGCTTAGAGAAAAACGGCCTCAATGTAGTCGTGTCATTGAATATCACGCGCCTACCGTTCACGGCAAAGTTTTGTGGAAAGGCATCCCCATGCAAAATACCAGCACCGTGTGCAAAGCCCAACCCAAAATTGCCAAGCGACAATGTTCGCCGAAGGCGCTTCTCATATACTTCCTCGCTGTCCGTATCTTTCGGAAGCAAAGGATTATCAAGCGAAACAGAGCGTTCGTTGAACCTCGTGAGGAGTGCTGGCACATAGAACGTATCGTGATTGCGCCATAACCCATAAGTCTGATAGGCAGTGCCTGTGCTTAGTTGATTCAGATAATGATTAGTAGCCCAATCATGCGCCACCATATGAGCGGGATGAGCCAAAAATCCCACCCTCCGTCTATCATACGGCTTAATTGCCACAAACGTATCCACAGCTGGATCGTGCTCAGTCGATACAGTAAGCACTCCAGCAAAGACACCTTGCCTACTTCTGCGCCTTCCTTTCATGAAGTCAGGATTCTCTACGAATTCAGCTTGAGCGTATTGAGCCGGGTCTAGGCCTACGTCCGAATAGCCGCCGTCAAGCAATATGAGATGGTTGCGCGACAAGCACTCACTTATCTGATAAGCTACTTTTCTTGTCCGCTCAGAGGGGTCCTGGGGCGAGCCGAAATCAGGCACTTCCCAATCCTTAAACTCTACTCTCTCGAACGGATCCATCCGACGCGGCTTGGACTGCTTTGGACGATTTGAGCGTCTCCTGTGCATATTACTATTTTAGCATAAAGCTAATAAATAGTCAATATACACCCCTCTACCGCTCGTATCTACGATTGCAATATCCACCGTACGGCCAAATCCTTGAGCCGTCGATACTCAGCCTCGCTATACTGAATATTTGCGATACAGAAGCGCTTGCCAGCCAGGTGCGCGCAGAACATGCAGTCCTCCAGGTCGTAGCAATCCTGCACGAAGAAGCAGTTTTTTATCTTGTTGGACCACACAACGTTGAAGCTTGCCGCAACGTTCTTGCTGTCTTCGACGCGAATCGAATAGGCGCATTTCTTGGATGTCTGGCCAGCCACCACGTGGTCGCAGTCGTCGACACCGTCGCTAAACAAAATGTTCTTTGACTTGCGTACATCAATCGAGCGGTACACCATGTCGGAGTGATACACACCGTCGCATTCGGCCACGTTGGTCGAGTCAATCTGGCGCTCGCTCGACGCATAATTTATCTCGCCCCACGCCTCCAGCACTTGGTCGAGCGACTGCATGTCGCGGTGCGGCCTGAGCGCGTCTTCGTTGTGGAGACGACGCCGAACCTCGTCCATCGTCATATATCGCCCTTGTCCGATAGAGGCCGTCCAGGTCGGCTCGCCCGACAGTCCGTCAAACACTTGCTGTGGCAAGCGGATATCAAACGCAAACCGCGTCATCGCCTGCTCCAGCGTCAATGGATTTTGGTAGCCAAATACCTGGCCAACGATGGTGTCAAGTAGTTGCTTTGCTGCTGCTTCGTTCACGATATATCTCCCTTTTTATTGCGGTGCGATGAGTGCTGAGCCAGGATTTCCATGAGGTTTGGCGTCACGACCTGGCTGCTTTCGGGGGTATGCGCGGCCGTTAGTTTCGAGCTGGCATCGAAGCTGTCGTCGAACTTTTCGGGGAGCGCCTGGCGGGAAAAGTTGCGTAGCTCCACCGCCTCATGCGTCGGCTCGGTCCACGGCGCAAAGTCAAGCGTCCGCGCCTTGAACGCCGGGAGTATCTTGCCGCCGCTCGACACACGCACGATGCACTCGCGCGCATCAAGCGACGTGAGTATCGGCACGCGCAGGTCTTCCTGGTTGTTGATAATCCGGGTCGCTTCCATCGTCATCTTGCGCGGCAGTTCCATGGTGATATTGCCCTCTAGCGTACGGCCGTCTACCTCAGACACCTTGAACACATAGTAGTTGCTGACATTGGAAAATATCGCGTTTTGCAGCTGCGTATCTACCTGGGCAAAGTACTGCTGTGACAAGAATACAAAGAGGTTGTACTTGCGCGCCTCAGCCAAAATCTGCGCGATGGTCGGGTTTTGTATGACAGATACTTCGTCGATGATGAGGATAATTCTTTCGTTGAACTGCCGCGCCTGCGCCAGCAGGAAGAGTTGCTGGATAAGCAAGCCCGAGACAGTCTTGATGACCTTCTCGCCCATACCAACCTTATTGAGCGAAAACACCGTCAGCGGATGCGAGCGAACGACCGCTCTGAGCGAGCTGGCTTCCTGCTGCGCACCCACGCCGCCAGCTTGGAGCTCGATTTCATCGACCAGCTCGACGATAGGGAGCACCGTGTCGGCATAGTGACTGGCGACAATCTTGGGGTATTCCTGCGCAAAAAAGTAGGCGATATTATGCGGGATATATTCAGACACATGCGCAATAAGCCGCTGGCGGTACTCCTCCTCCATAAGGAAGCGCTTGAGCGAACTCAGCGACATCACCTGTGCCGTCATAAGCGCAGTCAGCCCATAGCGCAGTGTGCGGTCAAGCTGCGGTGTATAGCCCTCGCCCAGCAGCGACCGGAACAGCGACGCCGTCAGCTCTGTCGAGGCTGCAATGTCGGTCGCCTCATCAGCAAACAGCTCGGTACTGTCGCTGCGCGAGCTGAACTTCACGATATTGGCGTCGCCTAGTCCGCGCAAATCGTGCTCCAGCGAGGCGTGCGGGTCAATCACCACGACTCGGTAGTTCGTGGCCATTGGCGAACGCAGCAATCTATCAACAAACAGGCCGATAAACTTCGACTTGCCGCTACCGCTCGCGCCAATGATAAATGAGTGCTTATCAAAGTCGTAGCTCTGGAGGTCCAGGTAGGCGTTTTGCTGCAGGTATGGATACGTCTCGACTTCCATCAGGGCATCGGTATTCTGGCTGCGCAATATATGGAGCGACTTCTTGATATCCAGGTGCTGGCTGAACTTTTGGTAGCCGTACTTCTCGTTTTCGCGGAAGTTTACCGCCATCAATCGTCCCGGCAGCATAAAGATTTGCTTGTGCGCCATCGACCAATCACCGCTCGCCCGCCGAAACAGCATGTCGACGGTACAGTGCACTTGGCTTGGACCAACAGCACGCAGCTTGAACACCGCCCACTCCAGCGCGAGGTGGCGGTTCACGCTCATCCGCTCGCGCAGGTCGATGATATTGCCATCCGGAACAAACGTCACCAAATGCTCCGTCTTCGCTGGCCGCGGAATCACGATGGTGCTGGGGTTGACCGGACGAAACGACATCTTTTCGAGCGCGTTCGAAAGCTCAGCCAGGTTCTTATTGGCACCCACGTAGTAACGTATCATGTTGTCCTCGATAGACATGACCGCCATGACAGAGTGAAACAGCCCCACGTGCTGCAGCAGCGAGCGCAGCGTCACATTCCACATATCGCCATCAAGCGTACTCTTTTGCAAGTACGCTTCGTACCAGTAACGATAGCCGTACGCTTGTGCCTTGTCCATGGGTGAAATTATAGCATAGGATACTACAGCATATTATTTGCTTTCTGCTCTGTATTGCAATTATGCATAATACGTGATATAATGGTTATATGAGTATGGCACCAGATATATTCCCTCATCCAGGCGAGAGTGATGAGCTATTCAGTCACCGTCTTTTCGAAGAATTGGTAGTAGAAGGATCTTGGGATCATCGCAGCCGAATCTATCATGCCAAGTACCGAGTACTGAATAATGCACTAAATGATGAGAACGAGGATCCTGCCCGCATAATCGACTTAGCGGGACAACGCCACAAAGCCATAGCAAACGCCATGGCAGCAGATGCCTTATCTCTTTTGGCAACTAGGACTTTAGCCGAGCGAAAGCAACTTGATGCTCTCCTCAATGAGCCTGGTCAAGAATAGCCAATTCATTTACTCGAGTAGCAACACATCGTCATCCGGCAAGCGGAAGAGGCCTTCGTCGAGGCGCTTTTGGTCGAGGTAGTGCGAGACGAAGCCAATGGTACGCGGAATGACGAAGAGGGCGTTGAAGAAGTCGGCGCGGATGAGTTGGTCAAGCTCGACTGAAGTGTAGCCTTCCTTTTCGGCCAAGACGTCGAGCATGAGCGCCGCGATATGGCCGTCAACATTCAGGATGAGGTTGCCCTTCTTTTGTGTTGTGATTTCCTCAACACCTTTGGCAAAGTCGAAGTAGGCATGCGTATCGAGCTGGTCGGCATACGTCGCCAGCACTGCTGTGCGCGGGTCGGGCAGGTCCAGGCGGTACTTTTTGTGGCCGATACCGGGGATGAATTGCTTCACCCGAGCGCGTGTTTCCACAAGTTCGGCTGGCTTCAGTCCCTGCCCCGCGCCGTCGAACCACTCGCGCGCCGCATCCGATACCGCCCCACCAAAGCGCGGACCGACTGTCAGCAGACCGGCGGCCAAACTATCTACCACACCCTTGCCGGCACGCGCCGTCACGATGGTATTCAATGCACCGGAAACTTGCGGGCCGTGGTCGACGGACAGGAGGAATATCGTGCGCAGCAGCTCCACCGTCAGCGGTGACTGCGGCACGCGGCCGAGTAGCCCGGCGGTCATCTGCGCAGCGATGTCGCCCTCAGCGGACCATTCCTGCAGCGTACGACCGACGAACGCGTAGCCATCCGGCATCTCGCCGCTGATGGTCGAGGTAAACAGGCTGGCACTGCGGCCCGAGTAGTCGCTGGCGTTGTCGCGCACGTCATCTGGCGGGAGTGCCGCCACCAGCTCCGTCAGTTCGCCAATAGATTCTGCAACCGTCACACCTGCAGCGCGCAAGGCTTCACGCTTGGCGCTGGCTGTCTCGTCGCGCGACCCGGCGAGCGCCTTGGCATGGCCGAACTGCACCGGTGTGTCGAAACTTTCGCCGATGACGCCGGCGATGTAGGCCACGACCGGCTTGGTCAGCTTGCCCTGCTCGATAAGTGTCACGAGCTCGTACTCATCTGTACCGCCCAGCTCACCGTAGTAGACAATCGCACTTGTAGCTGGGTCAGCCTCGGCCGCCAGGAATGCATCACTCGGACGCGTTGTCGGGAAGCGGTCGCCTCCAAAGCACAGCGCAAAGCTGATGTTGTGCCGGCTCGCCGCTACCATGGTGATAAGTTCATTTATCATGCCGCCGCTAGCCGAGAGTACTGCCACCGAGCCTGGCTGCTCGAGGTGATTTGCCTTTAGCTGCCGCCAGTCCACGCCGCCGACCACACCGAGCTTGAGGCTGCCTGGCACCAGCAGGCCCACGCCGGCCGGCCCGATAATCGTCTTGCCCTGGCTCGCATACGTCTCGTACAGCCGTACCGCCTCTGCCTCTGGCACATCCTCGGCAAATATATGCGCGCCGTCAGCATCAGGATACGCTTCGAAAAAGTCCTGAACCGTCTGGTAGGCCCGACGGGCGCTGGTGACATTGAACAACCAGTTGACCGCAGGGATAGCCCGGTGCGCCTCGGCAATCGTCCGGTAGCAGGGGATAAGCACTTCCTCACGGCCCCAGAAATACTTCTCAAACCGCTTGTTGCTGCCGACAATCGCCACAATGGACGGCGTGTCGCGGCCGCTGAGCCTATCAAAGTCGAGAATCGCCTGATAGCCGGGCTTGTACGACCCAACCGCCAGTATCGTGCCCGGTTGCGTGCGGATATCAGCGATACTACGCATCGACGTACTCCAATGCTTCATCGACAACTACTGTCAGCACGGCATCCGAGCCGTGGACGCTGCCGTAAATATCGTGCTTTTTCAGAAATTGCTCCATCAGTGCTAGTCCTTCCTGTTCATTCGGGCCGCCGCGGCGTACATAGACCTTGATGCCAGCCGCTCGCAGCTCGCCTAAGTACCCAGTTAGCGCATCAATGATACCGGCAAACGTCTTCTTCACATCTGTAAAGTTGGCGACACCGCCAGCAATGACGATAGCTTTCTTTGGCGCTCGGGAGGCAAATACCTGCCCGAGTACCGCCTCGGTATAGAGCTGGGTTTCTTCGCGAGTCGGCCCGCCGCTGTACTCGCCATAGCGACCGATGAGGTCGGCTTTGCCGCGGTTGGCAGCCTCGTCCGCGATGGTGATACTCGCGCCACCGCCACTCAGCAGCAGCCAAATCGCCCCATCGGGGTTGAGTACCCGGAACGAAAACGCCGCAGGCGAGCCGTCATTAAGCTCGGCAATCGTCAGTTCGCCGGCTGTCTTCTGGCGGGCTTCGACGATGTCGTCTTCACGCCACGAGGCCTGCCACACGCCAGCGCTGTCAGCCAGCACGGCCGCGTCCAGCAATATGCATTCATCGCCGCGCACTACGAGCGGATTGATTTCGACGAAGCTCAGGTGCTCGCGGTTCATTACCTCAACTAGGTGTTGTAAAAATTGCTGAGGCAGGGGAGTTACGTCAACAGAATCGTATTGCTCGATACTCTCCGGATGCTCCTCGATATCCACGCCGCCGCGCGGTGAGTATAGGATGCGCATGCCGTCCCTCATTCGCTCGATGCTCAGATAGCGCTCCTCGCTCTCCTCATGCGGCAGCATCGGCTCGGCGATGAACCGCTCGTAGCCGTGCTCAGCCAGCTCTCTGACCGCCGCCTCGGCCCCACCAGACGTCACATTTAGCCGGATGAGGCCCTGCTTGCCCCGCTTCTTGATGCCTTGGTCAACCTTGATGATGTACTGCGTGCCTTCACTCAGCCTCGCCGCGTCAACCGACAGCGATGCCAAATGCAGCGCTACACCCGGATACTCACTCACAAGCAGCGATTTCGCCGCGTATTCAGATAATTTCACTCGTGCCATATCCTCCCAGTGTATACTAAGAGGCATGGATCAGCCAATTCCTGCCATCACTATTGAGCTATTGACTGTCTATGCGGCAGCTGATGCTGTACAAATTGGACAGCTCATGCCGACACTGAGCAAGCAATTCACAAGTGAACCGATACCCGAATCACTCCTCCGTGCTATCATTGACTCTCCTTATCACGACCAACTGGTGGCGCGCGATGAAACTGGGCGGATTGTTGGCACTGCTACCCTATCTATCATCATGGGCGCTGGCGTGAATACCAAAGCGTACCTGGAGGACTTCGTCGTTGACCCCGAAGTCCGCGGCGCTGGTATCGGCGGCAAGCTCTGGGATGCGATGCTAGACTGGGCGCGCGAGCACGGCGCCAACAAGCTCAATTTCACATCCAGCGCCCAAAAAGGCGCGCAGGCCTTCTACCTCAAGCGTGGCGCCGTCATTCGTGATACGAGTTATTTCAAGAAGGATATTCTATAGTCCCAGCTCGCCCACCAGCTGCTTGTACGACTTAGCGTCGTTAACCGCAATCCACATACCGCGCGTCAAGCCGGCCGACCATAGCTTGCCTTCCTCGGCCAAAATCGGAAACAGGATATTCTCGAAGTCAGACTTCTCGGTCAGGCTGAACTGCTCGCGGAAGTATGGATAGGCATCTGGCGAGAACAGTGTGATTCCGACGTGCGCCGGCACCGGGATGAATGGATACATTTTGGTGTCGACCACCTTGTTGTCGACTACCATCATACCGGTCGACTGATACGCTTGGCCTTGGCCGAGTACTGCCGTCGCGACCGCGCCGTTACGTGCGCCTTCGAGGTGCGCACTGCTGATATGTCGCGGGAACTCCGGAAAATGCAGTATTACATCATCAGGATTAACAA
The DNA here is from genome assembly GCA_964525315.1 of uncultured Candidatus Saccharibacteria bacterium. Taxonomy (GTDB): domain Bacteria; phylum Patescibacteriota; class Saccharimonadia; order Saccharimonadales; family Saccharimonadaceae; genus SZUA-359. Next base: position 7,684 of record CAZGGJ010000006.1, on the reverse strand, counting down.
CGATCAGGTTGTGATTCTCTGGTATCGAACCGTTTTCCAGCGCATTAAGCACCGCACCGCCCTTGCCAATAGGAATTTCCGGGTCGTAGCTATAGCTAATATCTACGCCAAACTTCGAGCCATCACCCAGCCGCTCTTCAATGCTATGCGCGCCGTAGAACACCAGCGCCACAAACCGCTTAAAGCCCGCATCGCGGTACATTCGTATCGTCATCTCGATCATCGTGTCACCATTGGGCAGCTCAAATGCGCTCTTGTTTGCCTGCGTGCCCTCAAGCACCGAGCTAAAGCGGCTACTTTCGCCGCCAGCCATAAGCGCTACAGTCGTATTGTCGACAAATGCCTGCCACTCAGCATCCGGCACCTCTGCCGGTTCATGAAAGGTAGCGATTTTCTCTGCAAGTGCATCAAGTTCTGTCTGTAAACTCATACCTTCTCCCTCACTGATATGTCCCTATTATACCCATTTACGGTTAATTTATTGTAAAATAGAGCATATGAACATACTTGTCACAGGCGGTGCCGGTTATATCGGAACGCACACACTCATCTCACTCATCCAATCAAACGAAGTCCCAGTTGTCGTGGACGTTGTCGACAACTATAGCAATAGCACTCCCGAAGCAATCAAGCGCGTCGAAGCTATCACTGGTAAATCCATTGATACACACGTTTTTGACCTGTGCGACAAGGAGAAGCTCGACAAGCTCTTCGCCGACAGCTCCTTTGACGCCGTCATCCATTTCGCTGGCCTCAAAGCCGTCGGGGAGTCGGTAGAAAAGCCCCTCCTGTACTACCGCACCAACCTCACTTCCACCATCAATCTACTGGAGTGTATGGAAAAATACAACGTCAACAAGCTTATCTTCAGCTCATCGGCAACAGTCTACGGCACCCCCGCAGAACTACCGCTCACCGAGACAAGCCCCGTGGGCATAGGCCTCACCAATCCGTACGGCCAAACCAAATATATGATCGAGCAGATTATTCGCGACTACTGTGTCGCTCACCCCAGCTTTGAAGCGACGGTCCTGCGCTACTTTAACCCCATCGGCGCACATGCCAGCGGCACCATCGGTGAGGACCCCAGCGATATCCCCAACAATCTCCTTCCCTATGTATCGCAGGTTGCCGTGGGCAAACTCGCCAAGGTAAACGTCTTTGGCAACGACTACGACACTTCAGACGGTACCGGCGTGCGCGACTACATTCATGTCGTCGACCTTGCTGAAGGGCATGTCGCCGCCCTCCAGCACAGCAAGCCAGGCTGCGAGGCCTACAACTTAGGCACTGGTCGCGGCACATCGGTACTTGAGCTCATCGCTGCGTTCACCAAAGCATCCGGCCAGGAAGTCCCCTATGAAATCACCGCCCGCCGCCCCGGCGATATCGCCAGCTGCTACTGCGACCCATCGAAAGCAGAGCGAGAACTCAATTGGAAAGCCAAAAAATCCATCGACGACGCCTGCGCCGACTCATGGCGCTGGCAGTCGCAGAATCCGGACGGGTACCGGTCCTAGAGTAGATTATCGACGTCTTGCCTGCTCGGATGATACTTGACATTTTGTTTGTTTTTTGTTATAATGTCACTATATGATTCAGTCGCCCAAGTTATCGGTTTCGAACATTTGTTGGGCCGAAGGAAGAGATACTTCTGCCTATACCGTATTACGCGACAACGGCGTGCGTTTTATTGACATCGCACCAACAAAATTATTCAATAAACCTCTCGCTAACATCGAGAGAGACGATGCCGAAACCTATCGAGTTCGACTCCGAACTCATGAACTAGCCATAGCAGCGCTCCAGTCACTCACCTACGGAACTCAGGGAAATATTCTCACCGGCAGTCGTAGTGAGCGTTTAGCGCTCCAAGACCGCGTAAGGGCATCCCTCCGTCTTGCCGGATATGTTGGCGCTCATACGATAATCTATGGTTCGCCAGCCACACGCATACTCGGTGAGAATATTGATGCAAAAGAGGCATCAGCTCGCGCATTGGATTTCTTCTCGCCACTTGATAGAGTGGCAGATGAAATCGGCGTAACTCTCGGCATTGAGCCTGTCTCGCCCACATGGACCGCCGGTCAGCCGGCGTTTGGGCAAACGTCAGCAGAAATTGTCGATTTTGCAGACTATATGCACCGGGAAGGTTTTCAGAGTACCCGCCTTGTCGTAGATACGTTCGCCATGCATGACGCGAACGAGAATCCAGAAATGGTACTCAGAAATGCAGCGGCACGTAAGCTTGTCGCACCACATATGCAAATTGCCGAAGCCAGCATGGGACCCCACTCGGAAGCCAGTCAAATAGACCACCGCTCTTTCTCTCAAGCCTGCCGCGATATTATACCCGCTCTAATTGACAGCCACCCGACAGTAGTGCCAACTATCGCAATTGAGATGATGCCTGATCAATCCCCAAAGCCTGTTGCCATGGCTCGGCTAGCGCGTATTATCAAAACCGCAAAAGCCAACTACGAACTCGATTAGGCGGAAGCAACCTGCTAGAATACTCAGAGAACCCATGAAAAAACTCGCAATACAGTTCACGAAATATTTTGGTGTAGCCAGCATCGGCTACATTATCGACTTTGGTACGATGGTACTCTGCAAGGAAGTATTTCAACTGAACTATCTGTTGGCAGCCACAATCGGCTTCATACTCGGACTTATAGTGGTTTACGTGCTCAGCAGCCGTTACGTATTTGGCGAATCAAGACTGCAATCGCGCCGTAGCGAGTTTGCTCTGTTTGCACTAATAGGGCTCGTCGGGCTTGGTATCCTGAACATGCTTATGTGGATGCTAACAGGAGGCCTGCATATCGACTACATGCTCTCCAAGATTCTTGCCACAGTCGTCGTTTACGCATGGAACTTCTTTGCTCGGCGTGCCCTTTATCACAATTAATCGACAGAGAAGATCGACTTCACGAAAGTGACAGCCTGCTCAACACGAGCTATATTCTCACCAGCTTCACCTGGACGCATTTCGATTGAAATCATCCCATCATAGCCGATATCACGCAGTGCTCCGGCGGCCGCTCGATAATCAACATCATCCCTATCATAGACAGCATCGAGCATTGGCGCACTGATATGAAAATGTCGCAATATATCTGCGCTCTCTCTAATCGATGTGTCGATGTCATCGCCGGCAAGCGCCATACAGGCGGTATCAAGATGAAGGCCGATTCCCGCCGAATCGATTTTGTGTACTAAATCAGCACCCTCGACGGCAGTCACGATATAGTCACAGTTATACTGCGGGGCATTAGGCTCGATACAAAGCATCGTGTCATTCTGAAGCGCCGTATCCCCCAAAAGCCCAAAGAAATCCACAGCGATGGCGTCAGCATCTTCAACCGACACATCCCCTCGTTGCCTATTTTTGGGCGAACCGAATACTAATCGCTTCGCTCCCATATCGCCGGCGAGTCGTAAGAATTCCGCCAGATAGTCTCGCGCTTCGTCCCGCAAAGACTCATCTGCAAATAGCTTCAAATCAGGTCGAGCAAACAACATCGACTGGAACGCCACAATATCAACTCCATACCCCTTCCACCAGTCAACTCGCTCTTTTATCTGCTCTGGGGTTGCTTTGGTGGGGTCTTCCCAATACTTGGTTGGAGCAATTTCAACGGCTGTAACCCCTAGTTCTTGCAGTTTCTCTGCTACCGCCGGTTCTTCTTCATTTGTCCATGCGATATTTGATATTGCCAGGCGCATTATACCGCTCGCTCCCTCTCGACGAACCTCCTAATGTCCTCGAGTTCCTGCTCTTTTGAATAGAGATAATCCCCCTCACCTCCATAAATACCGGCGTATTTACTATGCATATCCCAGTAGGCTGGCTGTACGCCTCCCGGCCGATTGGTAAACTCCATGTCAAATGCTACGCGAGCTACTTCACTCGTAGCGACAGGGGGCGTTGCCAAATTAACAAGAGGCAAGTCATTCTCTAGGGCAATAGAAATATCTTTCCAGATATTATCCAGATTGTAGTACTGGTATGTTCCGTCAGCATGGATGTTTTCGACCATGTTGTCGTGCAGCAAGTCAAAGATAACATTCTTCTTCAGGCCATCACCGAATAACCCGGGCAGACGAACAATCGTCGTATCGAAATTATCTCGACAAAACTGCTCTAAGTAGTGGCGGTTCAGCCCATAGGGCAACAGTCCATCCGTTTCGATAGGGGTATCTTCATTGGCGCCATTCGGATTCTTGTAGACTCCTACGGTCGATATGAGCACGAGCTTCTTGATGCCTGCTTTCTTGATATGGTCAATGAATTTATCAATTTCAGCCAAGTCATTTTCCGGCTCTTGGTTGATACGCCACATTTCAGCGCGGTTAGCCGCACTTACAACCAAGTCATATTCTTGGCCTTCGATATCAGCTATATTCCTGCTGTTGTATACGTCATCAAATGCATGCTGCGCATTGATATTACCACCGACAAAGCCAGTGTAGCCAATTAGTGCTGTTCGCATAGCCCCTCCAGTCAGGTTTAGATACAGTACTTACTATTGTACCTTATCGTAGCCGAATGAAGAGCTGAGTGATAACCCTAAATCCGTGAAGTACTGTTCGTAATCCTCATTTGTCGGGTTCTCCGGCAAGCTTGCAAAACCTCGTAGCACGATATCGGCAATTCCTTGCGCTTCAGGCTTTACGAGATGCGTTTCGCCCAAGAGATACTCAAGCTGCAAACGGAACTGGTCGTAACGTTTCCTATCGAATACTGGGTCGCCGGTTTCTTGCGCCGCCATTGAAGATGGATAGTTAAGCCCGATCTTGACCCCAGTCACCAACCTACCATCATCCATGGCGCGAATGGGGTTTTCGTACATATAAATCCAGTTGTTCATTCCTGGCTTATCAGAAGGATAGTCGGCTAGGTACCGAGCGCCGTCACGATTATAGCCGCGAGGGCCGGCTAACGCATCAGCTGGCAGTCCATGGGTCTGCTGCAATATCCAGCCTGCCAAATCCTCCGTGCGACGCTGCACCGGCGGCATAGTAGCCAGCGATTCCTCGGTACGTCCAACGACCACAATACTATTGTCGTCTAGGAGGTCTGCAATAGGCAAAGCAAAGTCAGCCGTATCAGGCTTTTCAGGCTCGTGGGTCACAAACTTATTACCTCCGCGTTGCAATACATGCGCCGCACCTTGCTGGCGCTGCGTTGCGATTCCATTCTGAATAGATCGAAGAACGGTTGCCCCACGCTGCTTAAGTGCATTTCGAACACTCCGTGCCGCCCCCTCGGGCGAGCCGTCAACCACGACAAGCGGTAGTGAATTGTCGCGCCATCGCTCGGCGTTGTCAAGTGAAATTTCGAATCGGGGGTCCGACAAATCAGGATAGAATGTACCCGTTATGCCTGCTATTGGAGTCCCTGCGTATTCATTTGAGTGTGTTCGCTTTGTCATATTTCCCCTGCTGTCTGCACATCATTTATTGTGCCAATACCGTTACTTAGAAGGATTCGTCCCCAGCTTAATACGAACGCCAGGACAATTCTTGACCAGATTATCACTTATAAACAGCTGGCCCAACATAAGGCCGCCATAACGTCCTACGCCCGTCCAAGGCAGACAAGGTGCATAACCCCCTGGAATGCGCATCGGTTCCATGCTGACACTACCGCAGTTTGTATTGTCCCACGTCAATGGCACGTCAGCGGCACGTAGAGTGTACATATGTACCGCTGCCTCCAGAGGCGACAGGTCGCCAGCGGCAAACTCCGGAAAATCATCTTGAAGCTTTCGAATAAAAAAGCGCAGTCTCGACACCAAATCTATTGATGGCGTATCCTTGCCTGGCGGCAAACACTCCTCAAAGGTGACATACATACGCCAAGGGCCATCAGCAGTATAGCCCGATAGCTCTTCGGGAGTACACTGTTCGTAAATATCAGAATCCACTGTAGCTTTCTCATCAAAAACCTTGGCAAGATTAATAATGTCCCGGTCTGATACTTTAATGTTCGGAGCGCACTCAAGACGGGGCGTCATGCCTATGCCTTCTCTCATAAACATTTCAGTAACCCTCAATACACCACTAGAAGCCCATTCGACCATATGCCGTTCAAATAGTTCATTTGCCGCATCTTTGTCGATGGCCTCCGCTTTAACGATGGCAGCGACCTCGTTGCCACCCTTCTGCGCATCACCAAGCTGGTCGCGTAAATGAGTGATAATTTCGCGGTATGACTCTTGCTCCTTGCGCTCAGAGAGTCCTAGGAGTTTCAGGACTTTGTCCGACATCTGGCCAATAGCATGCCCTCCCCTGGCCTCACCAGATGCCTCATGCTTCGAATATGGTTGATATGCCATATTATGACTAATATAGCACGTGATAGACATTATGTCAATAACTTCGTACTATGCCCCACTGTCTTTGCAATCTAAAAGCAGGCTCCGTAAACTGTAAGTACAGTACATCACTACATCTGAGAGTCCTCTGGCTCTGGCTTTGCCTTCCATACGATGCAGGCAGACAATGGTCCAGAGTTTGGAAGGTACTTCGAGCAGGTTTCTCAGGAGCGCGGGAGTGGAGCTCGCAACTCCCGCCTAGGCAGGCCTAACGACAATGCTCACATTGAAAAATTTAACCACACTATCCAGGAAGAGTGTAATGGTCGCTATTGGCGCTCGCGCAGATGTTGCAGAGGTTTTGAGTTCTTTACGTGACGACGCTTCGTTCTCCCGCTTGGCGAAAGTTTCTCTATCACAATCAACAGTAGCGCGATGAGCGTAGCAAACACCGACCAGTAGATATATCGATAGTCGGCCGCAACGACCATTGGCAAATAACTGAATATGTATATAAGCGATGAAGCCGACAGCACAATAACCTCTTTGCTATAACGTCGAAGTTTCTTGGCTCCAATCCATAGCGTTACAAATCCGGCAATAATCCAGAACCATGCCTGGAAAAGATACGAGAAGTGGCGATAGCCAAACTCCATCACATATATATGAAGGATATTTTGCACCTTCTCGTAGCGTACTTTTTGTCCAAGACTATTAGGCACAACCCCCTTTTGATAACGGAATACATACTGGTCTGGTGCGAAAATAAATATCGTGAATGTCTCCACCCTATATAGCGCATACGCGAATGGGTCACTTAAGATTGTTGTGAACCAGTAGCCCTTGAGCTCATCATAGTGGTCCTGACTAATGATCTTCCGCTGATTCTCCTCGGTACACAACCAGTAACTATTGATTGACGTCCGCCTTGCACCACACTTGTGTTGTATTGATATAAGCGCTTCGTACATATTTCCTTGGCGTTTAGCAAGTTCTTCTTTTGTGCGAATATTAATAATGTCATCAAGCATAACTGCAGATGTGGGATTCATTTTTACTACATTCAGCATTTTATTACCGATCATGCTCATACCTGTCGCAAAGACGACAAGACCAACTCCGAGTAACAACTTAACCCTCCAGCTTCTCAGCACACCGAGCCTATCAATCGCCAGATAGAGTATCGGGATGACAGCGATTAATGCATTATAACGAAGCAGTCCTGCGTACAAAGTCAGTCCAATGACAAGACCAACAATTAACCATTTCCAAACTTTATTGCGGTGTATCTGCTGATAGGCAGTAAGGGCAAGAATAAGCGCTGTCGCCAGCACAAGTGCATATGCCATTTGAACATCCTT
>CAZGGJ010000005.1:52092-60628 GCA_964525315.1 uncultured Candidatus Saccharibacteria bacterium | reverse complement strand
GAGCTCGTGCTGCTTCTCGGGTAGGCGCTTCAATGCCTCCCAGCCAATCACGCCGCTCCATTCGCCGACAATCACCGGCTGGTCTTTGCTCAGGCGCGCCAGCAGTGCCCGGCGGTTCTTGAGCACGGCATCGTAGAGCTTCAGCGGCAAGCGGCGTTGCGCCCACTCTGGCAAGAAGAAATGATACCAATGCGTATCCATCACCACTGGAAAATCTACGCGCGCCCGCAGTACGCCCGACATCGTCCGCGGCATAAATGCATCGGAAAATACCGTCACCAGCCCCGGCCGCGCCACAGCGCACAATGCGTCGTAGGCCTGCGTATAGAACCGCCGCAACGTCAGAATATGCCGCCACGCCAGCGGCTCATTGAGGAGCTCTAGCCCCCATACGCTTGGCTGGTCGCGGTAGCGTACCGCCAACTGCGTAAGGGTATCAATCGTTTGCTGCTGGTATTCGGGCCGTGCGTACCACCGAGCTTCGCCGACACGTCCGCTATGGTCTTGGCCATTTTGGCTCCCCGGCGCGCTGTGCAGCGATAGCAGCACTTTTAACCCGTACTTGTCGGCCATACGCACTGCCCAATCCAGCCGGCCGATACACGACCGGTACGGCGGATCGCCCTCCAGTATCCAATAGCCCATCGGAATGCGCACCGCATTGATGCCGTGCTCGGCGAGCCAGCGAAAATCTTCTTCCTGGATAAACGTCTTTTGGTGCTGGCGTAACTTGTCGAGCGCACCCGGCGTCTGCATAAATTCGTATTCATCGCGGGCATCAGTACCGGCAAACAGCGGCGTCATCATCCAGCGCTCAAGCACCAGCCACCCTCCCAAGTTAACTCCGCGGAGCGGCGTATCAGGCAGTCGTGACACCAAACAGCACTCCTACACCATACGTTACCGCCATTGCGACCACACCGCCCACGACCACGCGCACCGTTGCGTGCCGCCGGGACGCCCCGCCAGCCGTCGCGCTAAGGACCCCAACCGTCACCAACGCCGCAACCACTGCCGCAATCGTCGCAGCAATACGCCACTCGGTAGGCGTCGCCACCACCGCCACAAACGGTATCAGGCCGCCGACCGAAAACGCCACAAATGACGCAACCGCCGCCTGCCATGGACTACTAATATCGTCCGGATCGAGGTTGAAATGCATACGCAGGTGCGCCCGTAGCGCGTTTCTCACTGTTAGCTCCCCGGCAACCACTCGCGCCGTCGCTTCGCTCACACCATGCTTTACATATTCCTGCGTCAGTTCATGAAGCGCCACATCAGGATCATCACGCAGCTGCCGCTTCTCGCGCTCGATATACGCCTTCTCGGCATCGGACTGGCTACTCACGGAGACATATTCGCCCACTGCCATCGACAAAGCACCGGCAATCAGCGCAGCAAGTCCGGCCACAGCGATCGTTCGGCTATCGCTACCGGCGCCTGCCACACCCATGACGATACTCGAAACACTGACGATACCGTCATTTGCCCCCAGCACTGCCGCGCGCAGCTTGTTGAGCTTGCCGCTCTCTCGTTGGTCGGAAGGCAGTTCGGAGGGGGTGTCTTGGGAGGTTGGCATAGTAGTAAATATTATACCATTTTTCTGGAAAGCTGGGTGCCTAGCTTTCCAGAAAAAGCACTGCCAAAAGGCTATCGATCGCCAAGAATCGCACCGAGATAATGAAACTTGGCTTCATCCACCTCCCTTAGCTTCTCAAGCGACAAGAATGCGACCTCATCGCCATCTTCACCCGGCTCAAAGTCCATAATTTCTGGCACAACGATGAAGACGAGGCGTATCTGCAGTATCCTTGAACGTTCAAGCAGCCCCGGTTCGTCGACATGGACGATTCGATAGGTGAAGTCGCCCTTTAGGTTGACCTCCTCTTTCAGCTCGCGAGCGATCGCGGCCTTAATACTCTCGCCATGATCCATGCCGCCCCCAGGCAGATCCCACCAGTCGCGGCCGTTCTCCTTGACGAGCAGTACCTCGCCGGTATCATTCAAGATAATGCCTTTGATCGATACCCTGTACAGGTAATCGGGCTTACGGCCGCCGTCAAGATACTCAATCACTCCTTGTACGTCGCTCTTCATAGAGGCAATTATAGCAGACCGCAACCTATGGTTCGGGGCATTAAGCTTCCAGACGAACGGCCTCTATGACAGGAAGTACTTCATCCAGCTGGTCCGATTTGTCGCAAATACCCTTTATTTCAACATGGCCATTCTCGAGCGGAATATAGCCAAGCGAAACGCCATTCTTATAAGTACTACTCTTGCTATGGTACTGGTGCAGCTGGTACGTCTTGTTGCCATCAGGCGTGCTGATGCTGAGAGTCTTGCTGGCTATCTCGCGAACCTCCCCTTTGAAGTCTGTGCTCGTCTTTAGAAAATCCGCTCGTGCCGTATCCGGATCGATGGGACGAGTCATGTAGTAGAAATGCACCATGCAGTGCCCGGCGTCGGAAAGTTGTTGGAGCTTGCCGCACTGCGTACTTGCATGGTCTGCCGCACACACCGCGACCAGGTCGTTGCAGCGGCTACCCGGCGCGCACTGCGTCGCAGAGAAAGCCACTGTATACCCGGCACCTTGCGTGTCGTTGTGGTAGGTGTTGGGTGGAGTTGCCCAATCCGGAAACTGCGCAGCGTCTAGCACAAATCTCGGCGCGCCCTTCGGCTGGATGTCTGCCGCACCGCCCGCCGCAAACGATTTGATGGCATCCTTGCACACAAAGGCAGCCACTGCTCCAGCTAGTACTAGCACGGCTGCTACGATAAGTATCAAAAGTAACTTTTTGTGTTTAGCTTTCATCTACTGATGAGTACTATATCATGGAACATGGAGACACATTTTCATTTCACCGGGAAATCGCCAGCAAGCTGACTCCGCCGTTCCCTCACAAAAGAAAATACCTACGGTGCTTTCTTTTGCTTCGCTCACTGCGCCGAACTCCTTTTGCTCCGCAAAAGCTCGGGTTCGATTCCAGCGAATAAATTCGACTAGTAAAAATAGCCCAAGACTCGGGAGCCTTGAGCTATTTTTACTGGTGATCTCACCGGGAATCGAACCCGAATTGCCAGGATGAAAACCTGGTGTCCTAACCGTTAGACGATGAGACCGTGCAGTACTCTTTGTTATTATAGCACACTTGAACCCTATTTTTCAAGTGCCTGCCGGCTATCGCTAACCATAAGGATTATAGCTATACAAATATATTGACTTTGTTTCAATTTTATGCTAGTATAAGAGGTGAACGCTATTGTGGCGGGGTGGGAACTATATCATATTTACACAATGTGGAGGTGTAAACAGCATGAAACGACTATTAACGCGCCTGGCCAACCTTGGCCGCGCACAACGCACCGGACTGGTACTCGGTCTGGCAGCACTTGCGACATTCGTCGGCATTGGCCTGGCGAGTTCGCAAGCTGCGACGCCGAATCCGTCCAACGACATCATCAAGGGTGGTGTCAGCTCGGCCAAGGACTTCGCTGCCAAGGCCAAAAAGAACGCAACGGGCGACCTCGACAACGTCTACAAGCACTACGACTTGCCGACCAGCGAGTACGACCGCTTCGCCTCAAAAGCGATGAAGGGTTACTCATACCCTGACGGCCGCATCGAAGTTGACGGCCGCACTGTTGGTACCAACGGCAAGAGCCTTGGCCGCAACGCCAAGTCGCACTCGAGCCCCGTCAAAATCGACGGCAAGACCTACCACGAAAGCAAACTTGGCGATGTCACCAAGTACCGCAACGACGTGCTGGTCCTCTTTGACACTAAGGGTAACGTCCAGACAGTTGTCATGAACATCTGCGGCAACCCTATCCGTGTCACCCCTAACAACCCAAAGTATTCATGTAAAGCCCTCCAATCCAAAGAACTCAGCCGTGATACCTTCGAGTTCTCTACCGACACCTCGGCAAGCAACGGTGCCACTATCGAGAAAGTCGTCTACGACTTCGGTGACGGCAGCGCCAAGGTCACCAAGACCAACCCCAAGGACAAAGTAACTCACAAGTACGCTAAGTCTGGCAGCTATACTGCCAAGGTAAGCGTCTTCGTCAAGGTCCCTGGTAAGCAAACCTACGAGATCAAGCCAGCTGGCGACTGTACCAAGCAGATCGTCGTCAAAGACGAAAGCAAGCCTGGCGTCGACGTCACCAAGACTGTCGAAAACGTCGAGCACAAGGTCGTTGGCGTCAACACCGTCTACACCTACCAGCTTACCGTTACCAATACCGGCAATGTTGCTCTCAAGGATGTCAAAGTAACCGACACTCCTGAAGCTGGCATTACGCTCATCAAGGGCAGCGCCGCAGGCAGCATTACCGCTATCGGTGCTATCGCAAACAACACGTGGACCTACACCATCTCGAGCCTTGCCAAGGGCGAGACCAAGAAGTTCGACCTCACTGCCAAGGTACCAACCTACAAGGCTGGCACGCTCAAGAACACTGTCTGCGTTGACACGCCAACTGTTCCAGGCAGCCCGGACGACTGCGACGACGCTACTGTCGAAGTACCAAAGCCTGTCTACAGCTGCGACGACCTGACGGTGAGCCCGATTAGCCGCACTGAGTTTACCTTCACAGCCAGCCGCACCGTCCAGAACGCTACCTACGTCAAGACCGTGTTCATCATTCGCAACGCTGCCGGCACCGAGGTAACTCGCGTCGACAACACCGAAGGCGTTCTGCGCTACACCCAGACAACTGTTGGGAGCTACACCGTCGAAGCTCAGGTAATCGTCAAGGTCGGCGATACTGAAATGACTGCGACCAGCGCCAACTGTAAGAAGCCGTTCGAAGTCAAGGAAGAGCCGAAGCCACGCATCGAAATCGACAAAAAGGTCGAAGGCGTTGAGCACAAGGTCGTCGGTGTCAACACCGTCTACACCTACCAAATCGTTGTCACCAACAAGGGCAACGTCACCCTGAAAGACGCCAAAGTCACTGATACGCCTGAAGCCGGTGTCACCCTGATCAAGGGCAGCATCCAGGGTAGCGACACAGCCGTCGGTTCAGTCGCAAACAACACCTGGACCTACACTATTCCAGAGCTCAAGGTCGGCCAGGACATCAAGTTCAACCTGACTGCCAAGGTACCTACCTACAAAGCCGGTACCATCAAGAACACCGCGTGCGTTGATACGCCGACCGTTCCCGGCAGTCCAGACGACTGCGATGATGCAACAGTCGAAGTGCCCGCACCAGTCTATACCTGCGACGCCCTCGACGTAACGTCGACCAGCCGCACCGAGTTCAACTTCAAGGCAACACACACTGTCAAGAATGCCACCTACGTACGCACCGTATTCATCGTCCGCAACGCTGCTGGCAGCGAAATCGCCCGCACAAACAGCACCGATGGCACCCTGCGCTACACTCAGGCAACTGTCGGCAACTACACTGTCGAAGCGCAAATCATCGTAACCGTTGACGGCGTCGAAAAGACCGCTACCAGCGCCAACTGCAAGAAACCGTTCGAAGTGAAGGCCGAACCTACCGTCGAAGTTTGCGACCCCAAGACTGGCAACATCATCGAAGTACCGGTATCTGAAAAGGACAAATACGAAGACAAGAACAGCGAGAAGTGTAAGCCAGTCAAGGTGTGCGACCCCGAGACCGGCAAGATTATCGACGTCCCATACAAGGATAAGGATAACTACCCATCAAAGGACAGCGAAAAGTGTAAGAACGTTCGCGTCTGCGACCCAGCCACTGGTATCGAGAAGGATGTTCCCTACAAAGACAAAGACGCCTACCTGCCTGTAGGTAGCAAGGAATGCGGCAAGGCCCGCGTCTGCGACCCGACCACCGGCGAGATCATCGATGTCGACTACAAGGACAAGGGTAACTACGAAGACGAAAACAGTCCGAAGTGTAAAGACGTTCGCGTCTGCGACCCTGAAACTGGTATCGAAACAGATGTTCCTTACAAGGATAAGGACAACTACCTGCCAGTCGGCAGCAAAGAATGCGGCCAAATCCGCGTCTGCGACCCTGAGACCGGCAACATCATCGATGTACCATACACCGACAAGGATCAGTTCAAGGATGCCAACGATGCAGCCTGCAAGGAGACTCCAGAAACCCCAGAGACTCCAGAAACACCCGAAGAGCCGCAGCTTCCAAGCGAACTGCCGCAAACCGGTGTAGCTGATGCCCTCCAAGCCATCATCGGCGTTGGTTCGCTGACCGCTGCTAGCTACTACTACCTGGCAAGCAGGAGGGGCTAGCCCCTCCAGTCCTACTCCGAAGTAGATTCGGAGTAGGACTTCCTCCCCCTAAAGCTCGGGCATAGCCCTCGTGGCTCCGCCCCTATCAACATAAGAGAGATTGACCGCTCATGCACTCAGGAGGGGCTAACCCCTCCGAGTGTTCCCCGAAGTGAATTCGCTGGAACACTCTCCTCCCCCGAAAGACGGGCCGGAGGCCCTTGTCATCCGCGACATGGAAATGCTAAGCTACCCCATCATCATGATGGGGTAGCTTTAATTATCAAGCTACTTCTTCACCTCCAACTTCTTGATGGGTAGGCGGAAGCCAAATACGCTGCCGCGGCCTTCGCGGGAGTTAAATATTACTTCGCCGTCAAATGCCGTCACGATTTTGCGCGCCAGGAACAGCCCTACGCCAGTGCCATCCGGCCGTTGGCGGCGGGCATTTTCGGCCCGGAAAAACTTCGTAAATAAGTGCTCTTTTTCGGCTTCAGGCACGCCGATACCTTGGTCGTGCACTTCTACGATAGCATCGTCATGCTCCACATACGCCTTCACGACGATGGTAGCGTGCGGCCGCGAATAATAAATCGCATTGTCGATAAAGTTCATAATCACCTGGCGCAATTTGTCGCTATCGACATTCAGCACCGGGAAGCGCCGCGGCCGCTTGTATACCAGCGTCATGTCGTGGCTCTCGGCCAAGCGCCGCATGGCGTCGACTTCTTCGTCGATGAGCTTCACGATGTCTGTTGGCTGGGCCTCAATGACGAATTTGCCCGTCTGCAAGCGCGACACATTCAGGAAGTCGCCAATCAGCCGCACCATCCGCTCGCTGCTGCTATAGGCCTCGCTTAGCACCTTGCGCTGCTGATCGGTTACCTCGCCCATATCGCCCTCCAGTACCATACTGAGGTAGCCCTTGATACTCGTGAGTGGCGTACGCAGCTGGTGGCTGGCCATACTGATAAACTCGTCTTTGGTTTGGTCGAGCCGAAGCAGTTTTTCGTTCGACGTGCGCAGCTCGCGCGTGGCACGGTCGATGCGTTGCTGCAGCGACGTGTTTAGCTCGCGGACTTCCTGGACCGACTTGGCATTCTCGATCGCGATTACCAGCTCGTTGCCAATTGCCCGGAGCACCTTGAGGTCCTGCTGGCTGTAGCCGCCGCTGAGGCTATCGCCGAGCAGCAAATACCCAACATGCGCGCCAAGCGGCACTACCAACGCCACATGCCGCCGCTCAAGCATGCGGAGCAGCGATCCATACATAGCGTCTACCTCCGCGTCCACCGCACCACCCACTACGAGCAGGTCATCCTCGAGGACATTTGCCAGTTCGTACATCGCTTCCGTTTCCTGCTCGGTAAACTGCGCGTACCGCCCCTGCCCCACCGTGACATCTTGCCTGCCGCTGCGATACACATCAAACACCACGTACGTAGCCTTCAACGCACTTTGCAGCTCAGCTGCGGTAGTGCTCAGCAGCTTCCTGAGGTCGGTCGTCGAGGTAAGCAGCTTGCCCAGCTTCGTAATCAACTCGTCTATATCGTACCGGCTGCGAAAGAATATCCGGTTCGTCACCCTGTCAAAAAACTGCTTGATCGGCTGGAATATAAAGGCAAGCACCAATGCTAGTGCTATATTAATCGAATTCGTGGTCACTCCTGTCGTAACAGTATTACCGAAAAACAGCGCTGAAACTAAGTATGCCAGGCCAAAATAAACGCCAGCTAGCGTCAATAATGACAAGAAGTATGCCGCGCTTCGCACAACCGCCAGCTTAATATCGAGTAAACCGTGTCGTATGATTGCGTATCCCACACACGATACAAATATAAAAGCGTAAAGTGGCGTCAGTGCAACAAGTTGTCCGACGCCAAATATATTTGGCAAAATAAAGCTCGTAATTGGAGCTAGGACCAGTATAGGCACCGCACCAGCAAAGAGCAATATGCGTTGACGCTTCTCCTTAATACCGACCTTGCTGTAACCCTTCATCAATTGCCTCATAGCAAGAACAATCGTCAAAATAAAGTATCCGAAATACAACGGAACCGCGGGTCCGGGTATCGGCACGGGCGGATGCCCAGGCTCAACGCCTGGAAAAAGCCAATCAGACCAAGCCAGCAAAGCCACGGCTATGGCAAGGGAGAGTAATATTTTGTCGCGGACAGCGTAAGGAGCAACACGCCGGCCCACATAACGCGTTAATATATATATAAGATAAACACCTACCGCGGATGTAAACATTACTACCCTGACATACCATAGTTGATTGTCGGGCAACTCCACTGCCAGGTAATTAGCAA
>CAZGGJ010000005.1:0-52082 GCA_964525315.1 uncultured Candidatus Saccharibacteria bacterium | reverse complement strand
CATCACCGTAAGCACTATCGTAAGCAGACCATAGACAATCGTCCTGCCGTCACGCTGATTGCGTACAAAGACTATACTGCCTACCGTCACGCATGCAACAACGCTAAGAATCAGCGAGTAGAGACCAACCATAGTACTATGGTACTATACTGAATGAATACTGCCTACGCTTACTTACTGATCAGGCAGCGATGTTGCTCTGGAGGTACGCCGCAGCACGCGAACCCATCTGCTCCGGGGTCAGGCCGTCAACCAGGAATAGTAGATGATTATGCAGCGATTGGCGTTCTACCTCCCGATTAGCCCGAACACAGGCTTCTATGCGCTCCACTGTGTCATCTACAGTCACGCTTGGGTCTATAAGTGCTGGAGTGACATACAGCTGACTGTTCGCACGCTTATCTTTTTCAAAAATACGCACTGGGTCATCTTTCATTATCACCGCTTTCTGCCCCACAAAGCTGAGTACCGACTCTTTTGAGGTAGACGTAAGAGAAATAAGGTACAGCTCACGAATGCCCCCTACCGTGTGCTTGATAGTACAATTTTGCGTAACTGCCCGCATAAGCTCATATGCACCTTTACGACCACGTACGCCTATTGATCCGAGAGCCATCACCTCTCGAATCGGCCCGTCTCTGTACGAGGCCTCTAGCTCCAGTAAGTCTTCACAAAAGTCAGACATTCCCTTCTCGCGGCAGTATTTAAATGTAGGTAGATTTTCCATAGTCCCATCACCTACTCTTATGGTGGCATTCGCCTTATCGATACCCTCACCTCTGGGAACTGCTAGCAGGTAGGCTACATCCAGACCCGGCCTCTCCCTTGTTCCATCGAGTTCTGGCGGCAGCCTGCCGTCACTTGTCAAGGCTTCTCGCTCGAAATAGCCATAGTTAGAGTAGCTAATGCCGTGGACTTGCTGCGCACGATGCGCAATATCCGGATTACTTGCAGTACCCTCTGTCCACCTAATATCGTAGTCTGCACCAAAGCGGGGAATGTCAAAGTTATCTTCGGGCCATCTCCCACCCCTTAGTATATCGATGTTCATTCGCGGCCTTTCTTCTTCGCCTGTTCACGGCGATACGCCAGAAAGTCTAAGATAATTTGTACATTTTCTCTAAAGGTCGTTGGCAGCTTCTGCCTTATAATTTTTCGCGGATCGTATACATGAGCATTTGACGTAACTTCTCTTCCCAGGAAGGTATCACGTACTCCAAGAGTGACTAATGTACCGCCAGCTGTTGCAGTTGTTCCAAGCTGTGGAAAACCTGCTAACTCACCCCGAGCCTTTTGTATAGCTGAAAGAAGCAAGCGAGGGGATATATTTGGGATACCGAGTATCTTTATAAGTGCAGTCTCTTTATCTGCATCAGATATTCCATTATCCAAAATCTTTTCTACCATCTTGGTTGGCACCTTGCCGTTAAACGGCTTTACCTTCTCTTTGTCATGCCGCTCAAAGCCGAGAACCGACTTATCTGCACTATCCCCAGCCATAAAGAGAGGAATTTTTAGCTCCTCTGTAATACGACGTAAAGCCACTTTGGCACCCAGATCATCAACCTCTTCGATAATTGCATCTGGTCGCCAAGTACGCAAGATGTCATCGGTTTTCCCTGCAACATAGCCTTCTTCAAAGTGAGCTTGGTTAATATAGGGGTCAAGTTCACTTATCTTTTGCCCTGCAACTGTGGTTTTCAATAGGCCGACTTGAGACATCTTAGCTCGGATGCGATTTAGATTGGTAGGATTGAGCCTATCAAAATCAAACAAATAATACTCGTCACCAATACCAGTCTGAACCATCTCTTCAACAGCTTTACTGCCAACGCTGAGACCAAATGCCGCGATTTTCTTGCGTCGAAGCACCTGCTGTTCACCTTCCGTAATCAAGTTACGGTTTCGAAACGTCCTCAGGTTGTACCACTCATCACCGTCAGGAAATCGCGTAAGCGTACCGTCCCAAGGGTAATGAAACCATTGGCCATACGCGAGACCTTCTCTAGCAATTTCACCGATATAGCGTGCTCTAGCCTCTGGGTCTCCTAAACGACTCGTGCAGTGAAGCTCAAATGAATCATTAGCTATCGCAACGATGGGGTCAACGACTGTCCGGATGTTCTCATCATGCACCAGCTCATCAAGCTCCTGCTGAGTCGTTATCTCATATCCTTTTGGCGCAGACCACTCCTGGCTCATGGCTCGTTCACCTCTCGTAGTGCATTATGTGAATTTATGTCTCTATTTTAACACTATATTTAATAATCGTCAATGTTACGACCACTCAACCTCTGTGTTATTATGAAAACATGACCAAAATAGCCATCATCGAAGACGATCCTGTCATCAATCAAATGTACCGCATGAAGTTCGAGGCGGATGGGTTCGACGTGCAAATGGCGGCCGATGGCAAGCAAGGCGTGGCGCTAGTAGAGGCATTTCGCCCCGACATCGTCCTGCTCGACCTCCAGATGCCGCATATGGACGGAGCCGAAGCCCTGGCCGAGCTTCGCAAAGCCGACTGGGGCAAAGATATCCCGGTCCTCATCCTCACCAACCTCGGCGAGGAAGAAGCGCCCGACGCCCTCAAAAGCCTCAACGTCTCGAGCTACATCGTCAAAGCCGACTACACGCCGCGGCAGGTTGTGGCACGGGTGAAAGAAACGCTAGGCGTCAACTAACGGTCAGTATAGCAAGCCGTCATAACACAATATATAATATAGTACCGACAGCGCCCCAACTAGTGACTTCACGCCTCCTGCTACAAGGTGCCACCTTGTAGCTATTCTTTCGCGGGAGATTGAGCGAGCTGATGGTTAAGCGCATGCATAAGCTTGTGATAGGATTGATTATCTTCATCCTCAAGCGAGGCGATATAGGCTTGTCTACCGGCTGCGTCAATCAGGTGTTCGGGATGTAACCACTGCGCTGTTTTAGCGCCGCCAAAGTACGCGACGCTCGAATACGCATACCTCATAGGGTCCTCGGCAACGTCGAGCGGGTTGAGGTGAATATACCTACTCACATGCCACAAATACTCATTCGATGCGATGCGTGAAGCGAGAAAATGCCCCTCAAACAATTTGCCAGTTCTGGCATAACGCTTATTGAAATAAGTGCTATAGGCGGTCATAACGCTACGCATGAGCTGCTTGATACCATCTTTTTCTTTCAAAAACAGCAGTAGGTGGTAGTGATTCGGCATGAGGCAGTAGGCCACGAGTTCAACCTGTTCCGTATAGTGAGGATACGGGCGTCGTGTCTTGTCATAGCTTTTATCATGAGATAAATGCCGCCTAAACAGGCTAAGAAAATAACCATAGTCATCTGTATCATGAAATATCATCCCACGGTTGACGCCACGATTGTAGCAGTGATAGTACTCACCTTCGCCATACATTTTTACCATATTACGCTTCGGCATAATACTATTCTATCATTACCCCTGCTACAAGGTGGCACCTTGTAGCTCACTCTATGCGTGCAAGACACGCCTGAATCACGTGGTCAAAGAGCAGCACGACCGTCAGCGGCCCGACGCCACCCTTTGGCGGGGTGATGATGAGGTCGCGGCGTACTTGTAACTCAGGCGCGGCATCACCGACGATCTGCCCGTCCTCGCTCACAGTACCGGCATCGACAACGATAGCGCCCTGCGGCACATTGCCCTCATGCAAGATACGTGGCTGTCCTGTGGCGCTGACGATGATATCGCTCGTTAGCAGTGTTTCGTCCGGGTGCTCGCTCGAGCGGTCGAGCACCGTTACCTTGTGCCCAGCCTCGCGCCACAGTGCAGCGAGCGGCCGCCCCACCAGCTTGCCGTTGCCCAGCAAGGTAATGCGCTTGCCCTCAAGCGACACGCTATAGCCGGCCAGCAGCCAGTCGACCGCTTCGGCTGTCGCGCTAATGAATGCCGCGTCCCTTCCTAGCCCATCGACATCCTTGTCGGGCGCGATAAGGTCGACAATTGCCTCGGTCTGGCTCGTGTCCTCTAGCGGCAGCTGCACGATAATTCCCTGCACGCTGTCGTCCGCGTTTGCCCGCGCTATCGCCGCCGGCATGTCGGTCTGCGCGCAGGCGACGACTTCCGTCTCGACCAATATATCCGCGCCGTACTGCTGCTTCATACGCACATAGGTCGTGATGACCGATGGTGCTTGCTCGCTCATAATGATAACGAGCTTCGGCACGATGCCATGCGCTTGGCGTAGCATACGCACTTGCTTGGCTTGGCGCTGCTTGACGAAGCCGGCCAGTTCGGTACCATTGAGAAGCTTACGCGCCATGGGCTATATCTGGTCCTTTCGCTCGTCGATGAACGCACCCCACTGGCGCACCAGGCGCAGCACAGTCTTGAGCGGCAGCTCGATGAGCATGTCGAGCACCGTGCTGACAATATTTACCTTGCTATACTTGTCGCTAATCCATTGCCCCACTACCACAAACGGTAGGTACAGTAGGTCGCGGATAAATGTCATGCCGTTTTGGGCGCTGCGAACGATCTCGAGCTCACGAATCAGCCGGCTGAGGCGGAAGCCCAGGAAGCTCGCCGCCGACAGGAAGATAAAGAAGATCGCGATATGCACCAGCGAGAAGTTCAGCAGCAGCAAGCCATAAATCACCGCGCCAAATATTACCAAGCTGGACACCACGTACACAGCCGAAAACGCCGCACTCGTGCCGCGGCGGCGCGAACGAGCATCAAGCGTCTGCGTGCTATCGCCGTAGAGCATGGTGTCGATACGGTCGACCAGCGCCTGTGTATTGGCATGTCCCGGCAGCTGATGCGTCGCCTTAAGCGCAAACATATAGATCGGCGGGAACAGCAGGTTGACGATAAGCGGCAGCCAGATGATTTCGCCGTGCGCCCAGTAGTCATACGGTACTTCGATCGCGATGCCGATGAGGAACTTGGTGATGATCAGGAACACCACGCTGCGCACAATCGCGCGGTTGATGCGGCGCGCTACGCGGTCGTACTCGAGCTCGACTTGCTTTTCGTATTTGTCGAGGAAATTGATGCGGTTTTCGAGCAGAGTGTCCAGGTCGGTGTATTCCTCCATCATGCGGCGCAGGATGCGCAGCGGCGCGCCCTGCCGGTCGACGATGTGGCGCAACTTGTCGGTCATATCTGCCTCAAAGAGCTCATCGAGGCGCTTGTTCAAGGCGATGTAGCCGTTTAGGTCGTCCAGCGAAGCCTTGTAGCGCTGGAGCAGCGCTGCACGGATCACTGGGTCGTTGGACTTCAGGAGTGCCTGGTGAATCGCCACATAGAGCGCTGCGTCGAAGTTGTCGACAGCCCGCCCGAAAATGTCCTCGGCACGCAGCGTCGATGCCAGCTCGCTGTAGGCAAACTCGATAAATACTTGCTCCATGCCGTGGTCGCCAACCACTGCCTCGACCTCGACCGCCAGCACATCGAGCGTCCAGCTCGAGGCGTGGTTGACCGGCACCGAGCGCTGGCCAAGGAGCTGCACATACGCTGCGTAGTACTTGACCGCCAGCGCCGATATGGCATCGACCTGATCGCGACTCAGGCTGTCGTTGGGCACATAGCCGGCAAGCGTTAGCTCGACAGCCAGCTCGTTGCCGCTCTGGACCAGCAGCGACTCGTCACGAGTTACAAATAGCTGACGATAAAATCGCCGAATGGCCTTTTGCAGCAGCAAATGCTCTTCAGTGTTCTCGGCAGCATTGCGCAGCTGCTCGTAGGCAGCTGTCAATACACCGCCGGCACCGACGACGTTGACCTTTTCAGCTTTGGCACGCTTCGCCTCGTCCGACTTTTCCTCGCGCGAGAGGTGCGCCAAATGCCGCGCTAGCATCTGTCCTTTGTGGTTGAGTTCACTCATATAACGTCCTTATAGTATACCTCTTTATGCACAAATACTCCAGGGCGGTTCACCAAGGCCTAATCCAAAATTTCGGTTGGCCCCTACCCCTGTATTTCAGCAAATAAACTTCGTAAGATTTTAGTTTTGAGCCGCCGGGAACAGCCTCGGTGGCGGTGCAGCATACCTTTCCAGACCCCAAATCGACCATCAAGTGCATTGGTGGTGTTGGGGAGCGAAAGATGCGGGGCACGCTGGTACGCAAAGAGGTACGGCAGGTTGCGCCGCAAGCTGAAGTAGGCTCGTCTGGTCCGCGGATGGACGTAGCGGTCGGTCTGCGGTTCCTTTTGCTTGAGCCAGGCTGCGTGCGCTTCGTACCAGGCGTCTAGCTCGCTGTTGAGGCGGGCTTCGGTCGTGGTGGGCAGCGAGAGCGCAATGGAGCGCAGGGCTCTGTTCTGCGGCAGGTACGGGCGCTTGGTGAGGCAGCGAGTAATCGTCTGCAACTGGTGGAAATGGCAGTACTGCGCCGGGATACCGCGGGCCTCCAGCAGCTCGCGCACACCGCGCCGACCGTCAATGGTGGCCCCTGTTACCACATAGCCCATAGCCTCAAGTGTGTCGAGGGCTGTCTCGTAGTGGATGGTTCGTTCACTGCCTTCGAGGAAGGCATAGTAGAGCACCAGATTCTCCCGCTCGCTGCGAGCATTGGGGTCAATGACGACCAGCACGCCCCACGAGCCAAAGTACGTCACATCCATGACGATGCAGACTGGCCTGGGGTACTGCGGAGGCAGTAGTACCTCATGGCGGGCCAGGTGGCTGCGTATCCATTCGTCGCTGCGGCCGTGCTGGCGGGCTAGCTGTGCGATGGTGCGCATTTCGTAGACATAGTCATGCCAAATAGTCGCCCGCAGGCGCTGCGGGCGGGGTTTGTTGGTCCAGGTTTTGTGACAGGCTTGGCAGCGGTAGCGCTGCTTACCGCTGCGCTTGCCGTAGAGGATTCCTTGGTGTGAATGACAGTAGGGACAGTTTTTTTCTCATCTTGCTAGCCTAGCGGGAAACAGGGGTAATGCCAAGCATGGGCGTGATGCGTGACAACCATTTTTTTGGATTAGGCCATAGTAAACCCCCTCTCTAGGAGGGGGTTTACTATGGAGGGCCATCTGAGACTTGAACTCAGGACACCCTGCTTAAGAGGCAGGTGCTCTAACCGGCTGAGCTAATGGCCCATAGATAGGTAATGTAAAGTACGTGCTCAATAATAGCAAAAGATACGCTACAACGCAAGCCGAGTGGACGTCGAATGAGTGGTCCACTATTTCTATTATAGCACATGATTAGCTATATTGTCAAGTAACGCTCTGATTTTAACCTCTCCAATGCAAGTACGCTTTTCACTCAGCAAGTAACCAGATTTACGTACGTATACTTGACCCCCCCCCATCGTATATGCATAAATAGTACCAGACAGCATAAACAGGATACTCACATGCCCACACACCAAAACAAAAAGTCCAAGCAACCAACTCCCACCAACCTTCGCGGGTGGTACATACTCATTCTCGCCGCGGCGCTGCTATTTGCCAGCATGCTGTTCGACAATGTGACGCTGCGGATAGCCATCCAGTTCATCGGCTATATCACGGTGGCGCTCGCCGTTATCGTTGAGGTAGCCGACGTCGTGAAGAAGAAAGCCATTCGCCTCCAAATCGACCTATTTATGACCGCGCTCGCTGCGGTACTGCTCGTTATGGCCGGCTATTTCATATTCTCCGAGCGTGCCGCCGAGGAAGCCAAAGTCCTGCGCACCACCATCCAGCACACCCTGCCCGGCATCCGCGAGACGCTGCCTCAGAATTCGACCGAAACTGGCGGAACACTCTCGGATGTATGGGTGAGCAAGACGGAGAATTTCGTGTTCGTCGAGTACCTCTCAGGCAAACCACTCCCCGATTCTGCCGACGTGGACAAGACAGGGCTGAAGCCGCATGTCGTCAAGCTCGTCTGCAACAACGCCAAGTACCAATCCGTACTCAAGAGTGGCTGGGGCTTCACCTTCCTGTACACCAGCACAGCCAACGGCAAGACGTATCAGGTGAATGTGACGTCGCAGGACTGCAAGTAGTAATGGAGTATCGCCCGAAGCATCCGGAATTTCGCTATCCGTGCAGTGGAATCCCTAGCTTGGCATAGTAGCGCCGCCGTCGAATATATTGCTGCTCCAGCACGGCGACGTGCTTGTCGCGGTAGTCGATGAGTTGGCGCGGTTCGGTGCTGTGGAGCAGGCGGCCGACGTACTGGACGAGCTTGCCTTCGAAGGCGAAAGGGAAGGCCAGCACCAGCGCCTCGACATTGTCGACGTCCATGCCTTCGCCAAATAGCTGGCCGGTGGCAAGCAGCACGTCGTAGTCGCCTTGCTTGATGCGGGCGAGTTTGGCAGCGCGCACCGTGGCTGAGTCGTCACCCGAGAACACAATTGCCCTTGCCTGCTCGCGCAGGTAGAGGTCGAGGATTTTCAAGTGCTCGCGGCGCTCACTCAGTACTAGCGTATGGCGGCCAAGCTTGGTTTGCCCGAGGATATCCTGGACCAGCTGCCGGTTGCGCGCGGTGTCGTAGCAAATCACTTTTGCCAGCAGCTCAGCCTGGTCGGTCTTCCAGTCGAACGGCAGCTCCAGCGAGGTTTCGCGAATGGTAATGCCAAATTCTAGCGCCTGAGTACTCGCGGACAATGCGGCAACGATGTCGCCGATATAGAGGTAGATGAGCGCCTCGTCGTTGTGTTTGCGCTTCGGCGTAGCAGTCAGCCCATAGATATGCTCGGCATTGAGCTGGGCAATCACGGCGCGAAATGTCTTGGCCGGGATGTGGTGGCACTCGTCCACGATGATGACGCCGAATGTCTCGGCCAGCGCACTGAGGTCGCCCGCCCGGGCAAAGCTTTGCAGCAGCCCGACCGAGATATGGTCGCTCGGCTTCTTGTAGGCGGCCGAATAGCGGCCGATGTCTCGCTTGGGCAAACCCAAGTACTGCTGGATACGCTCGACCCATTGGTCCAGCAGCTGCTTGCGGTGGGTCAGGATGAGCGCCGGCTTGTCGTGCCGAGCGATGAGCTCGAGGCCCATAATCGTCTTGCCGCTCCCGGGCGGCGCGACAATGACGCCGCTGCCAGCTGCTATGGCCTGCTCGACCAGCTGCTCCTGAATGTCTGTCAGCGTGATGGCACTGTCAAGCCCGCGCGGCGCAAACTCCGGATGGCGGTGCGTCACCTGGTACAGTGTGCCTTCCTTGTCCAGAAACGCCGTCAACTGCGCCAGAAACCCGCGCGGCAAGCGCACCTGCTCGCCGTCATCCTCGATGAGGTCGAAAAACTTTGGCACATCGTAGAGCGGCTTGCCCAGGCGCTCCTTGATGATATATTCGCTATTTAGGATAAAAAGTTTGTCGTGCAGGAAGCGCTTCGCCTTCGAAGATAGCTGCTGTTTGGCAACATGCAGCTGTGACGCCACCTCTATTTCGACTACTGTCGGCATGGTGTAGCCAGCTTAGCACCCTCACCCCTCCTCTGCAAGCCACAGATATGGTATACTTGGGTACATGCACCCGTAGCTCAGTGCCAAGGCGAAGCCGGTAGGAAATAAGAGAGCAGCTCTCATCCACGTGCTTCCGGTTACCGCTTCGGTACGCAGCATGGCGCATTGACAACTTACAATTTATAGTATGCACCCGTAGCTCAGTGGATTAGAGCATCTGTCTTCGGAACAGAGGGTCGTAGGTTCGAATCCTTCCGGGTGTACCAATTTGCAATTAAGGCCACGGTTCGCCTCAACAACAGGGGTGAATCATCCAGGGTCGCGGTTCTAACGCCGTGACCCGTTTGCGTTCTGGATAGCACCTATGACGTATGTACTCGATAGTTGCGCCCCATACCTCACATGCACTCCGTTTGTCGGTTGTTTGCCAGGTGCTCGGAGAGTACAGTATAATACACTTATGAACAAAAGCAATGTCACAAGCGTCAATGAAAACAGCCCAGAATTCATCGCCGACCTAAAGCGTCGTGTTGCTATTGCTAAAAACCCAAAGAACCGTATCCAACTCGACAAGTCAAAAAAGAACATCCTCCAGAAGTATAGGAAGCTTGTCCGTGCAGCAGTATAGCGTTTCTCTTACAGACGATGCCGAAAACGATATTGCTGAACTCATGGCATTCTATGATGAACTCGTCGATGAGGAGTCTGCTAAGAAGTTCTTTGCCGAAGCCATGGAAACAATAGCAAAGCTTGAATACCTCCCTCACGCCAATGCCGAACTACCAAGCATGCCTGAAGCACGTAAAATACGGATGCAAAACCACAAAGTAGCTATTATCTACATCGTTGACGACAACATCTTTGAAGTCGTAGCAGTACGAGCCTACCATCAGATGCAGAACCCCGTGGAGTACCAGGAGTCGATTCGTGAGAGGATAGATAAAATACGGAGTACGTAAAGACTCACGCTACATTACGATGTCTGCCCATTGTAGGTGACTCAGAGGTGCTATACTACATCTATGGACGTTCACACCAACATCCCGCTCAAAAACTACACCACCATGAAGCTTGGCGGCAATGCGCGGTTTATGACCGATATTCACTCGGCAGATGAAATTCACCAGCTCGTACAGCGAGCGAGCGAGCAAAAGCTGCCTATATTTGTCCTCGGCGGTGGGAGCAACACCATTGTACGCGACGAAGGGTTCGACGGTATTGTGCTGCGCAACCGGATTATGGGTTACGATGTTATCGAGGACACGCCCGACTATACCACTATCCGGGTTGGTGGTGGAGAGGAGTGGGATAGCGTGGTCAAACGCACAGTCGAAGCCAACCTCTCGGGCATCGAAGCACTTTCAGCCATCCCGGGCACAGCCGGTGCAGCGCCGGTACAAAATATCGGTGCGTACGGCCAGGAGGTCGCCGATGCCCTCACGCAAGTAGAAGCCTACGACATGGTAGCCGGTAGTATGACGACGCTCAGCTCGGAGGATTGCGGGTTTTCGTACCGCAGCAGCATCTTCCGCACAACGGCCTCAGGCCGCTATGTCATCGCCTACATTATACTGCGTCTCGGCAAGACAAGCCCTACTCCGCCGTTCTACAGGGCGCTGGAGGAATATTTCGCAGCACATAGTATGACATTTTTCACACCGCAAGTCATTCGCGACGCAGTCATGAGCATCCGCTTCGACAAGCTGCCCGACCCGCGCGAGCGGCCCAATAGCGGCTCGTTCTTCAAGAACGCCATCATCGAAGACTGGCTTTACAAGGAGCTTACCCAAGAGTACCCCGATATGCCCTCTTATCCTATGCCTGACAAGCACTACAAGATCCCGACTGGCTGGCTTATCGAGCACGTCGGCCTCAAGGGCGAACTCCTCCACGGCATGCGCGTCCACGATAAGAACGCCCTCGTGCTCATCAACGAATCCGCCACCAGCTACAGCGACCTGGCGGCCGCGCGCGACGAAATTCGCGGGCGTGTGCGCGACACATTCCGCATCTCTATCGAGCAAGAACCCCTCGAGATATAAACTTGTATATCCGGCACAAACCGCTTATGATAATCACATGACTATACAGCAGCGTGGGTATACGATCGTCGAGATTATCATTGTTTTGGCATTAATAGGCATCTTAGTGGCGCTCGCGATGGCACAGTTCAACAACAGCCAAGCCGACGCACGCGACAAGCAGCTAGAATCGCAGGCAAAGGCAGTCGCTCGCGGCCTCGAGGAGTACTATCGTACCGGCAACCCAACCTATGGTATTGAGCCGGGCAAATACCCCAGCACCAATGAAGTGCGGCATGCCTCCGGCGAAAACGTCGCCGATGTCGGCACGCAAGTCACCGGCGGCTACCTCGATACCTGGCTCAGCGGCGCAAGGCTCGAAGCTATGGCAAAGCTACGCGTCATTACGACCGCCGGCAAAACACCCGAAAACGACCCCAATATTCGCAGCTCCACCCCGGTAGGTGCTATTACGTACGAGCCGCTTATATTTACGCCAGCGAGCGGGAGCGATCCGGATCGCTTCAGTTTCTGTACGACCAAGGCAGCGCTGTGCAGCCGCTTCAATATCTACTACCGTACTGAGAAGGACGGCCTCATCCATACCATCCGGAGTGAGCGTCAATGATCCGCAGTCCTGGCCAAGGATTTACTACTGTGGAAGTACTAGTGACGCTGTTTATCATCGGCTTTTTCCTTGCAGCCGGTTACCAAGCATACAGCCTGGTTGTCAGCGGCACGCACGAATCGCGCACCCAAAACGAAGCAAGCAACGTCGCCTACGCCGAACTGCGCAGACTCGCCGGGACAGTAGGCACCACCTGCAGCGCCAGCACCCCTACTGCATCTATCCCCTCTGGCAGCACGCTGCCAGCACCGCAGTCCATCAGCGCGCAAATCACCTGTCCTTTTGGCACAACCAGCAAAATATCGCTCGTAACCGTCTCGCTAACCTACGGACCAACTAACAAGAAGGTAACGCATGCAATCTACGCACAGTAACCCCACTGCTCCGGGCTTCACCTTAGTCGAGCTGCTCATCATCTCGCCGCTCGTCATTGCTGTCGTCGCGGTCATGGTAGGATTTGCTGTTTCACTTACCGGCGACGCCTTGTCGAAGCGCGAAGAAGCCAGCATGACTTACATGGCCCAGAGCGCGCTTGACCGTATCGAGCAGGACGTGCGCCTCAGCGACGAAATTCTAGCGACCTCGGGCACTCTGCCGTCGCCGCAGGGGCGCGACAGCTCTTTTGCGGGCACAAGTGCGTTTACCTCGTCGGACGGATACCTCATCTTGCGTCAGTACGCTACCTCCAAAAACCCTTATGACTCGTCGCGTACACTTATTCATTACAGCAACCAGCCAAATCCTTGCGGGTCGAGCCATGAGTACAATGATCTCATGAGCATAACGGTCATCTACTACCTCACGAACTCTATACTCAAGCGCCGCACGATAGTCCCCGACTACACCAGCACCAGCGTGTGCAGTACGCCGTGGCAGCGTAACTCGTGCAGCAGCGGCCTCAATGCAGCCACTCGCTGCCGGGCAGCGGACGAAGTGATCGCAGAGGACGTGACAAGCCTCAGCTTCGTATACTTCTTGCAGCCAGGCGATTCCACCCCCATCGCCACTCCCAACAACGAAACGTCTACTGTGTTCTCTACTATAGAGCTTAGCAAAACCGTTGCCGGGCGGCCGATTACAGCAACAAGCGTTATGCGCGCGTCGGCGATCGGTATACAGTAGTGCTAAACCTCTTGTGCTTTTCAAAACTTCGCGATACAATCAAGCTATAACTGTCAATTAACATAGAATTAGGGGGCATCTCATGTCGAGCAGTTCATATAAATCTAATCGTGGTTTCACGATCGTCGAGCTTTTGATCGTCATCGTTGTAATCGCTATCCTGGCAGCGATTAGCATCGTGGCCTATACCGGCATCCAGAATAACGCACGTGCGTCTGAGCGACAGCAAGATGCAGTCAGCATCACCAAAGTCGCAGAAGCACGCTTTGCATCTGATGTAGGTGCGTATCCATCTTCAGCTGCCGAATTCACGGCCGCCAATGCTCGTCTTCCAAATAACGTCGTTCTGAAGGGAACCGCTTTAACTGCCGCTCCGACGACAGAGACAGCTGCTGGCCCGACGACAGCCAACGGCACCAAAACGTACGAGTGGCGAGTATGTGGCAGCCCTCAAACAGGTGTCATAATTTACTACTGGGATCCTCGTGGAGGCACAACCGGTGGCGTCAAGAGCGTCACTGCAGGTACTGGCTGCTAGTATAGCAAGGTAGTCCACCAATCAATCTAAAGGGAGCGCCTCTATGGCGCTCCCTTTAGCATATCAAGCCTGCCGGCTATCTATCAGTAGGCAGCGGGAAGTCATGCACAAAGAGCCGTACTTCCTCACGGAGCGCTGCCAGCTTTGCTTCGTCGCTACGGGCATCGATCGCCTGCTTCATCCACTCGGCAATCTGCGGCATATGTTCCTCGCGCAGGCCGCGCGTGGTCATAGCAGGAGTGCCGAGGCGGATACCGCTGGGGCGAAATGGCGGGTTCGGGTCGTCGGGCACGGCGTTTTTGTTGAGGGTCAGGCCTATGGCATCGAGCGCTTCTTCGGCTACTTTGCCGTCGATGCCAAAGCTCGCCTGCACATCAGCCAGAATCAAGTGGTTACTTGTGCCTCCGGTGACGAGCACGAAGCCGCGCTTGGCTAGCTCGTCAGCCAGAACGGCGGCGTTTTTGACGATTTGCGCCGCATAATCCTTGAACTCCGGCTTCAGCGCCTCGCCAAAGGCGACCGCTTTGGCGGCGATGACATGCATGTGTGGACCGCCTTGCATCCCCGGGAACACTGAGCGGTCGATGAGTGTCGGGATGTTTTCGAGGGTCTTTTCGGGTGCCTTCAGCGGGTTCGACACCGTGCCTCGGCTCAGTATCAGGCCGCCGCGCGGGCCGCGCAGCGTCTTGTGCGTAGTGGTCGTAATGACATGGAATCCGTAGTCGAAGGGATTTTTGGCCACGCCGCCGGCGATTAGCCCGGCGATATGCGCCATGTCGGCCATGAGCAGCGCGCCGACTTCGTTGCCGATAGCAGCAAACTTAGCGTAGTCGAGCTCGCGCGGATAGCCGGAAAAGCCCGCCAGGACAATCTTGGGCTTATGCTCCAGCGCTAGCTCGCGCAGCTGGTCGTAATCAATTTCGCCGGTAGACGTATCTTTCATCTTGTAGCGAATGAACTTGTATATCTGGGCGCTGCGTGTCACCGGCGCACCATGCGTCAGGTGGCCGCCGTGGCTCAAGTCCATCGCCAGCACCGTGTCGCCTGGCTCGAGCCAGGCATTATATACTGCTTCGTTGGCCGGAGCGCCGCTATGCGGCTGCACATTGGCATGGTCGGCCCCGAAAAGCTGCTTGGCGCGGTCGATGGCCAGCTGTTCTATTTGGTCGGTAAACTGCTGCCCGCCGTAGTAGCGACGGCCCGGGTAGCCTTCGCTGTACTTATTGGTAAATACGCTACCAAGCGCTGTGTGTACGTCGCGCGAGACGTAGTTTTCGCTGGGTATCAGCTCGAGTCCGTCGCGTTCGCGCTGCTCTTCGCCCGCGATAAGAGTGGCTACAATATCATCATTCATCCTAAAATCCCTCCATGGTTACTGTCAGTTGCCGTAGCTGGTGCATGAGAGTAGCTAGATCATGTTCCTAGTGTAGCACATGGGGCGAGTGCTTCTCCCTCCGAACCACTGACAATCCTCGCTGTCACATCTAAAGATTCCTGAAGTGTACCTCAAGATTCTTTAGTGGGACACGGTGGTGAGGAGGGAGGAACACTCGCCCCATGTACGAGAAGTATTTGTATTTATATCATTTGTGATATAATGGTGCTATGAAAACGCTCTCCTACCTCGAAAAAATCGGTGCGCTTATTCACGAAACCCGCCAAAAGCGCGGCATGACTCAGGCTGAGCTGGCCGAAGCAGTCGGCACGAGCCAGTCGGCCATTAACCGCATCGAGAAGGGCGGACAAAACCTCAGTCTCGAAATGGTCGCGCGCATCAGCGATGTGCTATCGCGCCCCATTATGCAGCTCAACAGCACCGGCAAGACGAACTTCCTGGTGACCGGAGGCAAGCAACTCAGCGGCTCCATCGCCGTCAAGACCAGCAAGAACGCCGCAGTCGGCCTACTCTGCGCCAGCCTACTCAACAAAGGTACAACAACGCTGCGCCGTGTCGCCCGGATCGAGGAAGTGTACCGCATCATCGAAGTGCTCGAGAGCATCGGCGTACGCTGCAAATGGCTGCCTGGCAACGACCTCGAAATCACCCCGCCACGGAAGCTCAAGCTCGACGAAATGGACGTCGCGGCTGCCAAGCGCACGCGCACGGTCATCATGTTCCTCGGGCCATTGCTTCACCAGTATCCGGAGTTCAAGCTGCCCTTTGCTGGCGGCTGCAACCTCGGGACGCGCACGGTCGAGCCGCACATGGTGGGCCTGGCGCCCTTTGGTCTGACCGTCGAGGCTCGTCCTGATACCGACTACTATCATGCCATTGCCGCGCCTCAGGCAGTTGCCCGCGATATCATCCTGACCGAGCGCGGCGACACCGTCACCGAAAACGTCATCATGGCCGCAGCACTCTATGGCGGCGAAGTAACCATCCGCAACGCCAGCCCCAACTACATGGTGCAGGACGTCTGCTTCTACCTCGAGAAGCTGGGCGTCAAGATTGAGGGTATTGGTACGACCGTCCTCAAGATTCGCGGCCTGAAGTCGATCAACAAGAACATCGAATACAGCCCCAGCGAAGATCCCATCGAGGCGATGAGCCTTATCGCGGCCGGCGTGGTCACCAAGTCGCCCATCACGATTACGCGCGTGCCTATCGAGTTTACCGAGCTAGAGCTAGCGATTCTATCGCAAATGGGTCTAGAATACACCCATACCAAAGAGTACAAGGCCGACAACCAACGCACACGCCTAGTCGACATCACGCTTGGCGTGTCGCACCTGACCGCGCCCAAGGACAAGCTGCACTGCCTGCCCTTCCCGGGCGTCAATATGGACAATTTGCCCTTCCTGGGGCTTATCGCGACCATGGCCACGGGCCGCACACTCCTCCACGACTGGAGCTACGAAAACCGCGCCATCTACTTCACTGAGCTGAGCAA
This sequence comes from uncultured Candidatus Saccharibacteria bacterium, assembly GCA_964525315.1. Lineage (GTDB taxonomy): Bacteria > Patescibacteriota > Saccharimonadia > Saccharimonadales > Saccharimonadaceae > SZUA-359. Next base: position 35,518 of record CAZGGJ010000005.1, on the reverse strand, counting down.
GCTTGGCGCCGCAATCGAAATGGTCGACCCGCACCGCGTCTACATCACCGGCCCGACCAAATGGAAGCCCGGCGACGTGGTCGCACCCTCGGCGCTTCGCCCTAGCGTCGTGATACTGCTCGCCATGCTGGCAGCGCCAGGCAAATCTATCCTCCGCGACGTCTATAGCATCAATCGCGGCTACGAAGATTTCGCCACCCGGCTCAACGAGCTAGGCGCGGAAATCGAAACAGTTACCGAATGGTAAATGCGAAGAGCCCTAGAGCACTCGTACTACAGCAAAGACCAGCGCAGCAATCACAGCTACGATAGCCAGCCATGTCAGCTGCTGGACCCAGCGTTTCTCATCTACCTTTGGCGTTGGTTTTTTCGTCTGCTTCGTCATACTGCTTATGGTAGCATACCTGTAGGAAGAAGTAAAAAAGATGAAGTGATGGGACTTGGCCACTCGTCGATTGCCTTGCAACCCCTCGTAGCCTCGCCTCAGTCGGTGAGGATAAACTTCATCCGGCTTCCGGCCTTGCGAAGCGCCGCTGGCGCTTCTCACCCACGGCCTTAGGCGTTGGCTCAAGACATAATCCTTCCCAAGAAAATAGCCTAGGACAAGCCTAGGCTATTTTCTTGGGGCGAATGATGGGACTTGAACCCACGGCCTCCGGTGCCACAAACCAGCGCTCTAACCAAACTGAGCTACATCCGCCATAATGCGTATAACTACTGTAGTATAACAAATCCGCTCCTCATTGTCAGTAGTGAATATTTTTGCTACAATACCTCCTGTTGCGGGTGTCGTATAACGGCTATTATCCCTGACTTCCAATCAGGTGACTGGAGTTCGACTCTCCACACCCGCACCAATGTAGATGAACAGCCTCTTCGGAGGCTTTTTGTATCTGTTGAGGACCAGTTCTAACCCATCTCATTCGTAGGATAGGACATTTGTAGCTTTACTACTGCAATAACCGCTCGCAATTACAAAAATTGACTTTACAATGTAAATGTGCTACAATAGTAAGATAGCCTTACGTTAAAGGGCAGCGCCTTCGCAAGGTATCGCTATCGCTAGATTAGTACTATACTTATAAAGTATGCCCCGTAGCCTAGCTGGACAGCCATGAGCGATAGATAAAATAGCAGAGGCTACTCTATCCAGTTGTTACAATAGCTACGAGGCCGTCCATATACAACCTATTGCATGCCCCCGTAGCTCAGCTGGATAGAGCAGAGGACTTCTAAGCCTAAGGCCGTACGTTCGAATCGTACCGGGGGCACCATAAAAAAGACTAGTCTAAGCTAGTCTTTTTTATAGTCATACCATGGACGATTTGAACGTAGCTTTTGCAGTAACGAGCAAGCGGAAGAGTTGGCCAAGCGAGTAATATCGCGCCTCTCCTGCCTTAATCTGCGGCCTAATCTGCTAAAATAACTATCATGACCACCCCGCTCATCATCCTTGCCAGCCAATCGCCGCGACGACAAGATTTGCTCAGCCGCATGGGCGTGACATTTCGCACGCAGCCCAGCAGCTATGACGAGCAGCTCGACGAAAGCCGCGATGCCGAAGCCGTTGCCGCAGAGTTAGGGCTTGGCAAAGCCGAAAATGTGGCCGAGCAATATCCCGATGCTTACGTGATTGGCTCGGACACGGTGGTCGCCATCGATAGCCGGCAAATGGAAAAGCCCATCGATATCGACGACGCCCGCGAAATGCTGACCGCACTTAGCGGCGGCGAAAGCACTGTCAGCACGAGCATCGCCATTGTAAACCGCTCGCTTGGCATCCGCGAGGTACGCGTTGCCACGACGACCGTGTATTTCAAGCCGGACAGCGACGCAGTCCGGAAGCTTCGCGAAGCCTATCTCGCGACGAACGATTGGCATGACAAAGCTGCCGGCTATGGCATTCAAAGCGGTGCGGCACCGCTCATCGACAAAATCGTCGGCGATTACACGACCGTCGTCGGCCTGCCGACACATCTGCTCGCTGAGATGCTGACTCAGTACGGTATTGAGGCCACGCCCGTCGACGAGCAGGCGCCAGTGCAGCAGGAAGCAGCATGACCGCGCACGACAGCGAGACAAATGCCACCGGCCAGCAGGTCATTACGGCCTGCGCGTTCATTCACCATGACTTTGCTGGCACGACCAAAGTATTTCTGCCGAGGCGCGCTGCCACGAAAAAATTCCTCCCTGGTGTCCATGAAATCCCGGGCGGCCATATCGACTTCGGAGAGGACATCGTGGCTGGCCTGAAGCGTGAAATGATGGAAGAATTCGGCATCGCTATTCGCGTGGGCGATCCATTCTACGTATTCGACTACAAGAATGACGTGAAGGGTTCGCACTCCATCGAAGTCGTCTACTTTGCAACGCTCATCGGCAGTCCAGACGACATTCGCATCAACCCCGACGACCATGAAGTGGCCAGTTGGTTTAGTCTCGATGACCTAGAGCAAGCCTACACGCAGGGAAAGGGAGGCGACGACCCGGAGTTCGTAGCGGTTCGAAAAGGCTTTGCTATATTAGACGGTCAGTCGATAAACACTACAGGCGCATAGACAGATTCACGCCTACTGAATGGCGTAATTCAGTCCACATTAGCGCTAGCGTGAGCCAAATCTTACTCACCTTTCTCTGTATGGACATAGGCCTTGGGAAATTCTACGCGATCCCATATCTCTGACCATATCGAATAGGGATGTCTCATAAACATCATTCCGTACAGTTTCTTGCCGAGCTTCCTGCGCAAATCCTTCCTAAATATTTCGGGATCGACCATACCGCGTGCGATACCAAACATATCATCTATTACCCCTGCCGTAGTATCCACTTCATCGAGCAGCTCCAAAGTCTCTGCCGCTACCGCACCAGCCAGATGTCCTACACTTTCTGACGATCGAGACGTACGTACAACATAATGCTCTCTCAGTGGAATGAGTGTTTCAAAACCAAGTCGTGATATATGCCCAACAGTGAATCCGCCTTTGCCTTCAGGTAGATCCGGTCTGAAGATATCCGCCGCCACATATGAGGCAAAAGCTTCTTCGGACCAGTTTGGCATATACCCAGGCTGTTTCTTATGATCGCTATAAGTCGTGTGAAGCATGCCGCTCAGAGGAAATTTTTCATAAATCGACATCCGCCCCTGGCCAGTCTTGCCTATGAGAATCTCCACACCTCCATGAAAAGCACTATGCGCCGATTCATGAGCAAGCGTCATAGGTTCTATTCTTGCAGCACGCTCTTTGCCATACAGCTCCTCTTCGAGCGCATGCTTATCCATTACAAAATTCAACCTATATGCAGGTACGCTCCACCCTACTCCAGAGCGCGAAGGATCATTGAAGCCACGCCTTTCGGAAAGATTATTCATCATAGATCTCAATGGGAACATGGTCTCTGCCGCTACCGCTCGGGCAGCAGCACAACCCTCGTGATTGAACGGAATCGAGATAGCAGGCGACTTGGTCAAACCATGCTCAGCAAAATAAGCGTCGATCCTGTCGCTATGGATGGACTCGTGAAGATCGAACATCTGCAGGAATCGCTCTCTGACTCGCGCAAACTCATCGAGGATCTCGGCAGATGCTGGTTGTAAGTTGGGGTTACGCTCTTTGGGCATACTACCTCAACTTATACGGCTCAAATGGCTTGCGCGTATATCGCGCGCTTGCATCGTTTATATCAGCCATGAATTGCCCGAGTATTTGCTCGACGTCCTCGCTGTTATCGGCAACATCACGATTGATGTACTGACTGGGTTCGAGTGCAGTGTCGCCTCCTAACGTAGCCATAAGTGATGGATAGTCAAGGTTTGATCCTATTTTACGCAACCAACATACCCGCGCCAAAGTCCCATCATCACCACGAATAACCAATCGGCCATTGAGTCCTGAGTCTCGCGCAGTCAAAGACCCGCCCCCGTACTTTTTATCCGATATAATCCAAACTGGACACGCCTCCCGTACAGATCGAGAACCGCCAAACCAACCACCATCGCGCACTTCTCTGTATAGCTCAGCCGTATCTGTCGCAGCTTTCGCATCCTTCATCTCGGCCATAAATACGCATGCCATTTGCGACATACGTCTTGCTATTTCAGTGTGACGATCATTTCCCGCTTTAGACTCTCCCACAGCTCGACGAATTTGTTCACGCAGCAAATCATCGTCAGGTACTGTTGATAAGTCGGGTTGCCACCCTACTTGACTGTGTATTTCACTCATTGCTACTTTATACTAAATGGTAGCTTGTTTGTCAATTATATTTAACTACTGCAGCGGGATATTGAAGACTGAGCCGCCGCCAATGTACGTCGGCATCTTGCCGTCCCATTTCTCGATGGCTTGCTTCTGTAGATACTCGCTGGTGAGGGTTTGGCTCTGGGCGCGCTGGGCTTCGGCGTCGGTTTTGGCGGCTTCGAGGTTGAATTTGGCGCGCTCGGCGTTTTGCTGGGCAACTTGCTTCTCTTCGATGGCGCGGCTGAAGTTGGCGCTGAATTTGAAGTCAACGATACTGAGTTCACTGACGTTAATACCGTACTTCTTCAGCCGGGCGGCAAGGGCTTGCTGCGCCTTGGTCTTCAGTTCGCTGCGCTGCGTGATGAGCTCGGCCGCGGTATATTCGGCCGAGGCAGCTTTGAAGATTTCGTTGATGGCCGGTGTAACGATCTTGTCGACATAGTAGACGCCGATGGTTTGGTGGATATTGGTCACGCTGCCGCGCTCGAGGTTGTAGTTGAGTACAATTTCGCTACTAACATCCTGCAGGTCCTTGCTGGCAGCCGTGCTGGTGACGGCTTGCTTCTGGACCTTTATGTCGTAGATGGTGACGCGCTCGACACCGAACGGAAGGACCATAGCAATGCCCTCGCCTAGTTCACGGCCGGTAACCCTGCCAAACATCGTCACCACTCCCACCTGCCCAGTGCCCACGACCTTGATAGACGATAGGATGCCGATGATAGCCGCGAGGATGACGGCAATAAGTACGCTGCGCCTTTTGTGCTGACGTATCCATGCGCCAATTGTCATCGATGGTACTCTAATGGGGCCTGTGTTCATGCATCTCCTCCTTGGGTAATGAGTATATTGTAGCATTTCATGAAACACGGCCCAAGTGGTACAGTAGAAAGATGAAACTATCCGACTTCGGCACCGGACTCACCGAGGACGCAGGTATTCTCCAACTCATGGACGACTTAGGGAGGGCCATGGCAGACCAAAAGCCGGTAGCAATGTTTGGCGGCGGCAACCCGGCCATGATACCAGGTGTTACCGACCACTTCCGCAGTGCACTCCGCGCCGTTACCGATGACCCCGACCGCCTGGCAGCACTGCTGGGCAACTACGATACGCCGCAAGGCAACAGCCGCTTCATCGAGTCCTTCGTCGCGTACCTGAACCGGCAGTACGACTGGGGTATCACTTCAGACAACGTTGCTATTACGGCCGGCTCGCAAAGCGGGTTTTTCATGTTGTTCAACCTCCTTGCAGGCAAATCAGGCGACCAGAGCCGCCAGATAGCGCTGCCGATCGTGCCAGAATATATAGGCTACGTCGACCAGCTCATCGAGCCGGACGGCTTTCGCTCGTTTCGCCCGTCTATCGAACTTCGGGGCGACCATGAGTTCAAGTACACCATCGACTTTGCCAACCTCACGCTCGATGAATCGACGGCCGCTATTGCCTTGTCGCGTCCGACCAACCCCACAGGCAATGTCGTTACCGACGCCGAACTCCAGCGCCTCGCGACGTTGGCTCGCTCGCTTGATGTACCGCTCATCATCGACAACGCGTACGGCCTGCCCTTCCCGGGCGTAGTAGCCGACCATGCGTCGCCGTACTTTGACGACAATACCGTACTGAGCTTTAGCCTGTCGAAAGTTGGGTTGCCGAGTGCCCGCGTGGGTATATTTGTCGGGCCGCCCGCACTCATGCAAGCCCTCTCGAGCGCCAACGCCATCGTCAGCTTGGCAAGCCCGAGCTACGGACAGTATATCGCCGAGGAGTCGTTTGCTACCGATACCATCAACACCCTTTGCAGCGAGCACATCCAGCCCTACTACGCCGAACGAGCCGCCTACGCCAGAAAACTACTGGGCGACACGCTCCCGAGCGACCTGCCGTGGCGGCTGCATGTCTACGAAGGCTCGTACTTTTTTTGGCTATGGTGCGACGGAGCTGCGCATACGTCTGTCGAGCTGTACGACTATCTGAAAGAGCGCGGCGTCATCATCGTCCCAGGCGAGTACTTCTTCCCGGGCCAGGATACCAGCGAGTGGGAGCACGCCCAGCAGTGCATCCGGCTGAACTTTGCCCGCCCTGACCAGGAGCTCCATGATGGCATTGCTATATTGGCCGAAGCCATCAAGTGGATGTACGGCAAATAAATTATTTGCCTCTTTACATGAGCATTTCTCCGAATACCCTATGCCGTCTCTTGACTTTTTAGCAATTAATGTGATTAAATATAGACTGAATATAAGATAGTTCAAGGAGCCCCATGCCTTCATTCGATACCCTCTCTGCATTTGAACACGCATCATGGGGTATGCCAGTAGCGAGTGAATCACTGGACACAGCCACGGCGCATGCCAGTAGTGCGTCTATAGTAAATATTCCAGAGCTACGCCTGCGTCGCGGTCAGCTAAATGTTGGCGAGGCCGTCACGAAAAACCTCGAGTTTGCACAACTTCCCCAAGCGTACTATACCAATGCTAGAAAGCAGCTCACGAACGCATTTAATCGGCTAGCACGGCTGGAAATTGATGGATGCCTGCTACTGATCCCAAGTCCTGCAAAAATTTCAACAAATAGCCTGCTTCAAACACTTGGGAGAAAACGTCCGCGAGACTACTTGAGTCTCTGGCATCCAAGCAGTGAACCGCAAAGCTACACTCCAGAAGATCTCAATGGTCACAGAGAAAAATCGGTAGCACGCTTAATGCCGTATAGCGCCACAGAGGAAACTGAGATAGACCCCATGCTACATTTCTTGGGACTGCCATATGACGACCGCTATAACCAACTGCACCCAGAAGCAGATGCGCTCCCCACGCAGCTTGCAGCTGTCGCCGGTAATCGCATGGTTTTTGCTGAGCAACATAGTGGATACGATATGGAAATCGCTTGCGTTCGATCCCATATCGTACGCGCACGCCTTGGCTATGCTGCTAGTATGACTCTCGATGGATGGCACTTTGGCTCAGCAAATCTCCCTTCAGAAATGCGACGACGAACAATAGGCAACAATTCCGTCGTGGGCTGCATAGAATTGGACAGAGAGTCCATCATGCTAGACAGAACTATCGGTCTAGGACATCCACGCGCTGGCTTATCGCTTCTGATAGGGGTGAAGACTTGAAAATGTTTAACTCCTAGACTTGATATTTTGACAATTAAGTTGTAGCATTGACATCATGACCTATGAACATGCTGTTACTACCTCGCGAACATTGCTATCCCGAGGCACACAGAACCTTTGCGTACCAGCCAGCTTAGACGCTGTACTTAGAGTTACAGATATAGAAGAGCAGGATTATTTGCGCATCGCAGAGGCCTTTGATCGTGAAGCGGGGCTGTCGGATGAAGCGTTTGAGCAGCTGTACAAGCAGGGCCTCGCCGGAAGAGAACATGAAGAACTTGCTGCGAAATACTTTCCTGGCAAAATAGCTTTGGACGGTAGGCCAACCTTTGAGTGGGAGATAAGCACTCATGACGACCCATTCGACCCCGCTATCGATGACGAGCTTAGCAAGCCCAAGCCTGAACATTATGCTCTAGAAAGTGTCTTGGTACATATCAAGGCTCAGCGCAACGCTAAGGAGATGAGCCAAAAACGATACAAGAGGCTACGCGAAATATATCGGGCCGCTATTGGTGCGTATATTATGCTAGACAATGCCTTTGACAGAGAACTCACTGTACTGGGAAAATCCACCCCTAACCATGTCTTTGGTATTACTCGCAGCGGTGACGGCATGTTCCACGAATACAATCTTGATTTATCGCGAAGTGGCAGGCAAAAAGCTATGAAACGGATTGGACCCTACACCCTCAGGGGCATCGTGGGTTTGCCGGACGACCAGCCGCCAGCACACTGGCCTGCACCTCACAAAGAAAATCCGTATTTGCTCGACCTAGTTCAATATGGTGAAGATGAATGCTTTGCATTTCGCATATACCCGCCTGAAAGCTAGTCGGTACTCTTCTGGCGGCAATATAGTCGCCTCCCAGCCTTACTTATACGCCGCTGTCGGTCCGGTCTGGCGCAGTACCGAGGATGCGCTCGATGTGCTCGCGCTTGAGCACCAAGTGGCCGCTGGCACCGAGCATGCCAGCGAGCATGGCTTTGGCGACGATGTTTTCGACGGCTTTTTGGACCACGCGGCGAATCGGCCGCGCGCCGAGGCGTGGGTCGTAGCCGTGGTCGACCAGCAGCTCTTTGGCGTCTGGCTCGACTTCGACCGTGACGTGCTGCGGCTCGAGCGTCTTGTTGACACCGGCCAGGATGATGTCGACGACCTTGAGCAGGTCTTCGCGACTGAGCGGTGTGAATACCACGATTTCGTCGAAGCGGTTCAGGAACTCCGGTCGGAACTGGTTGGAATTGATGAGTTCATCCACGAACTGCGCTTCAAACTGCGATACATCGTACCCGCGCTCGATATATTCGCGGATGCGGTCAGCACCGGCATTACTCGTCGCGATGAGTATGGCATCACGGAAGCTGACTTCGCGGTTCTTGATATCGCGCAGGATGCCTTCGTCGAGCAGCTGCAGCAGCGTGGTCAGTACTTCGGGCGCAGCCTTTTCTATCTCGTCGAGGAGCACCACACTGAAGGGCTGCTTCATGACCTGCGCGGTCAAGCTCATAGGGTTGTCGGCACCATCGGCGATAAGTCGCGACACATCCTCGGGCCGAACATATTCGTTGAGGTCGATGCGGATAATATTGCCTTCGCCGCCAAAATACACATCGGCCAACGCCTTGCTGAGCTCGGTTTTACCCACACCGGTCGGCCCAAGGAATAGGAAGGTGCCGATCGGTCTATTTTCGTTGCGAACCCCTGCCCTAGCACGGCGAAGCGCGTCGCTCACGACCTGTACGGCGCGCGTCTGGTTGATCATGCGCTGATGAATCAAGTCTTCGAGATTAAGCAGCTTGGCCCGGTCATCGGTCGTGCTGGCAGTCGCAACTTTGACGCCGACCATTTTTTCAACTGCCCGCTGGACCGAATTCATCGTTACGAAACCGTTCTCGGCTTGCGCTCCGGCGAGTTCAAGCAGCTTCATGGCTTTGCCTGGCTGCGCCATATCGTGCATGTAGCGCTCGCTCAGCCGATATGCTTCTTTGAGCGCCTGGTAGGTAAAGGTGACGTCGCGCGCGCCTTCGATATACAGCGACTGCTCCTGCATAACGCTCATCGCCTCCTCAGGCGACGGCTCCGCGATATTGATGCGATTGAGCCCATTCGCTAGGCCTGGGTTGCGCTGGCCTATCTGCAAAAATCGCTGCTCGTCCATGCTCAGTATCATCCGCAGCCGCCCCGCCTCAACAATAGGCTGGAGGACGTTCGACAAGTCGACCGAGCCAACGCCTTCTTCGAAGAACAGCTGCGCGTTGTCGAGGCAAATGATAATGTTTTTGGCCGCAAAGGCCTCGCCGAGCACTTCCATAATCAGCTGCTCCAGCTCGCCCCTGCCCGGAGCTGCCGCGATAAGCGCCGACGAGTCAAGGATGAATACTTGGCGAAACTTCAGGTCGGCAGGCAGCGACGATTCAGCATCGAGCAGACGCTCGGCTAGCGCATGGATGATCGTCGTCTTGCCGACACCGTTTTGGCCCACCAAGATCGCGTTTTGCCGGCTGCCCCGTCCCAGCGTATCGACGAGCTGATTGACAGCATCGACATGCGAGTCTATATCCACTGCAACGCGGCTGCCTGCTTGGATCTGCTGGCTGATGTTTTGACCAAACCGCGTGAGTAGCGGAATGTACCCAAACGACCAGTCGCGAGCAATACCCCCTGTCCGGCGCGGCTTTTTGTACGAATCGATAATGGTGCGGATATGCTGCTGCCAGCGAACCCCTTCGATCAGGTCGGCCTCCGCGAGGTGAATTTGCCCGATGATCCGCTCGTAGTCTGGATATAGCTTAAGGAGCGCCACTGTCAGGACGCTGCCCGTGTAGTGCGTGACGCCCGCGATTTGACGAACCTCCTCAGCATGCCGCCATAGCTGCGGCGTATCCTCTGCGGTGGTGTGTTCTGTAAGGTGCAGCAGGATATTCGAGGTCACACCAAACCGCCCCGCGATAAACCAGCCGCTCGGCACTTCGCCAACCGCGCGCGCTACATCTTGCGGCGAAGGTTGTTTGGGGAGTTGCCCCAATATATCGCCGGACAGCAAACTCGTTGCCGACGTATCGCCGCCCGATGGCAAGTGACGCAGCTCGCCGTCGTACCAACATACCAGCATCCATGGCACAGCTGCCAGGCTCATCAGCAACCAGCCTGCACTGACACCCAATACTAGTATGCCAACGCCCAGGACAAGGCATATCCATACGCTCACGCTTAGCAGTTGGCGTGTCTGGCCGCGCAAATGCCAGCCAACACGTGCTTTGGCAGCGCGCATTGCGTCGTAGTCAAACGTTACAGCATCAGTTTCCACGGTATCCATCCTACAAGCATCAGCACCAGTCCAACTATCGGCACCAGCGGCATACAGAGCCACAGCAGCAAAGCAAGTATACTCAATATCGCCTGCACCAACACCGCCACTGCGCCGACAACGATAACGATACTGCGCACAATAGCTCCAATAATGCGCGAAATGAGCTGGTCGGCAAACGCACGCAGCTTAAGGCCAATGGGGCCGCGAACCGACCCGGCAGATATTTGGCGAAACGGCGAAAACAGCGTCCGCGCGAGCAAATCTATCGAGAAATAATCGAGCAGCCCCCCGAAGCGTGAACCAATACGCCCCAGCGCCTGCTTGATGCCATCGCTGTACCACCATGAAAGGAGACCCACAAGTTGCATACGCTTATTGTAGCGCAAGTGCCTCTCATCACAAAGGATACGTAGTACAATAAGGAGGTAATGCGACATCAGTTTACTACTATCCTCGGCAAAGGCGTACGAACGCTGGCGCGCGTCCGCGGCGGCGGCTCGGCACTGCCAGGGCTATTTGTCGAGAAAATCGACCCTAAGTTCATCAAGCGGACGCTGCGCGACCTTCCCCGCGGCGTCGTGCTCATTAGCGGCACCAATGGCAAGACGACCACCACCAAGATGGTCGTAGAGCTGCTCGAAGGCCAGGGGCTGAAGGTGTTTACTAATCGTACCGGCAGCAACTTTGCCCGCGGCGTGGCAGCTGCTTTGCTGGGCGAGGTCGATTTGCGCGGCAAGCTCGACGCCGATATCGCCGTCCTCGAGCTCGACGAAGCCCATGCTGTACACTTCGTGCGCGCTATAGCGCCGCGCTACTGCCTGCTGCTCAATGTCCTGCGCGACCAGCTCGACCGTTTCGGCGAAATCGATGCTACCGCCGGCCTGCTCCGCACCATAGCCCTCCATACCACCGATGGCATTGTACTCAACCAGGACGACCCGCGGCTGGCCTCGGCGCAATTTATGGACGGTGTCGACACGCCGATTCGGACGTATCGCGTCGACCAAGCCTTGCGCGAACTCTTTCCTTCGGACGATGAGCTGCGCGGACCGGGAGCATCCGCTGCTATAGAGGTGTCTGGCACCGATACAACGCTGCTTGAACGTATTGACGGCCAACAAGCAACCATCCGCTTCGACGATGTGTCCCATACCGTCCAGCTCCAACTCAAAGGCATTTATAATGTCCAAAACGCCGTCGGCGCGGTCGCCTTGACCCGTATGGTCATGGGCGCGCAGCTCGACGTCGATGCCATGCTCCGCAGCCTGGCTAGCGTCACGCCCGCCTTCGGCCGCGGCGAAAGCCTGACGGTCGACGGCCAACCCTGCGAGCTAGTGCTCGTCAAAAACCCCAGCGGCTTCCGCCTCAGCCTCAAGAGCTTTAGCCCGGACGGCTACGCCACCATGATCGCCATCAACGACAACTACGCCGACGGCCGCGACATGAGCTGGCTATGGGATGTCGACTTCGACAGTTTGCGGCCTGAAGGCGTCGCCATGATAGCGGGCGTACGCGCCTACGACATGGCGCTGCGCCTGCAGTACGAAGACGTCCAGGTAGCTTCAGTCGAGCCTGGCCTCGAACCCGCCCTGGAGCAATTTCTTCACGCACATCGCACTATACCAAAGCGCATCTACTGCACGTACACTGCCATGCTGGCACTGAGGCGCTTGCTTGCCAAATACACGCATGTGGAGGCCGTACAATGAGCCGGCCCGTCATCCGCTTGCTACAGCTCTACCCGCACGATATGAATATGTACGGCGACTGGGGCAATACCCTTGTACTGAAGCGGCGGCTGGAGTGGCACGGCTACGATGTTGAGCTGCTTGCCTACAACCCCGGTGATACATTTCCAGAGGCTGTCGACCTTATCGTTGGCGGCGGCGGCCAGGACAGCGGCCAGACCAAGATTGGTGCCGACTTGCTGATGATTGCCGGCAAGCTCAAAGCTCTTGCCGAAGCCAACGTTCCTATGCTCATGGTATGCGGCCTCTACCAGCAGTTTGGGCACTTTTTCAAGACTAAGGAGGGGGTTGTCATCGAAGGTATCGGCCTCCTCGATATCGAGACAGTTGGCGGTAGCGAACGCATGATCGGCAACATCATCACCGAAAGCCCCGACTTCGGGCAAATTATCGGCTATGAGAACCACTCCGGCCAGACCACGCTCGGCCCGCATGCCGCACCGCTTGGCACCGTTATCCGCGGCGCGGGCAACAACGGCCATGACAACACCGAAGGTGCACGCTACAAGAACGTCATCGGCACCTATCTCCACGGCTCGCTCCTTCCGAAGAACACGCGCCTGGCAGACTGGCTCATCGCACAAGCCGTCACTCGCACGTACAGCGCATTCACCGCTGCAGACATCGACGATTCACTCACCGAACGCGCCCGGACCGCAGCTCTTGCGCGTCCGCGCTAAACTGCTGCCTTCAGGCGCTTGAGCTCAGCGACCACTTGCTCGCCATGACCCAGCGGCGTCACGCGGCCATAGACTTTCACCACCTGCCCGTCGGGATTGATGATAAATGTCCGGCGCAAAATCCCTTCGTTGCCAAACATCTTCTTGCCCCATGCGCCATACGCATCGATCGCTTCGCGCTTTGGGTCGCTAAGGAGATTGAAGTTGAGATTGAACTTCAGCTTGAATTTGTCGTGCAGCGGCGCTTCGTCCATACTAATGCCGACTACTTCGGCCCCCAGATCGGTCAGCTCGTCGCGTGCATCGCGAAAACTACAGGCCTCGGTAGTACAACCTGGCGTGTCGTCCTTGGGGTAAAAGTACAACACCAGCCACTTGCCGGCATAGTCAGCCAGCTGATACTCTTTGCCGTCTGCACCTTGCAAACGAAACGCTGGTGCTGGATACGGGGTGGGTTTCATAGCCATTGTTAGTTACCTCCTACTAGTTTGCTTTCATAATATGCCGAGCGCTTGCCAAGCTCGCTGTTGAGAGCGTTCAAGCTGCCGTACTGCTCAAGCAGCGTCGACTCGCCAGAGAAAAGATTGGTGCCAAGCCCCAAGCGCTCACCCTCGATCTTGACACCAAGCGCTGCCAGCGTCGATGGATACATATCAAAGGTTGTAAAGAGCCGGCCGTGGCTATGCTCGGTCTTGATAGCCGGATTGACAAAGGCATTGTACACCGTTCGCTGGTATCCTGGCGTCGTGATTGCCGCATCGTACCAAGCCGTCTGCATGCCCAAATGGTCGCCGGACAGCACAATCGTTGTGTTTGCCCCAAACGGCTGCGACTGAATCCACCGCACAAACTCAACCACGCGCGCCGACGAGCAAGCATGAACATTGTCGTACTGCTCCTTGAACGGCGTTGGGCAGGTTGGATCCATATAGCCATCAGTGAAGTGGGTATCAGCAGTTAGCAGCTGGAGGTTAAATGGCTTGCCTTCGGCTGCGAGGCGCGTCGCTTCTTGGCGTCCGAACTCAAATAATTTGCGGTCCTCGAAGCCCCACCACACGTTGTAGTCGGCTGGCAGTTTGCCGGTCTTTTTCATATAGTCGAGGTCCATAATGCGGTAGTCGCCGTGCTGGCTTAGCAGCTTGTCGCGGCCGCCAAACGATGCCATCGACCCCATGACAAACGATTGGTTGTAGCCTTCTTTGGCAAGCACTTGGCCCAGGCCGTATGTGCCGGGCAGAAAGCGGTTGAGCGCACCTTGGTCATTTTGGCCCAGACCAAACAACGAATCGCGCAGCATGACGCCCGACGACTGCGCTGTCATGCCCGCGACCGTCCAAGTCGTCCCGGTTGCCGGCAACGCACCGCCAAGTCCGGATGGATGATTAGAAAACTCGACATTTGCCGGATCAAGCGCCAGCGCCTCCAGTTCCGGAATGCGCGACGGCGTCATTTGTCCGCCGTTAGCCGCCGATGCCGGAGTATTTTCCATCGATTCCATGAAAATATACACTAGGTTGCGCTTCTTCGCCGGAAACTCCAGCGCTACCTTACTGGGGTCGACATAGTGCTCTTCGAACAGCTGGCTCGTCTGGCTGAGCGACCTGACATATTCGATCACATGGAAGCTATTTAGCAGGACCCATAGCCCTATGAGAAACACCACGATAGCATACGTCAGCTTGGACCATAGCGGGATGCGCGAGGGGTTAAGGTGCCACGTCTTGTTGCTGCCAAACGCCGCCATATTGAAGTCGATGGTAATGCGGTCGCGGTAAAAATCAATGACCGGCAAGAGCAGCAAAAAGAAAAGGATCAGCAGGAGCAGCAAATTATCGCGCGCCGCTTCGATGAAGTTGACTGCCCGCCCGTCCGACAGACCATTTGCGAGGTAGTAAATCAGCTCATCGATTTGCGCATCGCCAAACTCCGCGTGCTTATACACGCTGGTTGTATACATGATAGCTGCCACCAAAAGCAGGATGTAGATAACGCCGTAGGTGATAAGCCGGCGCTTGCTGCGGCGCGAGGGTGGATTAGCGCTTTTTGCCATTGTGCTTCACATCGATTGAAATCGTTTTCTCGATGAGGTTGACCACAAACGGAAATATCAGCGACAGTATAGCGGCGACAACAACATAGTTCACAAATGCCTTGTCCTGGAACTGCACCGACTCTTGGTTGAACAGATACAACTGAATCAAATACATGCAGAGATTGATGCAGAGGACAAATACTCCGTAGCTCATAACGAGCGAGCGAGCCGTCAAGTGCCCGCCGCGCAAGTGGCTATAAAACCGCAGTGCGATCAGCGCGGGCGCAAATAAAGCGATTGCGTCAAGCATAGGGTTATTATAGCATAATAAGCAGTATGCGATTATTTTTTACACGTGTAGGCCAGTCTCTTGCAAAGCCATGGCCGTTCATTGGCCTCATAAGCGGCCTGGCGCTCATAGCTCGAAGTATCTTCCTAACCAAGGCTGACGTCTGGCACGATGAGGCCTTCTCGGCCATGATTATCCGCGAGCCGATCGGCGACATTGTTGCTCGGACCATCAACGATGTGCACCCGCCGTTTTACTATATAGTATTGCACTTGTGGCAGACGCTCTTCGGATCGAGCGTGGTGGCGCTGCGCGGATTTAGCGTGGTTTGCGGCGTAGCGACGGTTGTGCTGCTTTACTTCCTGCTCCGTAAACTTACTACCGAGCGGATCGCTCGGCTTGGGGCGGTATTTGCCGCGCTCGGACCATTCCTGGTGCGCTACAGCGACGAAATGCGCATGTACAGCCTGGCCGCGCTCCTGGCCGTTGCCGCAACCTACTTGCTCGTCCTCGCCCTTCAGTCACGCTCGCAGCGGCGCTGGCTCCTATGGATAGGGTACGGGCTAACAGTTGCCGCCGGACTGTATACGCAGTATTTCTTCGTATTTTTGGTCGTTGTCCATGTCGTCTATGCGCTCTCCGTCCATCGCTGGAAGCTTGGCCAGCTGCTACGTAGTGGCGGATGGTGGCTGGGTAACTTGCTCGCCGGCGGACTGTTCCTGCTATGGCTGCCGGCCATGCTGGCGCAGCTGTCGCGCGTTCAGCAAGGGTTTTGGATTCCGCCGCTGAGCCTCGAGACGATCCCTAATACATTTTCCTACTTCGTCCTCTACAGCACCACACTCACGCCGATTCTGGGTTACTGTTTGGTGGCAGCGACCGTCATTATTCCGCTCGTCCTCATGAAGAAGCAGCAACGTTCTGCCGTATGGCTACTGGCCGGCTGGCTCCTTGTACCGGTTATGGCTGTCGTCCTGCTCAGCTTCAATCGCCCTGTGTATATTGACCGGTACTTTACCTATAGCGCGCCAGCCTTTTATGCATTACTAGCCATGGCACTTTGTATACCCAAGTTCAAAAATAAATGGCAGTATCCGGTACTTGTAGCAGGAGTACTCGGGCTATTTATCTCTGGCATCCAAGTGGTCGGCTTGGCCGCTACGCACCAAATGGGCCATGGAGCAGCCGTAGTCAATCGGCAGTACCGTCCGGGCGACGCCATTGTGTCAGCCGAGTTGTACACGTACTTTGACTTCTCTTATTACAACCAGACCGGCGCGACTGTGCGACTGCTATCGCCAGAGCCATTTGGCCGTTACGGCGAATACAGCCTCCTGAGCGACAAACCACACATCCGCGCAGCAGCACTTGCCGACATCGACGCTCCGCGTATATGGGTCGTCGGCAAAACTGGCGAGCACGACTACTTCACGACAGATGTCCCAAGCTGGTGGCGGCCGACATCGACGCGGTTCGAGGGCGGCAACACCGTCATCCAGCTCTACGATAATACGCGCAAGTAGCTGGACACCGTCCACGATATCTGCTATACTCACCAGTGTTCCTACACATTTCATCGGGGTGTGGCGCAGTTGGTAGCGCGCGCGGTTTGGGACCGCGAGGTCGTCCGTTCGAACCGGATCACCCCGACCATATAAATAGCCTGACTTAGTGTCGGGTTTTTTATTGGCAAGTCGTCGCTAATACTCTATAATCCGTGGTTAAGGAGATTAGTAAGTGGAAAGATATACAGATACCAAAGGAGTCTGGCAACGAGTCATTTGTGGGATAGGGCAATTTGCCAGAAACATAGATAAACGTATAAGTAGCATACGAATTGATACTGGCGCGTGGGTTTCAGAACTAGATGTAGACCCTGGATATTGGCAGAGGAAAGCGGAGATGGAGGCAGCACTTCGGGCTACCTTCTCGGATGAGGAAATTGATGCTTTTCGGACAGACGGTGTGCGCAAACGTGTACTAAGTGCACAAGAGGCAATCCGGACAGGACGTATCGAACAACTGCCTATGAAAATCAGGATAAAGCCAGCGGAGTAAATACTATAGAGCAAGCCAGCTACTTATTTATGAACTGCTGAATCGCTATCGACAATCATTCTCGCGGCACTTTTGGCCACAGCAATCGTTGGCACATGAATATCGTACCACCCTGCCTGCGCCCAGACGCGAAGTTCAACAGCATTGTCATGCTGATATACGAAGCCGTGGTTGCCATCGACATCAATCGGACGTTCGCCGGACGACCGGTTGGAGAAGAAGCCGGATTTGATCTCACTGGCCGCATGACTATCAAGTGCCGTCCGCTTGCCGACAATCAGCGGCTCGGCCCACTCGTGGTCGACCGGAGTGAAAACACATGACAGTGAACTAACTCGCAGAGTTGGCAGCGGAGGCTCGTCGATTATCTGGCTCAATCCCACTGCTGTGCCCATGAGCTGTGACGCCACTTCTGGTGTAATCAGCGGACATGCTGGGGCACTTGGGGACTCGGCCGAATGCGTGCTTACAGCATCAGTGGTTGTCCTTGCCAGCATCACTAGTATCCCTGCCACAACAATAGCAGTTCCTGCAAGCAAGCTGATTTTCGCTGGAGTTGGTAACCATATGCGCATATAGCAACAAGTATGCGGGTTATGCTACTTGAAGTCAACGGCTTTAATGATATACACTATCGCCTAAGCACCCTCACAGGAGTCTGCAGTCTATGAACTATAAGTCCTATCCTTATGCGCCAGCCGAGCGAAAAACTATTACACCTACCGACACCGATCGTAATGGCAATAGATTCGCCGACCCTGAACCGATAAATGCATACCTGACGAATGAGGAGGATACTCCCGACGGACAGTACAGTAATAGACCAGTCGAAGGTAGGCCCATCATAGGAACATGGCGAGAGCTTCGAGTAACAGACTTCGTAGCCCAAGGCGGTCTCCGCAAGCATATAAAAGCCAGAAAAAGCAGAACTAAAAAGAGTAAGAAGAAAAAATAGAAAAATTGCTCCTTAGGCTCCCTCAGCCAAGCAACTTCAGCCATATGGTATCCCCTCCCCAAAAAGCGTATACTACCTAATCATGAGCAACCCAGCCCCCTTCACCATCCTCAGCTCCAAAGTCGTTTACCAAAACCCCTGGATTCGTGTCCGTGAGGACCAAAACATACGGCCGGACGGCTCGCATGGCATTTACGGTGTCGTCGAGTCGAAGGATTCGGTCATTGTGGCCGCTATCAATGACCAGCAGCAACTATACATTATCCACTCGTACAGCTACGTTGCCGGGGGTTGGCGCTGGGAGTTGCCAGCTGGCAACTCCGATGGCGAGGATATCGAGCTCGCCTCCAAACATGAGCTCGCCGAGGAGACCGGCATTATCGCCGAGACCTGGCAGCAAATCGGCATGACAAGAGTTTGCGACGGCGTCATGACAGAGCGGATGGCTACTTTCGTCGCGACTGACCTCCGCATTGGCGAAAGAGCACCGTCCGACGATGCCGAGCTCATAGACGACGGCAGGTTCGCTACACTTGACGAAATCCACCAGCTTATCGAAACAGGCGAGATGGACGAAGGCCAGTCCATCACAGCACTTTACCTCGTCGAACACTGGCTCGCAAAGCAATAGTGGCGTATACTACTACCTAGCGTCGGGGTGTGGCGCAGCTTGGTAGCGCGCACCGTTCGGGACGGTGAGGTCGTCCGTTCAAATCGGATCACCCCGACCATAATGAGCAAATGCATGAATATATATTCTCGACATAGAAACCACTGGCCCGTCATAGTGGCTGTCATCATCGCCCTACTGGGCCTAGGCATATGGCTCGGCTGGCAGTACTTCACAGAGCACCAGCCAGCACCGCAGCAGTCGTCTACGCAAGCAGCATCGCCCGTAGCTTCCACTCCGGCACAACAACCCAAGCAAGTGATGGTGCAGCTGCCAAATACCCCAGCAATCCCCGCGATCAAAGAAAATTATCTGCACGATGACAGCATCTGGCGTCTCGTCAACAAATCCCACCCTCTCAGCAACATCAATTACCACCCCATCGTCGCGCAGCCGAATGTTGCAGTCCGCTCGGACAAATCAGCCGACGAACAATCCGTACGCAAGGACATTGCTCCTGCTGTCGAGCAGCTATTTGCGGGCGCAAATACCGCTGGCTACCGGCTCGAGATTGGCAGCGGCTTTCGGAGCGCTAGCCTGCAGCGTACGTACTACACCAACTACATCAACGTATACGGCCAAGCAGCGGCCGATACCTTCAGCGCCAAGCCGGGTTATAGCGAGCACCAAACTGGCCTAGTGGTCGACGTTACCACGCTAGACCACTACTGCTACCTAGAGGAGTGCTTCGGCACAACTTCTGCAGGCAAATGGCTCAAAGAGCACGCGCATGAGTACGGTTTCATCCTTCGCTACCCCAAAGAAAAGGAAGGCATTACCGACTTTCACTACGAGCCGTGGCATTTTCGTTATGTCGGCAAGGAGTTGGCAAACGCCCTCTACCAGTCCGGCCTATCGCTAGACGAAGCCGCGCCGTATCTCAATACTGCCCGCAAAGAATTGCTCGCTGCTGGAGCTATTACGGAGTAATCGTCATTTCAACTGAGCTGCCCAGCCAAGTGTGAAGCTTTTGGCGCCGCTCATCGACAGTCAGGCCAAATAAGCGCGTCTGCTCTGCAGCGCTAGCGAGCGGCCGCAACTGGAGGTTGCGCCTGCTTTCGAGGCGCTGAGCTTGCTGGTCGGCGGCCGACCACTCATAACTCATGAACGTACCGGTAAACGCAATGTCTGAAACACGTATCCCATCTGCGGTCTTCGTCAAACGATACTTCGCCACGCCGCCAGTCAGCTCATCTACCTGAAGCTGACTCGATAGCATATTGCCAATCGAATACCAGACCAGCGTGCGGCTGCCATCTGCCCGCTTGACCCACTCAACCGACTGCAACACATGCGGACCAGTGCCTATGATGACATCTGCGCCCAGGTCGGCGACCAGCTTGGCAGCGGCTCGTTGGTCGGCATTGACCGTATGCGAATCCTCCGTACCCCAGTGCATCGATACCACTACGGCATCAGCTTTTTTGCGTGCTGCAGTCATAAGCTGACGTACAAGCTCGGTATTATGATAGAGATTCAGGCTATAAGCATGCGGGATCGGGCCATTACTAAAATCCGCAAACGCCAAAAACGCGACCGTCATGCCGTTTTTCTCAAAGTAGCGAACTGTTTGCTGCTCATCCGCGCTGCGGTTGGCACCGGTAATCGCAAGCGGCTTGTATTTGCTCCATTCATCGAGTGTTGCATTGAGTGCGGTTTGGCCTTTGTCAGTCATATGGTTTGACGCTGTGTTAATGAGATTACAACCCGCTCGGCTCAGGTCGCGTGCAAACTCGGTGGGCGCGTTAAACGTCGGGTAGCCGCTAATGCCATAGGCAGCGCCGGCAGCCGGTGTCTCGGGATTGCAAAATACCACGTCGGTCCCTTCGTAGAGCGGGCGTACGTGCTTGAAATAAGGAGTAAAGTCGTAGCCGTCAGCCATTTTCGCCTGAGCAACAACCGAATCATGCGCGAGCATATCGCCCATAGCAGCAAATGTGAGTGATGGCGGCTCAGTAGCGGGAGGTTGCTGCGGCGAGGGCGATTGCGGTGCCGTCACTACTCGTTCGGCCGAAGGCTGCTGCTGCGACCAATACCAATACCCGCCGCACAGCGCCGCCACCAGTAGTCCGCCGCTTAGAGCAATCCACAATCGGCGGTTGTTGCGAGGAGGCGCAGAGCGATACAACATATGCACAATTGTACTACATTACACAGCAAAGCGTCCCTACTCTCGCGCGCAAATGGTATTATATGCATATGAAGAAACCAACGACAGCCAGCCGGTTTGCAAACGCGTTTGGCGCCTTAGGCTATATCAGCTGCCTGGTTCAGTGGATGTGGATGCTGGCGGTCGCGGTGTTTCCGCGCATCAATGCCAGCGAGCTACGACACTTATTCGTCCCTGCGGCACCCGCAGCTCAGCCGGTTGCACCCGTGGCTACGACGCTGCCACCGGTTGTGCAGACGATTGTCCTGGTCGCCACGGTGGTATTCTCGCTCGCCGTGATCACCTATGCTATCGTGAGCATTCCGCGCGTAGTAGGGCGAGCCGGCAGCAAACTGACGCATCAGACAGCCGAGATCGCCGTCGAGCACGTTGCACGGACGAGCAGCAAAAAGCTCCCGCCAAAGCGCAAGAAAACCTGGCTCGAGCGCATTACCTGGTCTATCAAGCTCGGGCTGCTTCTGCTGCCCTTCCTGCTGCTCTACTTGCCGCTACCACCCGAATCGCCCTTGTCACGCGATGTCACCGCCGCATTTGGCGGATTTTGTGCCGTTATGACGCTCCTGTGGTTTTTGGCTCAGTACTTTGTCGCCAAACTTGCCCGACTAGACCCTCGCAACGTCTGGTAAATGTGCTATACTAGGTAGTACTTATGCTTATGTTGGAGAAACAGCGGGGTTCTATGAGGCGGACTGGAATCATTACAGCCGTAGCAGTGCTCCTGCTGGGCGGCGGCCTCTATGTCCTAAGCCTGGTGACAGCACCGGTAGTGCTGCCAGCCCTCCAGGCCGTCAAGCCGATCGATCCGCAGACACTGAGCAAACCCACTGTCAAGGACAATCGCATCATCATCCCGAAGCTCGGCATCAATATTGCCTATGGCAAGGGCCAGCAAGCGCTTGACAACGGTGCCGAGTGGCGCAAACCAGCGAATGGCAACCCCGAAGACGGCGGCAACTTCGTCATTGCGGCCCATCGCTTTTACCTGGCACCAACCCCTACCGAGACGGTACGCAAATCTCCCTTCTACCACATCGACAAAATGACCGTCGGCGACAACATCATTATCGACTACAACGGCAAACGCTACGGCTACCGCGTGGCCAAAATACTTGATGTCAAGCCCGACCAGGTCGAAATAGAACAGCCCAACGGCACTGACAAACTGACACTATACAGCTGCTCGCTCGGCGGCGCGCGCGATGGCCGGATTGTCCTGGTGGGCGACCCCCTGGGTGAAGTAACGATCTCGACCGATCAGCCGACAACGAGCTAGTTTATACCGTGCCGTCCTCGTAGCGCTCCTTGAGGCGCATAGCCACGTAGCCAGCCGTATAGCGCGCCGACTCCTCAGCGTGCTGCGCTCGGGTTCGGATTTCATCGACAACTGTCTGGACGCGCTGAATCGATTGGCCGAGAGCCGGTACATTCCGCAGCTGGTCTTGCAGCCGCGTGACATCCGAGACCATCCGGTGGACCTCGTTTTGCACGGTATGGAGTTCGTTGAGGCGTGTTTCGACCCGCGAGACAAGCCCTTCCAGCCGCTTGATATCATTCTGCACGTTCGCTAGCTCGCTCCGCACCACTCCGCGTACGGTCGCTTCAGTTAGATCACTCATTGCAACCTCCTTCCTGATGCTACCAGTGTAGCATACTTACTGGGAGGCGGCTGCCTCCGCTATAGGCCGCCGTAGCCATAGCCATACCCGCTATAGGTGAGAGATGGCTTATGATAGTCGCTAATCTTCAGCGGCGTGGCGCCTTTCTTGAGTTGGTCGGCAGTCGTGATATAGAGTTCGCTACTGTTCTTTTGCAGAAGCAAGTATTTGTCAGTTGTCCAGCCGTAGGTACCGTAGTCCGACAAATTCGCGAGCAGTTGCTTGGAGCCGTCAGTCGCGTTATCGTCGCCGATGAACAGCGCATTTTTGCCGTCGCGCGGCTCGGCCCAGAACGACTTGGTGCCGTCTGGCGACATGAGGAACGTCGGGTATTCTTGGTCGAACTTCTGCTGTGCCGGCGGCACAGGCTCAAGCTTTCCGCCCACTGTCATGACATTTTCCAGGCGATTGTATTCATCGTCCCAAACCCTAAAATGGATTTCCTGCGGCGTGTACAGCTTGGCTTCGATATAGCTCAGGTCCATCGCTTTGTAGCTTTTGAGGGCGCGCTTATTGCTGCCGTCGGCCTGAATAGAAGCGATAGTATCTGTGCGGTTATCCAGCCCGTAGCTCCACCCGGCATACCAATCTTTGATATAGACAATCTGGTCGTTTTTCAGGATATAAAAGCCCGACATCGTCTGCGCAACCGAATCGCCTTCGCTACCGGCCTGTGTTTCATCAATCACTGTCAGCTGCCGCGTTGGCGCGTTATAGCTCTTGAGCACTTGGTAGCCCGCTTGCCAATCCTTGCGATTCTCACGCGTGAGCGAATAGACGAATCGCGAGCCCGACCAGCCGACGAGACTAAAGCGCAAATCCTTGCCCTCATCAATCGTTTCGAGTTTGCCGGTGGCAGTGTCGATGAGGTAGAGTGCAGTCTCCTTGTCGCGCTTGGCGAGCAGGGCGAGGTACTTCCAGTCGCGCGAGGCCAGAAGCGACGTCTCGCGGTCATTTTCGTTGCCAGTTCCAGGGACTATCACGCTGCGGCTAGAGCCGTCGAAATTGGTTTTGACGACATCTACCTTGCCGCTTTGTTTTGAAAGAAAGTACACCTCGCCGGTCGGCACGACTTGCAGCGATGACGTCTCCTCTTGCTTGATAACGGCGTCTTTGGCCTGCAAATATCCTACCGCCGATACCGTGGCAGTAATCTGCGGCTTGTCGGCCGGCACCACGACAGTGGCCTGGCCCTTATTGTCAGTGGTGGCGCTATTGCCGTTTCCGGCATCGATAGTGGCATTTGCAACAACCGCACCGCTGATTCGGTCGGTAACTGATACTGCTACCAGCCGGCCAGTCGGCTCCGCAGTGACGGCAAGCTGCGCCGCATCGCCAAATATCGGCACTGTCGCCGTGGTAGTTGCCTGTTTGTAGAGCTCTTTGGTCACTGTCACGTCATGCGTGCCGGGCTCAATGCCTTGCAGGACCGCTTTGCCATCCTTGTCGGTCTGCGCGTGGACACCGCCAATCGCAACCTCGGCTTTCGACACCGGGTTTGACTTCTGGCTGTCCTTCACCAACACCGTGACGGTCTTTTTGACGAACACGCCGGCAATTTTGTTGCGTGTCGCGGGTACTGCTGCGAGGACAATGATAGCTACTAGGACTAGTGCCCCAGTAATAAGGAGGGCTCGCTTGTGCGCCCCGCACCACGCCTTAAAGCCGGCAAGGCGGCTCGGCTGCTCCCTGCGCCTCACGCGCCGCGTTGGTTGCTCGGTTGCTTCGGGTTGCTCTGGCTGCTTGCTCTCGTCATCGGTATTCATATGCCTATGATATACCTTGCCGCTAGCAATATACAATAAATTAATCAAAAGAAGCTGCCCAAAATGGCAGCTTCTTTGCGAATGAGATGCTTTATACTACTTCGCGAACTCGATAGCACGCGTTTCGCGGATGACGCTCACCTTGATGGTACCTGGGTACTGCATGGTGCTCTCAATCTTGGTAGCGATGTCGCGTGCCAGACGGATACTACTGAGGTCGTCTATCTTCTCTGGGCGGACGATGACGCGGACTTCGCGGCCGGCTGATATAGCGTAGGCTTTGTCGATGCCCTGGAAACTAAGGGCGACGTTTTCGAGGTCGCGCATACGCTCGGCGAAGTTCTCGGCGCTGATATTGCGTGCGCCCGGACGAGCCGCACTGACGGCGTCGACGACGCGCACGATGAGGGCTTCTGGCGTAGTCGCCTCGATGTCGTCGTGGTGCGCTTCGATAGCGTGGACCACCGCTTCTTTCATGCCATATTTCTTCGCCAGCTCAGCACCGATATGGTGATGCTTGCCTTCAATCTTGTGGGTGACAGCCTTGCCAACATCATGCAGCAAGGTAGCAATTTTGACCGTGCGGACGTCAGCACCGACTTCTTCGGCAATCATCCCGGCGATGTGCGCCATCTCGGTCGAGTGCATGAGGACGTTTTGGCCATAGCTGGTGCGGAACTTCAGCTCGCCAAGCAGCTGGAGCATTTCCTTCGGGATACCGACAACGCCGACTTCGCGGGCAGCGTCTTCGCCAGCGCGGATGACTTCCTTCTCAATCTGCTTTTCGGCCTTGGCAAATACTTCTTCGATGCGGCCCGGATGGATACGGCCGTCCTTCATGAGCATTTCGAGGCCGAGGCGGGCAACTTGGCGGCGAATTGGGTCGAAGCTTGAGAGCACCACCATGCCTGGCGTATCGTCGACTAGGAAATCGACGCCAGTGGCGCGCTGCATGGCCTGAATATTGCGGCCTTCCTTGCCGATAATGCGGCCCTTCATTTCGTCATCAAGTAGCTTGACGGCGGTGACGGTACGTTCAGCCGTGACTTCGCTGCTCATGCGCTCCATGGCCGTGACCAGGATTTCCTGAGCGCGGTCTTCGGCGTCTTCCTGAGCGTCCTTTTGCAGCTTGGCGACCAGACCGGTGAGGTCTTGCTTGATGTCGCGCTCGGTCATTTGCATGAGTTTTTCGGCGGCGTCTTGCTTCTTGAGGCCAGCGATTTTCTCGAGCTTTTCCTGCTGCTTGGTGCGGATGTCGCGGATGTCGTCTTTGAGCTTCTCGACTTCGTCTTCAGCCTTGCGCAGCTTTTCAGCGCGCTTGTCGAGCTCGTCAAGCTTGCGGTCGAGGTTTACCTCGCGGTCAGCCAAGCGGTCTTCGGTCTTCTTCCACTCGCGGCGGCGTTCGCGCTCCAGGTCTTCGGCTTCGGCCTTGGCCTTGTCGACCATTGACTGAGCCTTGCGCTCAGCCTGCTCAAGCGCCTTCTCGGCCTTGTCCTTATTGGCTGCTTTCACCTTGGCGTCGTAGCCGTATTTTCCGCCCACGCCAAGCAGCGTCCCGATGATTGCGGCGATAAGTAGTTCCATATTGTGTCCTTTCTCGGCCACCCCAGGGGCGTGTTCATCGTCCCTGTCTGTACATAATCAAAAGGTGTCCGGAGTATGCTAAAAATTGTTCAAATAGTCTGTAGAAACGGACCTACCTCAAGTATAGCAGATAGTATGAGGCAGTGTACATGGCGTTATTATTTGACAATATACTACTAAGTATGGTATAATGAAAAGATGAACCGTCGTCGAGAAGCTATTGTACACTTCAATAAGCTAAAACAGCACGATATCTCACCTAATTGCCCAGAAGTAGCGGTAGGCTTACCGCAATCACTTGAAGACGCCAAACCTCTTGTATATGCTGACATCGGTGTTATTGCCGCGGGCGTGGTCGATATAGCTCTCACACCACCGATACTGACTTACCTCCAAACATTCGCGGAAACACCTGCCAAACTCAACAAACGGTACCGCGAAGTACTGAGCCGTGTCGCAGAACGCTGCGTCACGGTAGTCTGCCCGCACCTTCGTGGTGAAATGGCCGAGTATGAAGATGACTTCAAAGAGGGATTTTCTATGAGCTCAAGAGACCCAGAAACGCAGTTGGTAAAACGCGGTATCAACACCTACGTAAGTACTGCCTCGGAAATATATCACGTCCTAGAACACCTCGATGCCGACCCCGCACCATCACCCGACCAAATATATGGCAGCTACCGCCTCCTCGACAGTTTGGCAAAGCTCGATATCAATCAGTTTGTAGCCTACGTGAGATATAATATGTTCAAACAGCCGCGTAGTGATTGTTTCCCAAACCACATCGAACTGAATCCAGCTGGCACAGGGTATCAATTCAAGCCCGGTCCCATCGCTGACGCGCACTACATACACTATCCCAAGAGTGCCCCTGAGTCGCCAAGTCTTCGCCGGATTGGCGGCATCAAGACCGACGGGTTGCGAGTCGGCTGCCCCGTCACCTTCCGTCCCGGCACCACACGAAAGCTATGGGAATTTTACGTCGAAGCGCGGCTCGGGAGCGACTATACACCGCCCGCGGCAAATACCCCTACTTCCGCGGCTGAGTGATATGCGCTTCTGCACCGTACATAGGCAGAACTAGGCGGTCGTTGTCGCCCGCCGCTAGCCGACTAAGCGCTTGGTCGCGCCACGTATCGCTCATTTCGACGCCGACGATGGGAATAGCGAGCGTATCGGCCAGCGTATTAAGCACCGTCAGCCCGATGCGCAAGCCCGTGAAGCTGCCCGGGCCTTGCATGACGCCGATTCCTGCGATGTCGGCAAACGTCCAGCCATGCTCGGCCAATCGGTCGCGCAGGTAGGCATGCAGTCCGCGGGCCAGGCCGCGCCCGGCTTCCCATTCATAGTCGTGCCGTTCGCCGCCATCGACAAGTGTCAGCCGGCAGGTTGCTGTGGAGGTGTCAAGGAGGAGTATCATGCAAGTTGCTCCTCGAGTGGCCGCAAACGGCCGTGGCCGGTAATTGCCACTTGCCTGCTTGTTTCGCCGGTAGAAGTGATGTGAATGCTCAACCTATCGCCAGGCATGGCCGGCGAGACGATATCGCCCCATTCGAGAATCGTTACCGTCTGTGGGTCATGTACCGTCTCGCTGAATTCTTCTTCCATAATGCCTGCCTCGCCCAGCCGGTAGAAGTCGTAGTGCGCAAACTGCAGACCACCGGCTTCATAGCGGTTGCAAATCGTGAATGTCGGGCTTTGTACCGCCTGCGTCACGCCTGCCGCGCGGAGCAGCGCCCGCGTCAGAGTCGTCTTGCCCGCACCCACGTCGCCAATCAGTTCAATCAGCTCGCCGCCGCGCAGCTCATGAGCAAGCTGCCGGCCAAGTTCGGCCATCGCTGCTTCGTCGGTGATCGTGCGGGGTATCATCTTGCTACGTAGTATACCGCAAGCCTCGCTTGGCTACTAGCGTAAGCGCCGATGCTGCGGTACAATAGCCGTAAGCATTATGCGCATATCCGACGAAACTGTTCAAAAACTGCTCATCGAGGGCGGGCTTGCCACCGAAGAGCAACTTCAGCCTCTCCTTGCAGAGGCTGCTCAGGATGAACAGCCGCTCCAGGAGCTCGTTTACGAACAGCACCTTGCCGACGAAGCCAGCCTTATCAAGCTCTATGCTGCGTATATCGATGTGCCGTTTGTCCACCTTGTGCCGCAGGAAATCCACAAAGACATCCTCACCAAAATCCCTGAGCGTATTGCTCGCCAGTACAACGCCGTGGTGTTCAATATCGACGAAAACGGCATTGTTCACCTTGCCATGGAGGATCCGGACGACGTCCAGGCCGTCAGCTTCCTCAAGAAAGAAATCGGCGACAATGCCACCATCTACATCGCGACGCTTTCGAACATCCTCGACTGCCTCGAGCACTATCGCGGCGACGTCAATGAAGAGCTCAAGGAAGTCATCGATATCCAGCGCGAGGATAACGCCGATACCAAGCCCGTCAGCGAGTCCGATGTGGCCGAAGATTCGCCCATTGCTCAGACTGTCAATCTGTTGCTCGAGTATGCTATTCGTTCGCTCGCCAGCGACATCCATATCGAGCCCCGTGAAGAATACGTTCAGATTCGCTACCGCATCGACGGCGTCCTCAAAGAGGTCAATCGCTTACCGCGCAGCGTGCTCAGCGCACTTGTCAGCCGCATCAAAATCCTCTCTAACCTCAAAATCGACGAACGCCGCGTGCCGCAGGACGGCCGCTTCAAGATAAAGGTCGCTGGCAAGCAGTACGCCCTTCGTGTCAGCACCTTGCCTATCACCGACGGCGAAAAGATCGTCATGCGTATCCTTGACGAGTCCAACAAGACTATCACCCTCAAGGAGCTCGGCTACTGGGGGCACTCGCTGAAGGTCATCAACGAAGCCATCACCGAGCCCAACGGCATGATTCTGGTCACGGGCCCGACCGGAAGCGGCAAGTCGACCAGCCTCTTCAGCGTGCTTTCCATGCTCAATACACCTGATGTAAATATCTCAACAATCGAAGATCCCGTCGAATACAAAATCCCCGGCGTCAACCAAACCCAGACAAACGTCAAGGCCGGCATGACCTTTGCCAGCGGCCTGCGCGCTCTGCTGCGCCAGGACCCAAATATCATCATGGTCGGCGAGATTCGCGACGGCGAAACCGCCAATTTAGGCGTGCAGGCGGCCCTGACCGGCCACCTTGTGTTTAGCACGCTCCACACCAACAATGCCGCGACGTGTTTGCCGCGCCTCCTCGACATGGGCATCGAACCATTCCTTATCGCTAGCACCGTCAAGGCAGTGGTTGGCCAGCGCCTCGTCCGGCGCCTTTGCCCGGCCTGCCGCGAAAGCTATACGCCTAACGAAGAGCAAATTGATGAGGTCGTCAAGCTGTTTACACTCGCAGAAGGCAAGGATTTCAGCCACATTCATGCGTTCGTCCAGCTAGCGGCCGAGCAGGAAATCGGCGGCGATACGCCTCCTGGCACTACGGACACAACTATCACGCAGCTATGGCGAGCTCATCCAGACGGCTGCAAAGAATGCGGCAATACCGGCTACAAAGGCCGTATCGGTATCTATGAGGTCCTCGGCAATACCGTTTCCGTCCAAAAGCTCATCATGGCTGGCGCTACCAGCACGCAAATCCAGGATGAGGCTGTCAAAGAAGGCATGATGACCATGCAAACCGATGGCGTCGTCAAGGCGCTTCGCGGCAATACTACCATCGAAGAAGTCCTTCGAGTAACCAGGGAGTAGAGGACATGCCGCAATTCGCCTATATCGCGCTCGATCGTAGCCAAACGCTTATTAACGGCACCGTCGAAGCCATCGATAAGCAGACCGCTATATCCGTTCTCACTGGCAAACAGCTGCGGCCGATCAGTATCCACGATGCTCACGACCAGCACAAAAAAGGCGAGATTGCCCTGCCGAGCTTCCTCAAGAAAACCTCTGTCAAAAGCGACAGCATCGTTATGTTTACCCGGCAACTTAGCGCCATGGTCGGAGCAGGAGTGCCGCTCCTGCGCGCACTTGGCTCGCTTGAGCATCACAGCGACGACCCCACACTCAAAAAGGTTGTCGCCGACATCTTCAAGGATGTCCAAAGTGGCACAGCGCTTGCCGATGCCCTTGCCAAACACCCCAAAGTGTTCAACGACGTGTACGTCAACATGGTCCGCGCCGGCGAAGCCGCCGGTATCCTCGACGACATCCTCAAGCGCCTTGCCCTGCAACAGGAAAAGGCAGCCACCATCCGCAAAAAGGTCAAAAGCGCCATGACCTACCCGATGGTACTGGTTGGCATTACTATCCTCGCCTTCTTTGGCCTGATGCTCTTTGTTATCCCGCAGATCGGCAAAATCATTAAGGACCTTGGCGGTCCGGATGCCGAGTTGCCACCGCTGACGCAAGCTATGCTCGCTATTAGTGCATTCATGATCTCGTACTGGTACATCCTGCTACCGGTGCTTATCGGTGCCGGTATTGCGCTGATGCGCTACATCAAGACCGACCGCGGAAAGAAGCAATTTGACGCACTGGTACTGAAAATGCCCGGCATCAAGACAATCGTTACTAAGGTGGCTATCGCCCGCTTTGCTCGCACCTTTTCAGCGCTTATGGGAGCTGGCGTGGCTGTCCTTGAAGCCCTGGAAGTCACGTCGCGGGCCGTAGGCAACAGCAGCTTTCAAACAGCACTAACTGATGCGGCCGATGCTGTCAAAAACGGTGCGCCGCTCTCCTCTATTATCGAAAAAAACGAACTTTTCCCGCCGATTGTTGCGCAAATGCTTGCCGTCGGCGAAGAAACCGGCGAAACCGATACCGTACTCATCAAGGTAGCCGACTTTTACGAAGAAGAGGTCGACACCGCAATCGACGGCCTCAGCTCAATCATCGAGCCGGTCATGATCGTGTTCATGGGCGGCATGGTTGGCCTCATCGCTGCCAGCGTTATGCAGCCAATTGCCGGCCTTTCTCAATCTATCAAAGAATAGGTGGTACACGAGGCGGCAGCCGAGCTTTACCCTTCATAAAAGGTAGTAGGCGTAAGCATTTTCTGCTATACTGGTTCTAGTAACTCTACCTGGGCATCGTAGTGGCAAAAAAATTATTCTATAAAGACAAGCAAACCATCGGTCTCGACATTGGTCCTACGGGACTAAAAATCATGACCGTCAACCCCAAGCAGTGGCTTGTCGAAGGCTACGGCTCAATTGACCTTGACCCGATCAAAATGCAAGAAGCGCTGAACGGCTCCGACCCCGACAATACCTACCTTGCCGAAAATATTCGTACGCTTGTACACGACAATGTCGTTGGCCACCTCCCCAGCAACCACACTGTTATCGGCATACCGACAGGCCGGACCTTTTCACGCACGTTTTCGCTGCCCGCTTCCCAGGAGAAAAACCTTGCTGATGCCGTGGAAATAGAAGTCAGCCAGTACATCCCAGTACCCCTCACCTCGCTATACGTTGACTATGAGGTGATCGAACGCAGCAAAGATACCATCCAGGTAATTATGGCAGCCATTCCGCGGACCCTCGTCGACACCTGCACCAAAGCGGTCTGGGACGCCGGCCTCCGGCCAGTCATGGTCGAGCCCGGCATCAATGCTGTCGCGCGCGTTCTCGAAGCCACCGAAGACGGCCACCTCTCTACCCTGATTATCGATATCGGTCAAGCGACCACTGATATTGCCGTCCTCGATAAAGGTGCGATCCGTGTCAGCGGCGGCCTTAGTATCGGCGGCAATACCTTCACGCTCAATATTGCCAAGAAACTCAATATCGCTCTCGACAACGCTCACCAACTCAAGGTGATTAATGGCCTCAACCCCAGTCCGCGCCAAGCCAAAATTCTCGGTGCCATGAAGCCTGATCTCAACCGTATCGTTGCCGAAGTCCGCAAGGTTATCCGCTACTATAGCGAGCGTATTGCCAGCTCAGAGAAGATTGAGCAGGTACTTGTGGTCGGCGCCGGCAGTAACGTCCCGGGTATCGGCGACTACTTCACCAATGAGCTCGTCATGGCAGCTCGCGTGGCCAGCCCGTGGCAAAAGCTCAACTTTGGCTCGCTCCCCCAGCCGAGCAAGCAGTTCCGTCCCCGCTTCATCACCGTAGCCGGCCTGGCAAGTATCCCAAGCGAAAGGATATGGCGATGATCAATCTCCTTCCCACCAGTGAGAAGCGCGAAATCCTTGCCGGCCGAACCAACCGTCTGCTTGTCCGCTATATATTCCTGCTGATTGTCGTGATGGTAATGACCTTGGCGGCATTTGGATTTGTCTGGTACTACCTCGAGACGACCCGCAGCACCAGCCAAGCCAAAATCGAAGAGAACGAAGCCAACACTCGGCAGCTCCTCTCACAAAAACAAGCTATTGCCGAGTTCAAAACCAACCTCAAAACAGCCAAGACTGTCCTCGACAAGCAAGTCAGCTACTCAACCATTGTCCTCCGCGTTGCTTCTACCATCCCGGACGGCGTCGTACTCAACCAACTCACACTCGACCCGACAACTGTCGGCAAACCGACCGTCATTACCGCACGTGCGCGCACTGAGGCCGCGCTCCTCAAGTTCAAGGACGTATTTGCAGGATCTCCGTACTACAGCGACGCGCAGTTTGGTACCATCACCAATACCGAGGTATCGTCTGACAAGTATCCCTACCAGATTACGATGACCGTCACCTTCACTAAGGAGCTGTTTCAATGAGCACCAAGGTATTGATTAGTAGCGCCGTACGGCTGCGGATCGTACTCCTCTCGCTGCTGGGACTGCTTGTTATCCTCGCGATAGCGCTGGGATTTTTCGGCATGCAGTACCTGCAAGCTCAAGCCACTGATGTGCAAAAGGTCGTCTACGAGGCTGTCAACGGCGACCAAAAAGTCCGCCGCATCCAAGAACTCGCCCATGACCTGGAGACCAACCAGGAGGCCGTCAAGCGCTCAACGCAAATCGTTGCCGAACGTAAAAACTACCAAAACAGCATCATTAGCGACCTGCAAACCATTGCCAAGCAAGCGGGCGTGAGCATTATGAGCTATACCTTCACTGACAATGCCGCCGCCGGCTCTGCTACCTCAGGCGCCAAACCTGCCACTCCTGCCGCGCCTGCCGCAGGCGGACTTGGCACCAAAGTTGTCACCATTTCCCTGAAAAACCCCGTCAAGTACCGAAACCTCTTGTCGTTCCTCCACTATATCGAGCAAAACCTCACCAAAATGCAGGTGGCGCAAGTGAGTATGTCAAATGTCGAAGGTACTGATGCCATCACTGTCGATACACTAACGATTGAGGTATATACACGCTAATGGCCATTGATGTCTCTACCAGTCAACTGCTCAACGGGTACTCCCGGTTCTTTCACCGATACCATGTGATACTTTTTGTGGTAATTGCACTTGGCGGCCTGTCGATCGCCATCCTCATGCTCTACCAAACAGTCCAAACCTCAACCGATACCACTGCAATTACCGAGTCGGTCGAGCCCGGGTTTGACAAAAATACTATCGAACGGCTTCGTACGCTCAAGCCGGCCGGTACCGGCGACCCCCTGAAGCTTCCCGACACCCGGACGAGTCCGTTTGTTGAGTAATTAACGAAAAGTGCAGTATAGTAAAGACATGCTAATAGTCGGATCGCGCCTCCTCAACCTCCCCGTCATGAGTCTGCAGACCGGCGGCGAACTTGCACGAACTGTTCATGCTGTCATCGACCCAGAGCCATTCGCTGTCATTGCCTACCGTATCGATAGTACGCTGCTACCGCCAACACCCATGCCATTTCTGCGCGTGGCAGACGCCCGCGAGCTGAGCGATATCGGGTTTATCGTGGATTCACTCGACGAGCTCGTCGTGAAGGGCGACGTGATTCATCTGGACGATGTATATGATTTGCACTTCAATTTGGTCGGTATGAAAGTTATCGACGAAAAGCGGCACAAACTCGGCAAAGTATACGACTACACGCTAGACGTAGGCGATTTCTCGATTCAGCAGCTGAGTGTCAAGCGTCCTTTTTCGCAGCGGCTCATCGACCCCGAGCTGCTCATCCATCGTTCGCAGATTATCGAGATCAACGGCGATGCTATCGTCGTGCACTCCAAGGCCGAGGCAGTCGAGCATACGCGTGTCACGACGCCCGGCAGCTATGTCAACCCCTTCCGCAAGACCAAGCCAGCCACCGAATCGCACAGGGAAGAGTAGCGACTTACGGTTTTGTAACTTTATAAAGTTTCCAGCCTACCAAGCCCGAAGCGGCCAGCAAGCCTAGTCCCAGATAGAGCAAATTCTTGGCTGAGTCATCATACAAATAGCCGCCAAAGAAGTTGCCGAAGCAACATACAACGGCCCGCATAAACGCACTGAACGTACAATACAGCCCAGACAAAAACAATCCGCACACAAGCAGTATGAGTGTTGTTCTTTTTGCCTTTTTGCTCATATAGGCCTTATTTTATCATGTGCCGCCCGAAAGTGCAGTCTTGATATCATCGTAGCTGAACCCTTGGCGAGCAAGGTATTGCATGAACTTTTGTTCGTCGGGGTAGCGAGCGCGCTTTTTGGCGATGATTTTGGCCAGCTCATCCTCGTCGCTCCGGTCGCTTTCGGCTAGTGCCGTGTCGATGATAGCAGCTTCGATACCTTTGGCGCGGAGCTCAGCCTGCAGCTTACGGCGGCTCGCACCTTTCGTCTGATTACGATTTTCAGCCCAGTAGCGCGCAAACTTTTCGTCATCGATATAGCCTTTGTCGGCCAGCCGGTCAAACACTCTGGCAGTAATAGATTCGCTCACGCCTGCTCGCTCCTTCAGCTCGCCAGTTTTCTTGCTCCTATACTTCGTGGCTCTGGTCTTGCGGTACAAGTAGTCGCGCACCTCGCGCGAGCTATGCGGCCGCATCAGGCAATACTCCAGCGTCCGTGCATATAACTTGCCGAACTGACTCTCCGCCTCCAGCTCAGCCAGCCCTGCCTCGTCATACTCCCGGCCAACTTTCACGCCGAGCTCAATCACTTGGGCGATATCCAGCGAAAATCGATACTTGCCGTCAATTGATACGTTCACACGGTCGGGGTTCTGCAACTGAGCGGTTATCGCGGTGATTTTCATGCAGACCGATACTCCGCAGGGATGACAACATCAGTGGTAAATATCGATTGTCCGACCATATAGCTGTCCCTACTTCTTGACGTAGCGCTCGTAGACGAACGCCTCGGCCTTGAGCCAGTCGTCCCCGCCGGTGACGCGCAC